>NZ_JBFTKP010000042.1:0-51144 GCF_056396005.1 Allobosea sp. 05T439 | reverse complement strand
GCGCACCTCACAGACTTCGTTGTCGCCTACAATTTCGGCCGCCGGCTGAAGACCCTTAGGGGGCTCACACCCTACGAGTTCATCTGCAAATGCTGGACTTCAGAGCCAGAACGATTCAGGCTCGATCCAATCCATCAAATGCCGGGACTAAACATCTAGATCATCGGACCGGATATCGTATCCAGTCCGATGATCTAACTCTTTGTCTTTGCATCGGCCTTCCCGAAAACCGCAATCCACTTTTCGGGCCGATGCTTTAAGAAGAGGCGTCGTGGTCGGACAGGCCCGACCATGACACTGATCGCTCCGAAGTGGGCCTCGAGAGCGGGGTCTATCCCTCGATCTGCCGTGCCTCTTCCGGCAGCATGATCGGAATGCCGTCGCGGATCGGATAGGCGAGCTTGGCAGGGCGGCTGATCAGCTCCTGCCTTGCTGCGTCGTATTCGAGCGTGCTCTTGGTCACCGGGCAGACCAGGATCTCGAGCAGTTTCGGGTCGATCCGGGTGGCGGGCATGTCGCGTTCGGTCATGATCTCGTCTCAGTGCTTTCTCGGAAGATCGGCGAGCATGCCGGCTGCGACCATCAATTTCGGCAGGGACAGGCCCGACATCGTGATGGCCGAGACGGTCGCGCGGGTGCGATCGGCCTCCGCGCCACGCTCGGCCAGCCAGCCATCGAGGGTGTCGGATCCGGTTGCGCCCGAGGCGATCTCCTGAGTCAACCCGGCATGAGCATCGACCAGCGTTTCGATGGCGCGGTCGCGGGCCAGGCGCTCATAATCGTCGGTCGCCGGTACGGCTGCTGCTGCTGCCGCCAGGCTGGACAGGCCGAAGACCGAATCGGCGCCGAAATGAATCCGCGCCACCTCGGAAATCGACTGTTTGGTCCGGTCGGCGATGTCGACGATGTCGGTCGCCTGGGCAAGTGCGGGCAGGCTGGCAATCCGCGCAGCGAGGGTTTCGGGCACTGATTCCGAGACGAGAACGGCGATGCGGGCCGTACGCGCCTGGGCGGCTGCCTCGGGCAGCAGGCTGTCGAGTTCGCCGGCGAGTGCGGAGACGCCCCTCGCGTAATGCGCAACCGTTTGCTCGATGGAGCCCGGTTTGGCGACGCCCCGACGCAGGAACCAGCTCATCCGATCGGTGACGAGTTCCTGGGCCGCGGCATAGAGACCGATCTGGGTCTTGCCCGGGATCTTGGCGTCGAGCGCATCGATCGCCCCGTTCAGGGCGATCAGATCGAAGGAGTCACGCGCAATGGCGTAGGCCGCGGCGATCGCCGGTGCGTCGGCGCGTGTCTGGCCGGCCAGGGTCGAGACGATGGCCGGGCCGCCACGGTTGATGATGGCGTTGGCGAGCTGGGTTGCGACGATCTCGCGACGCAGCTTGTGGCTGGCAATCTCGGCGCCGTATTTGTCGCGCAGCGCCTTCGGGAAATAACGGGCGAGCTCGTTGTTGAGATAGAGATCGTCCGGAATGGCCGATTCGAGCAAGGCATCGTGCAGCGCGAGCTTGGCATAGGCCAGCAGCACGGCAAGCTCCGGCCGGGTCAGGCCCTCGCCGCGCTTCTCGCGCTCGGCCAGCACCATATCGGTCGGCAGGAACTCGACCGAGCGATCGAGGCGGCCCTGGGCTTCCAGCGTCAGCATCAGGCGACGCAGCGCGGGCGTTGCCGTCGCGCCCTGAGCCTCGGTCAGCGAAAGCGCCAGCGTCTGCAGGTAGTTGTTGCGCAGGACGAGGAGGCCGACCTCATCGGTCATGTCGACGAGCAGGGCGTTGCGCTTCTTCTCAGGCAGGCGCCCGTCGCGGACAGGGCCCGCGAGTGCGATCTTGATATTGACCTCGACGTCGGAGGTGTTGACGCCGGCGGAGTTGTCGATGGCATCGGTGTTGATCCTGATGCCGTTGCGGGCGGCTTCGATGCGTCCGCGCTGGGTGCAGCCCAGATTGGCGCCTTCGCCGACGACACGGGCCCGCAGATCGGCGCCCGCAATCCGGATCGCGTCATTGGCGCGGTCGCCGACCTGGGCATCGGTCTCGTCGGTGGCTCGGATATAGGTGCCGATGCCGCCGAACCAGAGCAGGTCGACCCGCGCCTTGAGGATTGCGGTCATCAGTTCGGGCGGGGTGACTTCCGCCTTGTCGAGATCAAGCAGCGCGCGCAGCACCGGGGAGAGTGGGATGCTCTTGGCCTGGCGCGAGAATACGCCGCCGCCCTTGGAGATCAGCGACTTGTCGTAGTCCTGCCACGAGGAGCGGGGCAGCGCGAACAGGCGCTGGCGTTCGGCGTGTGACGCTGCCAGATCGGGCTCCGGATCGAGGAAGATGTCGCGGTGGTCGAAGGCGGCCACAAGCCTGATCGCCGGCGAGAGCAGCATGCCGTTGCCGAAGACGTCGCCCGACATGTCGCCGACACCCGCCACCGAGAAGGGGGTCGACTGGATGTCGATGTCGATCTCGCGAAAATGCCGCTTCACGGCCTCCCAGGCGCCACGTGCGGTGATGCCCATCTTCTTGTGGTCATAGCCCTGGCTGCCGCCAGAGGCGAAGGCATCGCCGAGCCAATGTCCCTTCTCGATCGAAAGCGCGTTCGCGATATCGGAGAAGGTTGCGGTGCCCTTGTCGGCGGCGACGACGAGATAGGGATCATCGCCATCATGGCGCACGGTGTCGGCCGGCGGAATGACCGTCTCGCCGTCGAGATTGTCGGTGAGCTCCAGCAGGGTGCGGACGAAGATGCGGTAGCTCTCGGTGCCTTCCGCGATCCAGGCCTGGCGATCACTCGCCGGCGGCAACTGCTTGGGGAAGAAGCCGCCCTTGGCGCCGACCGGAACGATCACGGCGTTCTTCACCTGCTGAGCCTTGACCAGGCCCAGCACCTCGGTGCGGAAATCCTGCGGCCGGTCGGACCAGCGCAGGCCGCCGCGCGCGACCTTGCCGAAGCGCAGGTGCACACCCTCGACGCGGGGCGAATAGACGAAGATCTCGTAGAGCGGATGCGGCAGCGGCAGATCGTCGAGCCTGGCGCATTCGAATTTCAGTGAGATCGTGCTGCGCGGATAGCCATCCGGGCCGATCTGGAAGAAATTGGTGCGCAGCGCCGCTTCGATCAGGTTGACCAGGCGCCGCAGAATGCGGTCCTCGTCTAGGCTGGTGACGTCGTTGAGCGCGGCTTCGATGCTGTCACGCTCGGCCTGCATCGCCTTCTCGCGCTTGCTCGCATCGAAATGCGGGTCGAATTTGGCGACGAAATAGGCGATCAGCTTCGAGGCGATGCCGGGGTGTCGGGTCAGCGCATCGGCGATGTAGTCCTGGGCGTAGGGCGCGCCGACCTGCCTGAGATAGCGCCCGAGCGCACGCAGCAGCGCCGCCTCGCGCCAGGCGATTCCGGCGGCAAGGACGAGCTGGTCAAAACGGTCCGATTCCGCCAGCCCACGGAACTGGGCCATCAGCGCTGCTTCGATCGTCGGATCGAGGCGGGCGACATCGATTTCGCCTCCGCCGGCACGCTCAAGCGTCATGTCGTGCAGCCAGACACGGGCGGCCTCAGGCGCTTCAACTCCATTGGCTGCCGGCGTCAGGTTGAAGGTCCGCTCGTTGACGACGCGGAAGCCCATGTTCTCGAGCACCGGCACGCGGGCGGAGAGGGAGATCGGCGAACCACTCGAGAAGACCTTGAGATTGGCCCGCGCCGCGGTATCGCCCTCGCGGCGATAGAGATTGACCGCGCGCGACCGCTCCGGGGTGAGCTTCTGCAGCATGTCGATGTCTTCGAGCGCATCGGTTGCCGAGAAGCGCTCGCGATAGGCCGCGCCAAAGGCCTCGGCATAGCGCTCGGTCAGCGACCGCGCTGCCGGGCCCGCCTTCTGCTCGTCGAGAACGTCCTTGAGGCCATCCGCCCAGGTTCGGACGATCGCAGCAATGCCGGCTTCCAGCGTGGCGCGATCGACCCTTGGTGTGCGGCCTTCGTCGCGGCCGATGATGTAATGGGTGCGGGACAGCGGGCCTTCCGGATAGGCCGGGTAAGCGGCCGACAGGCGCCCCTCATAGATCCGCGCCAGGAATTCGCCGACGCGACGGCGGACCTGCGTGTCGTAGCGATCCTTCGGAATGAAGACGAGGATCGAGACGAAGCGGTCGAACTCGTCGACCCGGGCCAGCGCGCGGATGCGCGGGCGCTCGGTCAGCTGCAGGATATCGAGCGCGAAGCGTTCGAGTGTCTCGCCGTCGATCTGGAAAAGCTCGTCGCGCGGAAAGGCATCGAGCACGTTGAGCAGCGCGCGGCCGGAATAGCTCGCCGCGTCGAAGCCCGTGTTCTTGGCGACGCGCGCGACCTTGAGCCGCAGATAGGGAATGGCGCGGGCGCTGCCCGTATAGGCATTGGAGGTCAGCAGGCCGACGATGCGCATCTCGCCGTCGAGATGGCCATCAGGTGTGAACAGCTTGACGCCGATATAGTCGAGATGGACGCGGCGATGCACGCGGCTCTTGACGTTGGCCTTGGTGATGATCAGCGCCTGCGGTTTGGCGAGGAAGGCGCGAATCTCCGGCGTCATCACCACCATTTCGCGATTCTTGCGCAGCATGCGCACGGAGGGATCGCGCAGGATGCCGAGACCCGAGCTGTCGATCGGGTCGGCAGCCGCATCACCGCCCGGGAAACGGTAGGCTCGAATGCCGAGAAGCGTGAAATTGTCGCCGGCGATCCATTCGAGGAATTGCAGGGCCTCAGCGACCTCGTCCTCGGCAAGCGGGGGCGGGTTGGAGCGATAGGCTTGAATCACCTCGGTGATTCGCCCGCGCATGGCCGCCCAATCGTCGACCGCTAGGCCGACATCGACATAGACCCGCTCAAGACCGGTCTTCAGGCGCTCGCGCGCCTCGGGCGTGTCGATACGGTCGAGATGGATATGGATCAGGCTTTCGCGGCGAGCGCCTTCCGGAGCCCGTCCGGTCGCTTCGCCTGCAAGCGAGTGAAAAGCGCCGTCGGCATCGCGCACGACCGCCAGGATGGGGTGGGCGACGAGGCGAGGCTCGTAACCCTGCTCGGTCAGCTCAGCCAGCGTCGAATCGAGCAGGAAAGCCTTGTTATCGTTCACGACCTCGAGAATCGTGATCTGGCGTTCGCGGCCATGCTCGCTGAACGCCTCGTCCCGGAAACGCAGATTCGGCGTGCCGGGCCGGCGCTTCGCGGTCAGATGCTTGTAGGCGGCGGCAGCGGCACGGGCGAGGAGATCCGGCGGGAGTGCGACGATATCTTCGGCAACGACGCGGCCATAGAGCAGCTTCGGAAACTCCGCCGGCATGCCGGTTCCGCTCTGGGAGGCTGCGGCCTCGACCGCGGCCAGAGCCTCGATCGTTGCATTCGTCACTCGTTTAACCATCCCCAGAACCCTCAGTTATTTTGCCGCAGCGATGACATAGGCTGCGGCGCCTTTCAACTTTCGTCGCATCATGCACACGAACAAGGGCGCCCGTGCGAACATCGCGGCAGATCCTGTCGAAAGTTCAACCCCGCCGACACATCAGGAAACGGACCATGTCGAACAAGCATGACAAATCGAAGGTCGGAGAGCTTCCGACTCGGCAGGATGAGTCGCCAAGGGTGATGGCGCTGGCGTTGCCGGAAGTCGAACTGTCGGCCGAGAATCGGGCCTATTTCGCCAAATGCCAGGAGAAGCTCGGCTTCGTGCCGTATGTGCTGCTGGCCTACGCCCATGACGATGCCAAGCTCACGGCCTTCGCCGCGTTCTACAACGACCTGATGCTCGGCCCTTCGGGTCTCTCCAAGCTCGAGCGCGAAATGATCGCCGTCGCCGTGTCGAGCGTGAACCGTTGCTATTACTGCCTGACGGCACATGGCGCCGCGGTCCGTCAGCTCTCGGGGGATCCGGTGCTCGGCGAGCTGATGGCCATGAACTATCGCGCTGCCTCGCTCTCGCCCCGCCATCGTTCGATGCTCGATTTTGCGGTGAAGCTGAGCGAGACGCCCTATCTCGTCGAGGAAGGTGATCGCGAGGCGTTGCGGGCGGCGGGATTCGGCGAACGTGACATCTGGGATGTCGGTGCGGTCGCTTCGTTCTTCAACATGTCGAACAGGATGGCCTCGGCCGTCGATATGCGGCCAAATGCCCAGTATCACGGACAAAACCGCTGAAGAGCCTGCATTTTCGCCAAAAGAAAACGGCCAGCGGAAACCGCCAGCCGTTGAGGTAGCCTCGAACCGATAGGCCCGACCTCACCAAGCCCGGGGGGCTGGGGGGCTGACGTATCCGGAACTCAATGAGGCCGGGCCGTCGAGGCAACGAGGGGAGTTGAGCCCGGCAACTTGGCCATCGCTTGGCGCGTTCGCGGCGAAAATGCGGCGTGGCTGACGAAGGCGTGATTCTTTTCGGCCTGCCTCGATCTCTTGCCAGCGCAGCATCCGGGGCGCATCATCCTGCCCAACGGGAAGTGCGATCGGGCCCTGCTCGACCGCCGATCGGGAGGCGCTATGAGCGAAAGCGAAACGCCGCAATCGCACGGGGCCGGGGCGGTGGTTGCCTTCCCCGGTCCGGCCAAGCCGGCGGCCGTTACTTTTGATCGCCGGGAACTCTCTGAGCTTCTCAATCTCTACGGCCGGATGGTCGCTGCCGGCGAATGGCGCGACTACGCCATCGATTTCCTGAAGGACAAGGCACAGTTCTCGGTTTATCGCCGAACCTCCGAGGTCCCGCTCTACCGGATCGTCAAGGATCCCGCCCTTGCCAAGCGCCAGGGCGCGTACTCGATCGTCGCGGCGACCGGGCTGATCCTGAAGCGCGGCTCGGATCTCAGCCGTGTCCTGCGGGTGGTCGACAAGAAGCTCAGCGTGGTGAGTTGAGGGGCGGCGCGGTTCGGTTGCCGTCGCCGATTTCCTTCTGCATCAGCATCTGGTCGAGCCAGCGGCCGTGCTTGTAGCCGACGGCCCTGGCGACCCCGATGAGCGCGAATCCGGCGTGTTCATGCAGCCGGCGCGAGGCGGCCGAGGCGCCGTTCCCATCGCCAATGACCGCGACCATCTGCCGGAAGCCCCTGACTTCGCACGCGGCGATCAGCGCGCTCAGCAGAGCGCGGCCGATGCCGAAGCCCTGTGCTTGCCGCGAGAGATAGATCGAGTCCTCCACCGTGCTGCGATAGGCCGGGCGCGGGCGATAGGCACCGGCATAGGCATAACCGAGCAGATCCTCGCCTCTGGTCGCGACGAGATAGGGATAGCCATCGGCAACGAGCGCCTCGAAGCGCCGCTGCATCTCGCCGGTCGAGGGCGGTTCAAGCTCCCAGGAGGCGGTGCCGTTCGAGACGGCATCGGCATAGATCGTGGTGATGACGGGGATGTCGTCGATGCGACCGTCCCTGATCGTGATGGGGTCCATCCGATCAAGATGGACCGCGAGGAACGCAAAAGAAAAGCCCCGGCTTTGCAGCCGGGGCTCGCTTGATCCGCAAGGCGGACGATCGATCAGCGACGATCGCCAAACAGCTGAAGCAGCATCTGGAACATGTTGATGAAGTTCAGGTAGAGCGACAGAGCGCCGTTCACCGAGAGCTTCGCAGCCGATTCGGCGTCCAGATCCGAGTAGAGAAACATCTCCTTCAGGCGCTGGGTATCCCAGGCGGTCAGGCCGGCGAAGACCAGCACGCCGATCGCCGAGATGGCGAAAGAGAGCGCGCTCGAGGCCAGGAAGATGTTGACCACCGAGGCGATCACCAGACCGATCAGGCCCATGATCAGGAAGGAGCCCATGCCCGAAAGCGACTTCTTCGTGGTGTAGCCGGCAAGGCTGAGCGCGCCGAAGGCGGCGGCCGTGATGAAGAAGACCTGAGTGACCGACGCGCCGGTGAAGACGACGAAGATCGAGGACATCGACACGCCCATCACCGCCGCGAAGGCGAAGAACATGGTGCGCGCGGTCGAGGAGCTCATGCTCTCGGCCTTGAACGAGAAGAAGAAGATGAAGGCGAGCGGGGCCAGCATCACAACCCATTTGAGCGGGCTGAGATAAAGGGCCTGGCCGAGCGGGGTCAGTGCGGTGATCTTGCCTTCCGCCGAGACGCCGCCGATCGCGAGCATGCTGATGCCGAGGGCGGCAAGGCCGGTGATGGCCAGACCGATCGACATGTTGTTGTAGACGCCGAGCATGAACGAGCGCAGGCCCTGATCCATCTCGACGGCGCTGGTCTGCTGTGCGCGGCCGGCACCCCAGACTGGAGCATTGCGGTCGAAGTTGCTCATAGAGCGATTTCCCTCACAGGTAGAATTCCGGGGCGGACATCGCCTCCGCGATCTCCACCATCGCCCAAAATCGTGGCGACAACGCGGAATATGAGGGGGATTGAGCGACCTTACAAGAGGCCGCCATGGTTAAGAGCGCCGCCTGAATAGATCACGGGCCCCAGAATGATGCAATGCGGCGAACGCTCCATGTCTATTTCGGAGGCAAGAGCGACAGTTCTCATAAATTCCGCAGATGAGAAGCTGGCGCCTTCGATAGTATTTTTAGGGTTCCGAACAATCCGAACAGGACGGTGACCATGATCGCGGCAGTCGCAGCGAGGATCGCGCCGGTTGGATCGCTGACGAATTCTATCTTCATCACTTGGGTGACGACCCCCCAGCCTGCCAATGCGCCGGCGACAACGCCGAACAGGGCGGAGACAAAACCTATTCCGGCATATTCGAGGGCGTACGACGAAAGTATGAAGCGACGTGTCGCGCCGAGCGTCTTCAGGATCATCGCGTCGTATAGCCGCGCATGCTGCCCGGCCGCGAGAGCGCCTGCCAGGACCAGCAGGCTGGAGGCGATCGCCAGGCCCGAGGCGCCGCGAATCGCGGTCGCGAGCTGGCTGACGATGGTGTTGACCGCTTCGAGCGCGTCCTTCACCCGCACGGCGGTGACCGATGGGAATTCGACCGCCAGCCGGCGCAGCAGCTGCGCATCGGCGCCGGCCGTCGCGTCGGTCCCGGAGGTGACAGTTGCGAGATTGGTGTGCGGCGCGCCGGCAAAGGTGTTGGGCGAGAACACCATGACGAAATTGATGCCGAGCGAGCGCCATTCGATGGTGCGCAGATTGGCGATCCGCGCCGTGATGTTGCGGCCCAGCACGTTCACGGTGACGCTATCGCCGACCTTGAGCCCAAGCCCGGCGGCGATCGGCGCATCGAAGGAGACGAGCGGTTCGCCGCGGTAGCCTGCCGGCCACCATTCCCCGGCAGTGATGATCGAGCCCTCGGGCATGGTTTCCGCATAGGTGATGCCGCGATCGCCATCCAGGACCCAGGCTGCCTGCTCGGAGGCCTTGATCTGCTCGGCACGCACGCCGTTGAGACTGGTGATGCGGCCGCGCATCATCGGGACGCGTTCGAGCGTGGCGCCTGGCCTCGTTTCGGCGATGAAGCTGTCAAAGCGCGCGCTCTGGCCGTTCGGGATATCGAGGAAGAAGAAACTCGGCGCCTTGTCCGGCAGCGACTGGGTCAACTGCCGGGTGAGGCTGACATCGATGAAGGCGAGCGCCGAGAGCAGGGCGACTCCGAGGCCCAGCGAGAGCACGAGCGACGGCGTCAATGCGCCGGGGCGATGGGCATTGGCGAGCGCCATCCGCAGGGCCGGGTTCCGCGGTCGCGGGCTGCGGCGAGCGAGAGCCATCAGACTCCAGGCGACGAGGCGCAGCAGCAGGAAGATGCCGGCGGCCACGGCGATATAGATCAGTGCGATGCGGCGGTCATAGGCGAAGGCGACCGCGACGCCGACGAGGCCGATGAGAGCCGCAAGGAAAACACCGAGATAGACCAGCCTGGGCCGGCGCAGATCCGGCTCGATCTGGTCGCGGAACAGGGCCGAGACTGGCACGTCATGCGCCCGGCCGAGCGGCAATATCGCAAAGACCAGCGCGGTCAGCAGGCCATAGAGCGCCGCGATCACCAGCTCTCCTGGCGCCAATGTCGGCTCGAAGGGCAGGGGCAGCAGGTCGCGAAGCGCATAGCCGAGCGCGAAGGGCGCGGCGGCGCCCAGCAGAAGACCGATCGCGATGCCAAGCGCCGCAACGATCATGACCTCGGTCAGATGGATCGCGACGACATGCCCGCCGGTTGCGCCGATCGCCTTCAAGGTCGCGAAATCGAGCTTCTTGGCCTCGACGAAGCGGCGCACCGCATTGGCGACGCCGACACCGCCAACCAGCAGGGCGGTCAGTCCGACCAAGGTCAGGAACTGCGTGAAACGCTCGAGATTGCGCTGAAAGCTCGGCGCGGCATTGGCGCGCGAGCGGATTTCCCAACCAGCGTCCGGCTGTTGGTGACCGGCATCGGCGGTGAGGCGCTCGAGGGCCGCATCATCGGACGCCGTGGGGGGCAGCGAGACGCGATAGGTCCAGCGCACCAGGCTGCCCGGCTGGAGCAATCCGGTGGCACGCAATGCGTCCTGGGACACCAGAAGACGAGGACCGAAGCCGACGCCCGACGCGATCTTGTCCGGCTCTGAGACGAGGCTGGCGCGCAATTGCACGCGCGCGCTGCCGACCGAGATCGTGTCGCCGATCTTCAGGTCGAGGCGACCAAGCAGCACGGGATCGGCAATGGCGCCAAAGCTGCCATTGCTCTGGGACAGCAGATCGGAAAGCGGGCCAGCCGGCTCGCTGACGACCTCGCCGATGCTCGGATAGGCGGAATCCACCGCCTTGAGCTCGATCAGGGCCGCGCCCTTGTCGCCGGCATTGGCCATGCCGCGCATCGTGGCGATGGTCGAGAGGGCGCCACGTCCTTCGAGAAAGCTCCGCTCGACGGCGGTGGCCTCGCGATGGATCAGGCTGAAGGCGACGTCACCGCCGAGAATGCGTCGCCCTTCGCGATGCAACCCTTCCGTCAGGCCGCGCGACGCCGAGCCGACGGCTGCGATGGCCATGACGCCGAGAGCGAGACAGGCGATGAAGACGCCGAAACCGCGCAGGCCACCACGCAGATCGCGCCAGGCGAGCCGCAGGGCGAGTGCCGGGCCAAAAGGGGAGCGGGGAGGGGTGGCAGCGGTGGGCTTGACCGGAGCGTGCATGGCGAGGGCTCAGGCGACGGCGAGATCGGCATCGGCTTCGATCCGCCCGGCGCGCAGGCGCACCGTCCGGTCGCAGGCCGCGGCAAGCGAGAGGTCATGCGTGACCAGCACGAGGGTGGCGCCCCGCTCGCGGCGCAGCGCGAAGATCAGATCGACGATCGAGCGGCCGGTGCTCTCGTCGAGATTGCCGGTCGGTTCGTCGGCGACGAGAATGGCCGGATCAGGCGCGACGGCGCGAGCGATCGCGACACGCTGCTGCTCGCCGCCGGAGAGCTGGGCCGGATAATGGTCCATGCGATCGCCGAGCCCGACATTGCGCAGCTCGGCTTCCGCCCGGGCGAACGCATCGTCTGCGCCCGCAAGTTCGAGTGGCAGAGCGACATTCTCGCGCGCCGTCATGGTCGGAACGAGATGGAAGGACTGAAAGACGATGCCGATCTGGCGCCCACGAAAAACCGCAAGGCCATCTTCCCCGAGCTGACCAAGATCCTGGCCCGCTACCTTCACCAGTCCGGAATCGGGTCGTTCGAGCCCGGCCATCGTCATCAACAGGGTGGATTTGCCTGATCCCGAAGGACCGACCAGCCCGGTCGCCTCGCCGGCAGCCAGTGACAAAGAAACGCCCTTCAGGATATGGACGCGGGCGGCTGCACGCCCCAGACTAAGATGGACATCCCGCAATTCGATCGCCGGGGCTGACTTATCACTCATCGCCACATGATCCTGTCTTCAATGCCATCGACGCCGTCCATCCGCATCGCATCGCGATGGGGATGGGGTCTCGGCGCGTTGCGCCCCGCCGCCCGATATGGGCGCGGTCGCGCGCTTGTCCAATCATTTGCCCGTGCTTTTTGCGCTGCGGCCTTTTGGCTGGCGCTTTTGATGCTCCTTCCGGTTTCAGCCATGGCACAAGCCCAGACACCGCGCCCGCTCAAGCTTGTCGTGCTGGGCGACAGCCTCAGCGCCGGCTATGGCCTGCCAGCGAGCGCGGCATTTCCGGCGGTGCTGGAGCAAGCCTTGCGCCAGAAGGGACATGCCGTCGATATCGCCAATGCCGGTGTCTCGGGCGATGTCGCCCAGGGGGGCCTCGAGCGGCTCGACTGGTCGGTGCCTGACGGGACCGATGGTGTGATTGTCGAGCTTGGCGCCAATGACGCGCTGCGCGGTTTCGATCCGGCGGTGACGGAAAAAGCGCTCGAGGACATCATCACGCGGCTGAAAGCGCGCGGTATCCCGGTGCTGCTGGCCGGGATGTATGCGCCGCGCAATCTCGGCGCGGAGTACACCGGCCGTTTCGACGGGCTGTTCAGGGCACTCGCCGAGAAACACGCGCTGGTGTTCTATCCGTTCTTCCTAGAGGGCATTGCGGGCGATCGTGCGCTGAACCAGCCGGATCTGCTGCATCCGACAGCCGAAGGCGTGCGCGTCATCGTCGAGCGGATTCTGCCGACGGTCGAGCGTTTCCTGGAGACCATCCGCTCGAAATCCTGATCCCTTCCGTTCCGGACCGATGCGCCGCCACGGAGCAGGGCGTTCGCATCATGCCGGTCGGCCCGAAAATCGCTTCCCACCCCATGAGCGCCCCTGCGCGCAATCTCCGGAGTTGTCTGACCATGCAATATCGCCGTCTTGGGCGCACCGACCTCCAGGTTTCGGTCATTTGCCTTGGAACCATGACCTGGGGCCAGCAGAACACCGAAGCCGAGGGCCATGAGCAGATGGACTACGCTCTCGCGCAGGGCGTGAATTTCTTCGATACGGCAGAAATGTACTCGATTCCGCCGCGGCCGGAGACGCAGGGCTCGACGGAGCGGATCATCGGCAGTTGGTTCAAGGCGCGGAAGAACCGCGACAAGGTCATCCTGGCCTCCAAGATCGTCGGCCGCTCGGCCAATGACTGGTTCCGGGACGATCGCGGACCGACCCGCATCAACCGCAAGCAGATCTTCGAGGCTGTCGACAAGAGCCTGAAGCGGCTTCAGACGGACTATATCGACCTCTACCAGCTGCATTTCCCCGAGCGTGCGATGCCGTGGGGCTCGAATCCAACGCGCTTCAACAAGGCCGCTTTCGAAACGCCCGATGGCGAGACGCCGATCGCCGAACAACTCGACGCCTTCGGCGAGATCGTGAAGGCTGGCAAGATCCGTCATCTCGGGCTCTCCAACGAGAGCGCCTGGGGCACGATGAGCTTCGTGCGCGATTCCGAAGCGCGCGGAGGGCCTCGCGTCCAATCGATCCAGAATGCCTACAACCTGCTCAACCGTACCTTTGAGACGGGGTTGGCCKAGATAGCGATGCGTGAGCAGGTCGGCCTGCTGGCCTATTCGCCGCTGGCCCAGGGCTACCTCACCGGCAAATATCTGGACGGTGCCAAGCCGGCCGGCGCGCGCTCGACGCTGTTCAATCGCGGCCAGCGCTACGAGGCTGTCGGCGCGGAAGATGCGGTGAAGCGCTATATCGCGGTTGCCCGCGAGGCTGGTCTGGATCCGGCGCAAATGGCGCTGGCCTACGTCAATTCGCGCCCCTTCGTGACGGCCAACATCATTGGCGCGACGACAATGGAACAATTGCGGGCCGATATCGGTTCGATCGATGTCGCACTTTCGCCCGAGGTCGAAGCAAAGATCGACGCGATTCACCAACTGGTCGGAAACCCCTGTCCCTGAAACCAGCGCGGCTCATGGCGGGGCGGGAGGGCGAAGGTTTGCAGAGGTTTTCCTGCGCTCCATCGCTTTTCGTCTCGCCAGAGTCACAAAAACTTGGCACTGATTCGCCATGCCGAGGCTGTTCACAGCTCTGGAGATACCCGCCGAGGTCGCCTCGACGCTGACGCTGCATCGGGGCGGACTCGTTGGTGCGCGCTGGATCGAGCCGGCCGACTATCACGTTACCTTGCGCTTCCTCGGCGATGTCGACCGCCGCATGGCCCATGATGTCGACAGCTTTCTCGCCGATCTGCAGACACAGCCCTTCGAGGTGACGCTCGACGCATTGGGCAGTTTCGGGGGCGACAAGCCGCGCGCCGTGTTTGCGCGGGTGCAACCCAGTCGCCAGCTCAGCGAGCTCCAGGCCGATATCGAGCGCCTGATGCGCCGCCTCGGATTACCGGCGGAAGGGCGCAAATTCGTGCCGCATGTCACGCTTGCCCGGCTGCGCGATACCTCGCCTGTCGAGGTTGCGCATTATCTGGCGATGCATCCTATCGTCCGGCCGATCGCCTTCACGGCCCGGCGCTTCACCCTGATGTCATCGCGGGATTCGATCGGCGGCGGGCCTTATGTGCTTGAGGCCGCCTATCCGCTTGGCCCATCCTACCCCAACCGGCTGCCGCGAAGCGATTTCCAGCGGAGATGATCATGCGCAAGCGACTGAGTGCCGAAGCTCGCAACGAAGCGCTCATGACGCTGGTGGGCTGGAAACTGGTCGAGGGTCGTGAGGCCATCGCCAAGCGCTTCATCTTCCATGATTTCAATGAGGCCTTCGGCTGGATGAGCCGCGTCGCGCTGCTGGCCGAAAGGATGGACCATCATCCGGAATGGTCGAATGTCTACAAGACGGTCGAGGTGACGTTGGCTACGCATGATGCCGGCGGGCTGACCGAGCTCGACGTCAAGCTCGCCCGCGCCATGGACGCCATGGCCGGCTGATCAGCCAGCCCTGCCCCAGATCGCGACACGGCGCGCAATACCGGGTGGAAGTCGCTTGGCCGCGCTCTTCAGAACGGGCCGCAAGCGTTGGAAACCGACGCTGCAGGCGAGCCGCCCCTTGAGGGAGAGCGGCAGCAGGAGGTCGCTGACACCGGTCTGCCCGTCGGCGTGTTCGAGCTTGTAGGCATCCGACGGGGCCAGCAGGTCGAACACGGCATTGCCGCGTGCCCTGGCGCTGGCGAAGCTGTGATGAATCAGGATGCTGCCGACGCCGCCCCGCTCGAAATCGGGATGGGCTGCGAGGACATGGCCGAAGCTGCGGCCCTTGCAGTCAAGCGAGAGGTCGATGCCGACCGGGGCGCCATCGCAGCATATTGCGGAGACGCGCAGCGAACTCCCCCCGTCCGCATCTCCGGCAAAATCCCGAAAGAAGGCCGCGAAGCGAGGATCGTCGATCGTCGGCGCGACGGTGCCATGGCGCAGCAGCGAGGCTTGCTTGAACGCCACGGCGTCGCCGGCGAGGGCTGCGGCGGCGGGACCGGGCGGCGGCGCCTCGAAGCTGATCGTGCCGCGTTCCTCGAGCCGGCGCAGGCGCCGACGGTAATTCGAGCGCTCGCGGGCCGGGTAGGCGCTGCTCGGGCCGTTCGTGCCGACCCGCCAGACCAGATCGGCAAAGGGGGCGTTGAGCTGCTCGATCGGCATCGCTTCACCGAGCAGGCCGGAGGCGGCGAGAATGGAGTCTGCTCGCAGTTTGCGCGCCTCGAACAGATCGGCGCCCAGTGCGCGCACGGCGCGCCATGCTGCCCGCACCAGAGTATCGCGGTCGGGGCCGGGCTCGACGAGGATGTCACCGAACTGCGCGACCGGGATGCCCATGAAGCGGAGCGTCTCGAGGCTGCAGCGGCGCTGCCGGACGAGTGGCCAGATCATCGCAAGGACACCGTGGCGGCGTGCAATGACGATACTGAGCCGGCCATGCCCCTCGAGATAATGCGCGGCCCAGTGCTTCAGGAAGACGTGGCTCTGGAAGACCTGATGCGGCAGGGCCGCACGTGCAAAGAACGCGTCCCATTCCGGCTGGAGTGCGAGGAAACCATCGCGCTCGGTTATGACCTCTGTCGTCACGGCTCCGCCGATCTCAGAGCCTTCCCGCCGCTTGCTCATCATTGGGCTCCGGCGCGCAGATGCGCGATCAGCCGCCTCGACCCTGTGATCGGGAAGCGGGCGAGATAGGGCAGGAGCAGCAGGGGGTGCCTGGCCGCGAAGGGCGCGTCATGCTCGACCATGTGGCGGATGGCGATGACAGGCAGAGGCGCGCGCAGCGGCCGGAAATCCGAATTCCAAAGGCCTGGCGCCTCCGACGTCGCATGCATCAGCCCGATCATGCGGTTGCGCCGCAGCGAGTAGAATTTGTGACGGTCCTGGACGCGCTTGAGCATGGCGATGCCGTCCGGGCTGTCGCATTTCGGAAAGCCGATGATCACCGTGCGGAAGTGCTGCATGCCGGCCTTGCAGGGGATGGCGTCGAGTGCACCGAAACCGCTCCGAACCAGGGCGAAGGCCGCATCCTCATCCGTGGCGCGTTGATTGGAAATGCCGAGGCGGACCGTATCGAGCCGGGCCGCCTGGCGTGTGAAGGGGCAGACGGCGCCGGTCCTGCCGAGATCGGCATGACCTCTCATCAGATAGTCTTCGACCCAGGAGAGCAATGTCGCCAGTGGTGCATCCGGGGCGGCCTCACGCGCGGATTGGCGTGCAGCTTCGAGCGTCATGAGCCCATCGGGGCTGGCTCTGCTGCTCAAGGTCGCTGTCTCCGGCATCAATGCACGCTCCGGTTGCTGTTCCCTAGCGATAGCAAGCTCAAATTAGCGAAGGGTTGATGACGGTTCGCCCTGTTCGACAGCGGCGTTAGGATTCCCGAAAGATTTGCTCCAGCCGCAGCGCCCAAGCGCCTCCAGCATGTGCGAAGGCGGGGGCGCCTCGACTCTGACCGGCTCGCGCTTGCGATAGAGCGGAACGCTGACAGCGCGGGCATGGAGCTGGAGTCCAGGTCCGCCGTCCCGCGGCGCCGAGCCGTAGACTTCGTCGCCCAGCATCGGCCAGCCGGAGGCCGCGCAATGCACCCGCAATTGATGCGTGCGGCCGGTGAGCGGCTCGAGTTCGAGCCATGTCAAACCCTCCGCGCGACCCAGCACCCGATAACGGGTTTGTGAAGGCAATCCCTCCGGGTCGACCTTCATCCACCAGCCGCGTTCGGGAGAGCGCCTGGCGAGGGGCAGATCGATCATGCCTTCGTCGTCCTGCGGGGCGCCCTCGACGATAGCCCAATAGGTCTTGTCGATGCGGCCGTCGCGGAACAGCTGGTTGAGCTCGGCCATTGCGCGTGGGTGGCGGCCGAGGATGAGGCAGCCGGACGTATCCTTGTCGAGCCGGTGGGCGGCTTCTGGCCGTCGCGGCAGACCAAAGCGCAGGGCGTCGAGATAATCGGTCAGCACGGGAATGACGCGGCGCTTTGCCTGCGGGCCGCGATGCGAGGGCAGGCCGGCGGGCTTGTCGATCACCAGCATCATCGCGTCGCGATAGAGCAGTGGCACCGGCAGGGCGGCTTCTGGGGTCTCGCGCGAAATTGCTGGTTGATCCGGTCTGCTCATGGCATTGCGCTATCCAAACCAGCGGTGTGGCGCAACTCGGGCGCCTGGCCTGCAGGATGACGGGACGAGTGATGAGCGAGAGCGAACCGAAAAAGCGCGGCTTCTTTTCGAGGCTGTTCGGGCTGGAGCAGGAACAGTCCAAGCCCGCTCCTGAGAGCGCAGCCGAGCCCTCCCCGGATTTGCCGGATGCCGCAGCCGAGCCGGCTCCTGACGCTGTACCCGATGCCCCAATCGCCCCCGATCTGCTGATCGGCGAGGCTGCGCCCTTGCCGATCGCGACGCCGGAGGTTGAAGCCGAACCGGAGCCCGCGCCGGTTTCGCCCATGGCATCCGGACAGACCGCGGAGCCGAGCCCGGCGCCGCAGCCGAAGCGCAGCTGGTGGCGCAGGCTGGCGGACGGGCTCTCCCGTACCTCCTCGGCGCTGACCACCGGCATCACGGAGCTCTTCACCAAGCGCAAGCTCAATGCCGCGACGCTGGAGGATCTCGAAGACATCCTGATCCAGGCCGATCTTGGCCTCGCCACCTCGGCGCGCGTCGCCAAGGCGGTGGGCGAGGGACGCTATGACAAGCAGATCGAGCCGGAGGAGGTGAAGGCCATCCTGGCGCGCGAGGTCGAGAGCATTCTGACGCCGGTGGCGCACCCCTTGACGATCGATGCCACGAAAAAGCCGTTCGTGATCCTGATGGTCGGGGTTAATGGCTCCGGCAAGACGACGACGATCGGCAAGCTGGCTGCGAAATTCCGTGCCGAAGGCAAGTCGGTGATGCTCGCTGCGGGCGATACGTTCCGCGCAGCTGCGATCGAGCAGCTCAAGGTCTGGGGCGAGCGCACGGGTGCGGAGGTTGTATTTGGTCAGCAGGGTGCGGATGCGTCGGGTTTGGCCTTTGAGGCGCTGCAGAAAGCCAGGGCCAACGGGGTCGATATCCTTCTCGTGGACACGGCCGGCCGGCTGCAGAACAAGGCAGGGTTGATGGACGAGCTCGCCAAAGTGGTGCGGGTGATCCGCAAGCTCGACGCGGAGGCGCCGCATGCAGCCTTGCTGGTGCTCGACGCGACGGTGGGCCAGAATGCGATCTCGCAGGTCGAGGCCTTTCGCGAGACGGCTGGCGTGACCGGGCTGGTGATGACGAAGCTCGACGGCACGGCGCGTGGCGGCATCCTCGTGGCGCTCGCCGCCCAGTTTGGCTTGCCGGTGCATTTCATCGGCGTCGGCGAGAGTGTCGAGGATCTGGAACCATTCTCCGCACGTGATTTTGCACGAGCGGTTGCTGGATTGGGAGAAGCCGCGTGAGCGAGAGTCTGGCCGAGACGACTAAGGACAAGGGCGTTAACCCGCTGCTCAAGCTCGGCCTCGAGTTCGGGCCGCTGGCCATCTTCTTTTTCGCCAACTCCTATGGCGACCGCCTGTTCGGCGTCGCCGAAGACCGGCGCATCTTTGTTGCGACCGGCATCTTCATCGTGGCGTCGCTTGTCTCGCTCGCCCTGTCGCGTGTGTTGCTCCACCATCTGCCGCGCATGGCGATCGTAAACGCGGTCGTGGTGACGGTCTTTGGTGGGCTGACGCTGGCGCTCGACGATGCCTTCTTCATCAAGGTGAAGCCGACCATCGTCAACACGCTGTTCGGCTGCATCCTGCTTGGCGGACTGTTCTTCGGGCGTTCGCTGCTGGCGCTGGTGCTCGAAACTGTCCTGCAGCTCGACGAGGAGGGCTGGCGCAAGCTCACCTTCCGCTGGGGCCTGTTCTTCTTCGTCCTTGCCGCGTTGAACGAGATCGTCTGGCGTACGCAGACGCAGGATTTCTGGGTCGCCTTCAAGGTCTGGGGCGTGATGCCGCTGACCATGGCCTTTGCCCTGGCTCAGACGCCGCTGATCCTGAAGCATGAGATCAAGCCGCCAGCGACGCCCGGAAAATAGGGCGTCCCTGCAAGGGGCGGCACGGCTGCCCGCTGCGTTGTGGCCTCGTCCGCCAGCGATGAAGAGGCTGGCGCCATGTTCTGCGCCGCGCTCCCTTGAGCCTCGGGCGTAAGCACGAGGCGGCGACGCGATGCGGTGGGACCTCTACCGCGACAAGACGGGTGCAAGGTCTTCAGGATTATTTGACGCAGCGCGCTATTTCGGTGCCAGCCGGATCGCGCCATCGAGGCGGATTGCCGTGCCGTTCAGCATGTCGTTCTCGACGATGCTCCTGACCAGCGCGGCATATTCGGCGGGGCGGCCGAGGCGCGAGGGATGCGGGATCGAGGCTTCCAGCGCCTGGCGATAGTCGTCCGGTACCGACGCGAACATCGGAGTCTCGAACAGGCCGGGCATGATCGTCATGACGCGGATGCCAAGCTGGGCGAGGTCACGCGCGATCGGTAGGGTCATGCCGACAATGCCGCCCTTCGAGGCGGAATAGGCCGCCTGGCCGATCTGGCCATCCTCGGCCGCGACCGAAGCCGTGCAGATGAAGACTCCGCGCCCGCCATCGGGCGTGACCGGTGGCTCCGCGGCGAGTGCGAGCGCCGAGCGTGCGATCATGCGGAAAGTGCCGGCGAGATTGACGGCGAGCGTCTTCTCGAAGGTCGCGAGGTCGTGGGCCACGAGTTCGCCGGTCTCCCGCTTCTTCGAGACGACACGGCGGCCCGGGGCGATTCCGGCGCAATTCACCAGGATGCGCTCGATGCCATGCGCCTGACGAGCCGTGAGCAGGGCTTCGTCGACCGAGGCATCGTTCGAGACATCGCAAAGGGCAAAGATGCCGCCGATTTCGCTCGCCACCTGTTTGCCGCGCTCGGCATTCATGTCGAAGATGGCGACCTTCGCGCCCTGGGAGGCGAGCATGCGTGCGGTGCCTTCGCCGAGGCCGGACGCGCCGCCGGTGACGACGGCCGCGATGGACGAATCGAGCTTCATGTCAGGTCCCTGTTCGCAAAAATGGCTGGACCAGCCTTAATCCGCGCCATCGGCTGCTCCAAGGACGATTCTTGGCGCAACCCTTGTGCAGCCTTGCGTCCGGGGCCACATTTTCGGCGTGGGAAATGTGTATTCCGCACTGGGCCGGGGTTTTCAGGTCCTTCCACGGAGTGAGGAATGAGCGAGGGTTTCAGTTCGCGTTTCAGCGCCGAAGAGATGGCGGCGATCCGGCGGAGCCTGCGCGACGAAGCGCGTTTCGGCGCCGATCTGATGAGCCTTCTCAAGCGGGTCGCCAAGCGCATCCCCTTTGCCGAGGATCTGCTGGCAGCCTATTTCTGCACCCGCGATCCGGCGACGCCCCGGCGTGTCCGGCTGACATTGCTGGCCGCGCTCGGCTATTTCGTGCTGCCGATCGATGCGATTCCCGACATCATGCCGATCCTTGGCTTTAGCGACGATGCGGCCGTGATGGCGGCTGCGATCGCCGCGGTCGCGGGGTCGATCACGCCGGAGCATCGCCAGAAGGCGCAGGACACGCTGGCGGGGCTTTGAGCCCCGTTCAGGGCGTCAGGACGATTTTGCCCTGCGCCTTGCGATCCCCGATCATCGCAAACGCTTCCGCAGCGCGTTCGAGCGGGAAGGTGGCGTGGACATGGGCGCTGATGCGCCCGGCTGCGGCCCATTCCAGCAGTCGTTCCATGTTGCGGCGATGCGCCGCCGGTTCGCGCGCGACGAACTCACCCCAGAACACGCCGCGCAGGTCGCAGCTCCTGAGGAGCAGCAGGTTGAGTGGAATCTTCGGGATCGCGCCGCCGGCAAAGCCAACAACGAGGTAGCGCCCCTCCCAGGCCATGGCGCGCAATGCCGGCTCGGCGAGATCGCCGCCAACCGTGTCGTAGAGCACGTCGACGCCACGATTCTCCGTCAGGCGGCGCAGGCCCGCCTTCACATCCTCGATGCTGTAGTCGATCTCCTCCTGGGCGCCATGTTCACGTGCCAGCGCCAGCTTCTCCGGCGATGAGGCGCAGGCGATGACATGGCCGCCGAGCAAGGCGCCGATCTCGACGGCGGCCAGGCCGGCGCCGCCGCCTGCGCCGAGAATGGCCAGTGTTTCGCCGGCCTTGAGCCCGGCGCGCTGGATGAGACCGTGCATCGCGGTGCCATAGGTCACGAAAAGCCCGGCGGCCTGCGCGTCATCAAGGGTATCCGGCACGCGTACGATCGCCCGAGAGGAGACCGCGACCTTTTCACGCGCTCCACCATGCCCGAGCCATACGGCGACACGCTCGCCGATGCGCCAGCCTTCGACATCGCGGCCGATCGCGCTGATGATGCCCGCGCATTCGCCTGCTGGCGAGAAGGGCAGGGGCGGCTTGGTCTGGTAGCGATTCTGGATGATCAGCGTGTCGAAGAAGTTCAGCGCCGCCGCCTTGACGGTGATGACGACCTCGCCTGGGCCCGGCTTCGGATCGGGCAGTTCACGGATCACCAGGTTTTCTGCCGGCCCGTGGGTCTCGCAAAGCAGTGCTTTCATCTCGTCGCACCGTCCTCAGCCTGGCTTGTGCCCGCGATACCATCCGGACAACGCTGGTCACCGCCTGTTTCCCGGCGGATTGTGCCACGGCCCCGGTGCGGACGGAACCTTGTTCGCGGCAGCGTCATATTCGCATTTTCGCCAGGATCGTGACATCCTATGGTTCAGGCATTCTTGAGATTCCGCGCAAAATGCTTCGGAAATAGAGATGCTGTTAACATTTCTGCTGATTGATGGCGGTCGATGATTCTCAACTACTTCCGAACCGGCGTCACCGCCACCCGGCATGCGAAACTGGCTTCGGCGCTGGTCGCGCTGGCTTTGCCGTTTCTGATTTCCCCGGCCCAGGCGCAGCGAGCGCCTGCTCCGGCCCAACGCGCTGCGGCTTCGGGCCAGGCCCAGGCGATGCTGCTCGAGACGGCCGGAAAGTGGCAGGCTTTCTCGTCGCAGCAGGGGCGATCCAAGGTCTGCTACGCGCTTTCCAAGGCGGAAACCCGCATTCCCGCCAATCTCAAGGATGTCGAAGGCATGCTCTTCGTCTCCAGCCGCCCCACCGAAGGGGTGCGCAACGAGATCAGCCTGGTGATGAATTTCGACCTCAAGGAAGATGTCGAGCATCAGGCGATCATCGGCAATGAGCGCTTCGCGCTGGTCGCAAAGGGCCAGAACATGTGGCTCAAGAACCCGGCTGAGGAAGGCCGCATGCTCGACGCGCTGCGCAAGGGCGCGAGCCTCGAGGTCAAGGGCATGTCGAAACGCGGCAATCCGACCAGCGACAAATATTCGCTCGCCGGCCTCAACCAGATCGTCAAGCGCGCCGAAGACGCCTGCAAGTAGCGCGGGCAGGCGGCGCATTTCCGCCGATTTCGCGCTTTATGCGGATTATGATATGAGCCCGCTGAGCGCGGGCGCATGATGCCCGCTTGAGCCCGAGTTCCGATGTCCCTGTCCGTCCCTGCTTCCCCCGCTCCGGCGGCCGAACCCGTTTTGCGACCTGCCTCGCTGGTCGGGCGCACACGCGCCGGCCTGTCCGATGCGCTGGCTGAAATCGGCGTTTCCGAGAGGGAGCGACGCATGCGCGTCGGCCAGCTCTGGAACTGGATCTATCATTACGGCGTCCGCGATTTCTCCGCGATGACGACGATCAGCAAGGTCTTGCGCGCTGCGCTGGCCGAGCGCTTCACGCTCGATCTGCCGGAGGTTACAGCCGAGCAGGTCTCGAGCGACGGCACACGCAAATGGCTGCTGCGGATGCCTCCGGTCGGTGCACGCGATCGCGGTGCCGAGATCGAATGCGTCTATATCCCCGAGGTCGACCGCGGCACGCTCTGTGTCTCGAGCCAGGTCGGCTGCACGCTCAGCTGCACCTTCTGCCACACCGGTACGCAGCGCCTGGTGCGCAACCTCACCACCGAGGAGATCGTGGCGCAGCTGATGGTGGCGCGCGATCGTCTCGGCGACTTCCCCGGGCGCACCCCGCCCGAGGGTGCCTTCGTGCCGAATGATGGTGGCCGCTTCGTCTCGAACATCGTCTTCATGGGCATGGGCGAGCCGCTCTACAATTTCGACGGCGTCCGCGATGCGATCGACGTGATCTCGGACAATGAGGGCTTATCACTCGGCCGTCGCCGCATCACGGTTTCGACCTCCGGCGTGGTGCCGCAGATCGAAGCGCTCGGCGCGGAGATGGGCACGATGCTGGCGATCTCGCTGCATGCCGTGCGCGACGACCTGCGCAATGAACTGGTGCCGCTGAACAAGAAGTATCCGATCCGCGACCTGCTCGAAGCTTGCCGCAACTATCCCGGCCTGTCGAACGCCAAGCGCATCACCTTCGAATACGTGATGCTGAAGGGCGTCAACGACAGCGATGCCGAGGCGCGCGAGCTCGTCAGGCTGCTCAAGGGCATTCCGGCCAAGATCAACCTGATCCCGTTCAATCCCTGGCCCGGCACGCGCTATGAATGCTCTGACTGGGACCGGATCGAGCGCTTCTCCGAGATCGTCTACCGCGCAGGCTATGCCTCGCCGGTGCGTACGCCACGCGGGCGCGACATCCTCGCCGCCTGCGGCCAGCTCAAGAGCGAGACTGAAAAGCTCTCGGCGCGTGCCCGGCTGATGCTGGAGCAGAGCGAGGCCGAAGCTGCGGCGCTGGCGGGCTGACATATGCTGCGTTGGCTGCTGTTGATTCCATTCGCGTTGCTCGTTGCGATGGGATCGGGGATGTTTGCCCTGCTCATCGCCAGCGTGGTTTCGCCTGACATCGCCCTGCTGATCGGCGGCGGCTTCGAGCGCCTGCTCACAGCGCTCTTCGCCCAGGCCGAGAGCGGCTTCGATCCCGGCCCCACGGCGGAAGCTGCCTTCACACTGCTCGGCCGGCTGGGCTTTGCAATCATGGTCGCGCCGGTCGTGCTCGTCGCTATCGGCTCCGAGCTCTTCCGCATCCGCAGCGGGCTCATCCAGAGCGGGCTGACAGGCACCCTCGCGGCGCTGCTGCCGCTCGCCATGCTGCGGCTGTCACGCGCACCGACGGCGAGCGAGACACAGATCATCGCAGCGCTGTTCCTGGTCGGGGCCGCCACCGGCTTCGTCTACTGGCTGATCGCGGGGCGCGGCGCGGGTGGGGAGCGCCCGGTCGGGCAGGTTTAACGCCTGCCGCCTGTCTCGGGCGCAGCGCCGACCCGAGACACTCCGAAGCCGATGAGGCCCGGAATTCGCCCGGGCATGATGTGCCGGACCCGCTACATCATCGGACCGGATATCGTATCCGGTCCGATGATCTAACCTTCTGTGTTTGCATCGGCTTTTCCGAAAACCGCAATCCACTTTTCGGGCCGATGCTTTAGTCGCCGATCGCCACCCCCTCGCGCCGGCCATCGGCTCCCCCGACAAAGCCTTCAGGGGTCTTGACGATCGCCTGGATGCCGGAGGTCATTTCCAGCAGCCTGACCTCATGGCCCTTGGCCTCGAGCGCTGTCTTCCAGGCCTCGGCCTCAGTGCCCTTTTCAAGCTCGGTGGGGCCATTGCGGCTGCCGAAATTGGCGAAGTCGACGGCGGCCTGCGGATACATCTTCCAGTCCAGCAGGGCGACCAGTGTCTTGCCGACAAAGCCAATGATCTGGCTGCCGCCGGGGGAGCCGACCACGGCGTAGAGGCGGCCAAAGGCATCGAACACCAGGGTCGGCGCCATCGACGAACGCGGGCGCTTCCCGCCCTCGACGCGGTTGGCGACGGGCTTGCCCTCCTCCTCCGGAGCGAAATTGAAATCGGTCAGCTCATTGTTGAGCAGAAAGCCGCCCTTGGTCATCTGCCGCGAGCCGAAGCCATCCTCGATCGTCGTAGTCATTGAGACCGCATTGCCGTCGGCGTCGATCACCGAGATATGGCTCGTGCCGTTCTCGATGCCGTCCGAGGGGGCAAAGAGCTGAGCCCGCTTGTTGGGAGGATCGCCGGCTTTGGCGCGGCCCATCGACTTGTCGGGACTGACGAGCCCGGCGCGCGAGCGGATGTAATCGCGGTCGATCAAGCCGCTGACGGGCACGCTGACGAAGGCCGGGTCGGCGAGGAAGAGCGCGCGATCGGCGAAGGCGAGGCGACCTGCCTCGCTGAACCAGTGTGCACTTTCGGCAGAAGGGCCGAGCCGGGCCATGTTCTGGGTTTCGAGGATGCCGAGCATCTGCTGGACGGCGATCGCGCCGGAGCTCGGCGGCCCCATGCCGCAAATCCGCCAGACCCGATAGGAGCCGCAGACGGCCTCTCGCTCTTCGACCTTGTAGGCTTGCAGATCGGCCAGCGTCATATCGCCGGGGTTGGTCTTGTGACCGGTCACGGTCGAGACGATGTCCTCGGCGATCGGCCCGGAGTAGAAGGCGTCGGACCCTCTCTCGGCGATGGCACGAAGTGTTGCGGCGAAGGCCGGATTCTTCAGGACCGTGCCGACCGCCTTGGCCTTGCCGTCCGGCTCGTAGAAATAGGCGAAGGCGCGCGGGTCCTTTGCGAGATTTGTCTCACCGGAAAGCAGGCCGTTGAGGCGCGGAGAGATGGTGAAGCCCTCTTCCGCCAGCTTGATCGCGGGGGCTATGACGGTGGCCCAGGGCAGTCTGCCCCAGCGCTTATGCGCCTCCTCCAGCAGCTTGACCGTGCCGGGCACGCCGACCGATCGTCCGCCGACGACGGCGTCGATGAACTTCATCGGCTTGCCGTCGGCGCCGATGAAGCGGTCGGGCCTGGCTGCCTGGGGAGCCCGCTCGCGGCCGTCCAGCGTGACGAGTGCTCGTCCGGCCTCGTCCCAGTGCACGAAGAAGGCACCGCCACCGATGCCCGAGCTCTGCGGCTCGACCAGATTGAGAACGAGCTGGATCGCGATCGCAGCGTCGGTCGCGCTGCCGCCGGCGCGCAGGATCTCGCGGCCGGCGCTGGCGGCGAGCGGATTGGCCGCCGCCGCCATGTAGCGCTGCGCGGTGCCGACGGGTTTGGCGATGCGGCCGGTCGCAGCTTCGGGCGCGGGTGCAAGGGGCTGTGAGGCCGCTCCTCCTGCCCAAAGGGCACTGGCTGCGGCCAGCGCAAGGAGGGCTGATCGTCCGGCGGAGCGTGATGTGGAGAAGGAGAGGTTCATGCTGGCGATCTCCCGCTGCAGGCTGACGCCCATCCCAGCAGTGGAAGGGCTGCGGTGCAAGGCCCGGATAACGCAACGGGTGATTGTACGAGCTGCCTTTCACCCGCTCGAGCGGAGCGCTAAGCTCCGAATCGATCGCTCGATCATTGCCAAAAGGGGCATCGACATGTCGTTCGCGCTCTCCACCGTTCGTCGCCGCAGCCTTGCGCTTGCGGCCGTCACCCTCTTCGGCCTTATGCTCGCGGGCTGCGGTATCAACAATGTGCCGACACTCGAGGAGAGGGCCAAAGCGGCCTGGAGCGAGGTCCAGAACCAGTATCAACGCCGCGCCGACCTGATCCCCAATCTGGTCGAGACCGTGAAGGGCTATGCCTCGCAGGAGCGCGAGGTGCTGACCCAGGTGATCGAGGCGCGCGCCAAGGCGACGCAGGTCAAGGTCGACGCGTCGACCATCACAGATCCCGCGAAGTTCAAGGAGTATCAGGATGCGCAGAATGCCCTGACGGGCGCTCTGGGACGGCTCCTGGTCACGGTCGAGCGCTATCCTGAGCTCAAGTCGAACCAGAACTTTCTCGCCCTGCAGTCGCAGCTCGAAGGCACCGAGAACCGTGTTGCGGTAGCCCGGCGCGACTACATCCAGGCGGTGCAGAGCTTCAACACCGAGATCCGCACCTTCCCCGGCGTGATCTGGGCGCGGCTGTTCTGGGGCGCCAAGGCGATGGAAACCTTCTCCGCGGCGGCGGGCGCGGAGAAGCCGCCAGAGGTGAAGTTCTAAGCGGGCCCCGGGGTGCCCCGGCTCGCTCACCGAACAGGTCGGGTAGCCCCTCTTCCAGAAGGGAGAGGGGTTCTCCGTTATCTCTCCCTGTTGCTTGTCCTGCTCTGGGCCGGCTTCGCGCTTGCGGCCGATCCCAATTTTCCTGCCCTGACCGGCCGCATCGTCGACAACGCCAATCTGCTCGATGCCGCGGCGCGCAGCCGCATCGAGCAGAAGCTGCAGGCCCATGAGGCCAAGACCAGCGATCAGGTCGTGGTTGCGACCGTGCCGTCGCTCCAAGGCTACGCCGTCGAAGATTTCAGCAATCGCCTGTTCCGGCACTGGCAGCTCGGCGAGAAGGCCAGGAATAACGGCGTGCTGCTGCTCGTCGCGCCGAACGAGCGCAAGGTCCGCATCGAGGTCGGTTATGGGCTGGAGGGCGCGCTCACGGACGCGCTCTCGAAGGTMATCATCACCACCGCGGTGGCACCGAAATTCAAGACGGGTGATTTTGCCGGCGGCATCGAGGGCGGCGTCGACGCGATCCTAAGCATTCTGGCTGGAGATGCCGAGGAATGGCAGCGCCGCGCGACCGTCCGCAGTGACGAGAGCAGCTTTGGGGAGGATGTTGCCGTCATCCTGGTGATGTTCTTCATCTTCATCGTCGTGGTCAGCATCCTGCGTGGGCTGAACCAGCAAGGCGGCGGGCGCGGACACCGGATGCGCGATGGCCGCTGGGTGACGCTGCCGCCGACCAGCTCCGGCTGGGGGACGGGTTCCGGTTCCGGCTGGGGCGGTGGCGGCGGCTGGGGTTCGGGTTCGGGCGGCGGCTTTTCAGGCGGCGGGGGCTCGTCCGGCGGCGGCGGTGCTTCTGGGAGTTGGTGATGGATACGCAAGACCAGGAGGCGATCGCGGAAGCGGTGCGGCAGGCGGAAAGCCTGACCTCCGGCGAGATCGTCGTGGTGATCGACCGCGCTGCAAGCAGCTACCGCACCGTGCCTTTGGTGATGGCACTGGTGCTGGCGCTGTTCGTGCCCTGGCCGTTGCTGATACTGACGGCAACCAGCGCTCCGCGAATCTTCCTGATCCAACTCGTCTGCGCTGCGACTTTGATGGTGACGCTGCTCTGGTATGGGCGCRGTGGGCGATTCGTGCCTGGCTTCATCAAGCGCCGGCGGGCCCATGACGTTGCGCTGCGCGAGTTCACCGCACGCGGCCTTACCCGCACGCGTGGGCGCACCGGCGTCCTGCTCTACATCGCCCTGCAGGAGCGCTATGCCGAAATCGTCGCGGATATCGGAATAGACGAGACGATCGATCAGGCGGTCTGGCGCGGCATCATCGAGCCGCTGCTCGCGGCAGCGAAGGAGGACCGCCTGCGCGAAGGTCTGATCGATGCGGTTGGAGCGGTCGGCAGCGTTCTTGCCCGCCATGCGCCGCCAGCGGCAGACGACGTCGACGAGCTACCGAACAAGGTGGTCCTGCTCTGAAGCCTCAGCGCGGGCTGCGTGCGGCGCCCAGGATCACCCGATTGGGCTGGTCGCCCTGCACCAGGACGACATAAGCGTCGGCATTCGGAAGCTGTGTCGTCGCGAGCGGGACCGACATCGTCGTGGCCGCCCCGGTCCATTCGCCAACCTTGACGATGCCGCGCACGACATTGGCGTAGGTCACCGATTTGCCCTTGTTCTCACCGCGTTCGATGGGCACCGTGACAAGGCGCGAGATCGGCACCAGCCAGACGCCGCCGCCACGCTCGCTGCCGGTTCCGGTGGGATCGAGCTTGATGCTCAGGTGGCCGGAGGCTTCGGACAGGGTGACGGAGACCGGAAGCGCCGGGCTCGCGTGCTCCTTGAGCGATTGCTCGATCAGGGCCTTGTCGGAGCCGACCATGTGCGAAGCGCCGTTGATCACGGCCTGAGGCGTGTAGATCTGGCCGTCGCCGCGACCTTTGGCGTAATATTTCTGGCGCTTGCTGAAAACGTCCTGGCCGAGCGTGTCCTTCCAGCCGAGATAATCCCAATAGGTCACCGGCATGGTGAGGGCGATCAGGCTCGGGTCCTTGGCCAACTCGACGAAGAGGGCGTCGGCCGCGGGGCAGGATGAGCAGCCCTGGCTGGTGAAAAGTTCGATCACCGCCCTTGGCGGCTTGGCCGGCGTCTGGGCAAGCGCTGTCGCGCCGCCAAACGCGAGGGCAGCAAGGAAGGCAGAAAAGGCGCGTAACCGGCGGGTCATTCTCGAAACTCGGCTTCAAGCTGACTGCGAGACGTTACCAAAGCGCTCAATAAGCCTCACTTGGAAATCACGTTGCCTTGAATTTGGGCTGTGGCCAGGTCGTATCCCCGTAATTCGCCAGCGCAGCCGCCTTGATCATGTTCGGGCGCCAGCGCCGATGCATCCAGAGCCATTGCTCAGGGTGCTCGCGCACCCAGCCTTCCACCACCGCGGTCATCATCGCCATGGCGCCCGTGACGTCGATCTCGCCGGCTTCGTCGCGGGGCAGGTCGAGCGGCGGTGTCAGTTCCAGCCGGAAGCGCTGCCCCGGCAGCCGGATGACCCGCACGCCATGGACCGGGCAGTCGAAGCGGCGTGCGAACTTGCCGAGGATCGGGTTGGTCAGGGCCGGGCGGCCCAGGAAGGGGATCACCACGCCCCGGGTGAAATGCTGGTCGATCAGCATGCCGAGATGGCCATCCTTCTCAAGCACGCCCTGCATCGCGAAGGCAGCGCCCTGCTTCGCCGCGGCAAGCCCGCCCATGGCGCCGGAGCGAATCTCGTGCACCACGTTGGCGATTGCCGGGTCATTCGGCGCGCGGAAGACCGCGGTTGTGTCGAGCTTGTAGGCCGCGGCGCAGATCGCCGGGAGCTCCCAGTTGGCGAGATGCGCCGAGAAGATCAGTCCTGGCTTCTCGTCATCCTTCAGCGCGACGAAATGCTCGATGCCGGAGACCTCGACCCGCGAGGGAGCATCCCGGTTGTCGTCGTCATAGTCGAAGAGGGTCTTGAGATGCGCGTACTCGGCAGCGGTGCGGCCGAGATTCTCCCAGGCTCCGCGCGCGATCGTCCGGACTTCGGCCTCGTTCTTCTCCGGGAAGGCGGCACGGATATTGGCCAGTGCGACGCGATTGACCGGGATCAGCGGGCTGACGCTGCGCAGCAGCCAGCCTCCGAGATCACTGGCGCGTTCCGGCCCGAGCAGGCGCAGGAAACCGAACAGAGCCCGGATCAGGCCGATCATGACGGCCGCAACGAGCCGGCCCGCGAAGTGCTTCAAACGTCTCAATGCCGCGAGGGCCTCTTTCCGAAGAGCCGGAAAGGCCCGGCGCCAGCCGCGCGACTTGCGTCAGGAATACGCGCCGGTCAAGTCTGGCGCGCGAATTCCGGGCTCAGAAGGCGACAATGACCTTGCCGAAGACCTTGCGGCCCTCAAGTCGGGCGAGCCCCTTCTCGAAATCCTCGAGTGGGAAGACCGAGTCGATCACCGGCTTCATGCCGCCCGCCATCTTCTCCAGCGACTGCGCGATGTTCTCGATGCGGCAGCCGAAGGAGCCGAAGATGCGGTATTGCTGCTGGAAGAGCTGCATCAGGTTCATCGTGGTCGAGGGGCCCGACGTTGCGCCGCAGGTGACGAGCCTGCCGCCGCGCTTCAGGCAAAGCAGCGAGCCATTCCAGGTATCGGCACCGACATGCTCGAAGACGACATCGACGCCCTTGCGCTTGGTGAGCTGGCGCACTTCGCCCTCGAAGCGCTCGGTCTTGTAGTTGACCACGAAATCGGCGCCCAGCGCCTTGGCCTTGGCGCCCTTCTCGTCGTCGCCGACGGTGGTGTAGACGGTGCAGCCGATCGCCTTGGCCATCAGGATCGCGGCGGTGCCGATGCCGGAGCCGCCGGCGTGAACGAGAATGGATTCACCCGGCTCCAGCTTGGCATTGTCGAAGAGCATGTGCTGCACCGTGCCGAAGCCGATCGGCGCGCAGGCGGCCTCCTCGAAGGAGACGCCCTTCGGAGCCTTGATCACGAGGCGCTCGGGCCGGTTGATCAGCTCGCGGGCGAAGCCGTCGATATGGAAGCCCATGATGCCGGCGACATTCTCGCAGAGATTGTCGCGACCCTCGCGGCAGGCCTTGCAGTGGCCGCAGGTCTCGGCGCCGTACATGGTGACGGTGTCGCCCTCCCGGAAACGGCTGACACCTTCGCCGACAGCCACAACCTCGCCTGCGGCCTCGACACCGGCCGCCTGAGGCATCTTGCGCTTGGCGAAGGCCATGCCGCGGAAACCCCAGACATCGAGATAGTTCAGGCCGACGGCGCGCACGCGAATCTGCACCTCGCCGGCGGCGGGTGGCGGCGGCGGGTCGATTTCGGTCAGGCGCAGGTCACGGTCGCCGAAGAGCTGGAGGGAACGCATGTCGAGCCTTTCAAATACGCATCTACCGGCTGAGCGCGCTCAGCGATGCACGCCGAGCTGTGCCGTCAGGCCACCATCAATCGGCAGGACGGTGCCGGTGATATAGCCGGCCGGGGGGCTCATCAGGAAGGTGGCGAGCCCGGCGATCTCCTCGGGCTTCGCGAAGCGGCCGGCGGGGATCTGGCTTTCCATCTTTTCCCGATAGGCGGCGTAGGGGGCCATCATGTCGGTATCGATGAAGCCCGGCGCGATCACGTTGACGGTGACGCCGCGCTTGCCGGTTTCGACGGCCAGGGTGTTGGCATAGGAAATCAGCGCGCCCTTAGAGGCGGCATAGGCGGCGTTGCCCGGATTGCCGCGCAGCGCGGCCACGGATCCGATCGCGACGATGCGTCCGCTGCGGGCGCGGAGCATGCCGCGCATCAGGCTCTTGGCAAGACGCGTGAAGGCCCAGAAATTGACCTGCATGATCGCTTCGGCCTTGTCCTGCACCATCATCGCTGCGAGCGTGTCGTAGGGTTGTCCGGCGTTGTGGATGAAGCCGAAATAGCTGTCGCCCTCGACCGCCTCGCAGAATGTGTCCAGGGCTGGCTTGTCGGCGAGATCGAGCGGCAGCGCGCGAACGGCCTGGCCGGGATGTGCCGCGCCGATCTCGGCTGCCAGCGCCAGCGCCTGATCGGCCGATGACCGATAGGTGAAATCGACATCATGCCCTGCGGCTGCGAGCGCGCGCACGATCTCGGCGCCAACGCCCTTGGCGCCGCCGGTGACGAGAATGCGGGTCATGCCGCCTCCGGGGGGGCGGTCAGCACGAGACAGGTGTTCTGCCCGCCGAAACCGAAGGAATTGGAGATGACGGTCCTGACCTTGGCGTCGCGCGCCGTATTCGGCACGACATCGAGGGCAATGGCAGCGTCGGGCAGGTTGTAATTGATCGTCGGCGGGATGCGGCCGTTGGCGATGGTCAGAAGCGAGATCACTGCTTCGACGGCTCCGGCGGCTGTGAGCGTATGGCCGATCATCGACTTGTTCGAGGAGATCGGCAGGCGCGCCATGCGCTCGCCGAAGACGGCGGAGCAGCTCATCGCCTCCATCTTGTCATTCTCGGGCGTCGAGGTGCCGTGCGCGTTGATGTAGTCGACATCGTCCGGCGTCAGCCCGGCATCGGCCAATGCATCCTGCATGGCGAGGATCGCCGGCTTGCCGTCCGGGCTCGAACGCGTGCGGTGGAAGCCGTCGCCGCGCTCGCCGCAACCGGCGACGATGCCGAGGATGGTCGCGCCACGCGCCAGGGCGTGGTCGTAATCCTCGAGAACCAGCGCCCCGGCCCCTTCGCCCATGACGAAACCGTCGCGGTTCTTGGAAAAGGGCTTGGACGCGCCTTCCGGCGGATCGTTCTGCGTCGACAATGCCGAGAGCAGGGAGAAGCGGATCAGCGCCTCGGCATGGACCGAGCCGTCAGTGCCGACGCACAGCGCCGCGCTCGTCTCGCCGCGCCGGATCGCCTCCACGCCCATCTGGATGGCGGTTGCGCCCGACGAGCAGGCGGTCGAGAGCGAGATCGGCGAACCCCGGGTCCCAAACCGATCGGCGATGTGATCGGCGACGCCTCCGAACAGGAAGAGCTCATGCATCKGCTTGTGTTTGTGCGCGGCGGCGGCGCGCAGCAATCCGTCATAATCGACGTCGCCGTCGATGGCTTGGGCCAGTTCCTGCTTCTGCGGCCATTCCATCTCGACCGGAGGAACGGCCATGAAGAGTTCGCCGGGAAAATCACCGTCCGAGCCGAGCCCGCTCTGGCTCACGGCCTCCTCTGCGGCAAGCGTCGCGAGCTTCTCGGAAAGCTGAGGCGCCGTGAAAGGCGCATCGAAGAGGAAATCGACCGTGCCGGCGATGGTCGTGCGCAGCCCGTCGATCGGAAAGCGCTCGATGCGATGGATGCCCGAGCGCCCGGCGGTCAGCGCCTCCCAGTTGGTCTGCTTGCCCTGGCCGAGCGAGGTGACGACACCCAGTCCGGTGACGGCGACGACGGGGCGGCCCTTGGAGTCGCGATGCTGTGCGCTCATGGCGATATCCTCACGCTTTCACGAGGCGCGCCGCGCCTTCTCCGCGCCAATGGCCGGCGCCGGTGACGATCGCTTCGCTTGCCTGGCCATTGGCAAGGGCGATGGCGGCAAGGGCAACCGAAATGGGGAATGCAGCCTCGAGGCTGTGGCCAACGAGATCGCCTGTGGCAATGCGTTTGGCGGCGGGCAGGTTGGCGATGGCCGATGCCTCTTCGCCGGTGACGCCGGCTGCGCCGGTCGCCGCCGAGATGACGAGGGCTGAAGACGACACTGCGCCGAAGCCGGCAACCAGCTTGCGCAATGTGGCCTCGACCGCGCCCTGCTCGCTGCGGCGCGCGCGGGCGGCCGCGACATGGCTGAGGCCGGCCAGAACCTTGGCGCCACGCGCCTTGGCGCGCTCGGCTGATTCGAGGACGAGGAACGCTGCGGCGCTGCCGGTGATCAGTCCCGGCGCATCCTGCCGTTCGAAGACGGGTGCGAAATCACCCTTGCGCAAATAGCCACCGGCTTCGAGCAGCAGCAGCATGTCGCGACGCTCGGCATTGTAGGCGCCGCCGACCAGCATCACGTCTGCCTGGCTGGAGGCGACGCGGGCATGGGCGGTGCGGATCGCGTCGACGCCGGCCTGCTCTTCGCCCATGAAGGTACGCGAAGCGCCGGTGACGCCGTGGACGATCGCGATATTGCCGGCGAGAAGATTGGAGAGCTGCGCCAGGAAGAGCGTCGGGCGCAGGTCGCCCATCAGCCGCTCGTTCAGGAAGGCGCCAGGCTGGTTCGCGCCGCGCAAGCCGGTCAGAATCGCGGAATCGACGGCATGATCGCGTTCGCCACCACCGGCGGCGACGATGACCTGGAGCTCGCTCTTGGCGTCGACGTCGTCCTTCAGGCCGGCAGCGTCGAGAGCAAGACCGGCGGCATAGACGCCAAGCCGCTGCCATGGCTCCATCTGGCGCTGATCGGATTTCTTCGGAATCTGCCGATCGAGTTCGAGCGGCTTCAGCCGGTGCACGGGATAGGGCGCGAAACTCTCGGTATCGACGACCGGTTCAACGGAGGAGGCCAGAGCCGCTGCATGCGTCTCGATGCCTTCGCCCAGGCTGGAGGCCAGGCCGATGCCGGTAATGACGACGTCACGCATCATGTCAGTTCCGTTCCGGGACGAGGCCGATCGCCGCGATCCGTTGCTCCATCAACGTCCGCATGTCGGCCGGGAACGGCATCAGGCGGAAACGCAGCTCGGCATCGCAGATCGGCTTGCCGTCGATCGCGATTCTTGCCTTGGTGGCGGCGTAGCCCGAGCCTTCGTGAACGAGCTCGGCACTGACATCCAGCACCGCATCAGGTTCGACGAAGGTGCGGAAGCGCGCCTTGTCGACCATCATCAGGAACGGCATCTGCTGCAACTGGTTGAGAGCGAGCAGAAGATAGCCGGAAGCCTGGGCCATGGTTTCGGTGAGGAGCACGCCGGGAACAAGCGGGTGGCCGGGGAAATGCCCCTCGAAAACGGGGCTCGCGCTCGGCACGGTCGAACGTGTGGCGATGCGCTTCTGCGACGGATCGAAGGTCACGACCGTGTCGATCATGTCGAAATATTCGAGGCGCATGCGGGTCCTGACCGGGTGGCGAGCAACAGATGCGCCGAGCGGGCGAGGGAACGCCCGGCTCGGCTGCATCATGCTCTATCGGGAGAGGGTGTCCGTCTCAAGGCCGCCTCGCGAATTCATCGAAGCGGCGGCCCTGCGAGCGAAATTCAGGCCTTCTTGGCGGCGACGAGGTCGTCGATACGCTGGCACAGGTTCTCAAGCACGAAATACTGCTCGGCCGGCGCTTTGCCTTCGTTGACCTCCTGGGTCCACTGCTCGAGCGGCAACTTGATGCCGAAAGCCTTGTCGATCGCGAAGGCGATGTCGAGGAAAGCCAGCGAGTCGATGCCGAGGTCTTCGATGGCGTGGCTCTGGGGCGTGATCTTCTCGCGAGGAATATCGCAGGTCTCCGAAATGATACCGGCGACCGTCTCGAACGTGGCGGACATGCGGGTGCTCCCGTCGTCTTGGATTGTGGCGGCGGACATCCGGGCGCGCTGGCGCGCGCCTGCCCCAAGCCCCCCGCCAAGGATGGCTGTGACGCCCCATTACACCTACGCCTGCGCGAGGACAACTGGAGGCGCCGCAAGGCGAAACAGGGCCGGCCAGAGGCCGGCCCTGTATGTCGATGTCCCCGGCCCGGTCAGACGGAGCCAGGGCAGGGCGCGGACTACGCCGCGATGCCGCGCAGCACGTAGTGCAGGATGCCGGCGTTCTTGAAGTAATCGAGCTCGTCCAGCGTATCGATGCGGCAGAGAATCGGGACATTCTTGACCGTGCCGTCGGCGAAGGTGATCTCCGCCTCCAGCATCTGGCGCGGCTTGACCGTGGCCAGCCCCTTGATGGTGACGCTCTCGTCACCCTTCAGGCCCAGCGAAGCCCAGCTCGTGCCTTCCGCAAGCGTGAAGGGGACAACACCCATGCCGACGAGATTCGAGCGATGGATGCGCTCGAAGCTCTGCGCGATCACGGCCTTGACGCCGAGCAGGTTGGTGCCCTTCGCCGCCCAGTCACGCGAGGAGCCGTTGCCGTATTCGACGCCGGCGAAGATGACCAGCGGCACCTTCTCCTCCTGGTAGCGCATGGCGGCGTCGTAGATCGGCAGCTCTTCCTTGCTGGGATAGTGGATGGTGTAGCCACCCTCGCGCCCGTTCGGCCCCATCATGTGGTTGCGGATGCGGATATTGGCGAAGGTGCCGCGCATCATCACCTCATGATTGCCGCGCCGCGTGCCGTACTGGTTGAAGTCGGCGACGGCGACGCCGTGCTCGGTCAGGTACTTGCCCGCCGGCGAGGCGGCCTTGATCGAACCGGCCGGCGAGATGTGGTCGGTCGTGATCTTGTCGCCGAACAGGCCGAGGATGCGCGCGCCGACGATCTCGGTGACCGGCGAAGGCTTCCTGCCCATGCCCTGGAAATAGGGCGGGTTCTGCACATAGGTCGAGGCATCGTCCCAGGCGTAGGTCTGGCTCTCCGGGGTCTTCACGTCCTGCCAGTGCTGGTCGCCCTTGAACACGTCGGCATATTTCGCCTCGAAGATGGCGCGCGTGACGTTCTGGGCGATGAAGCTCTGGATCTCCTTGTTGGAGGGCCAGATGTCCTTCAGGAAGACGGGCTGGCCGTCCTTGCCCGTGCCGAGCGGCTCGGTCGTCAGGTCCTTCTGGACGCTGCCGGCCAGCGCATAGGCGACGACCAGCGGCGGCGAGGCGAGGTAGTTCGCCTGCACGTCCGGCGAGACGCGTCCTTCGAAATTGCGGTTGCCGGAGATCACGGCGCCCGCGATCAGGCCCTGATCATTGATCGCCTTCGAGATCGGGCCCGGCAGCGGACCGGAATTGCCGATGCAGGTGGTGCAGCCGAAGCCGACCAGGTTGAAGCCGAGCGTGTCGAGGTCGGTCTGGAGGCCGGACTTGGCGAGATACTCCGCCACGACCTGCGAGCCGGGGGCAAGCGAGGTCTTGACCCAGGGCTTCACCGTCAGGCCCTTGGCGACCGCGTTGCGGGCGAGCAGGCCCGCGGCCATCAGCACCGAGGGGTTCGAGGTGTTGGTGCAGGAGGTGATGGCGGCAATGACGACGTCGCCATGGCCGAGATCATGGGCGCGGCCTTCGACGGGAACCCGGCGGGCGATCTCGGCGCCCTTCTTGTATTCGGTGTCCATCGCTGCGGCGAAGCCCTTGGCGACGGCGCCGAGGTCGACGCGGCCCTCGGGGCGCTTCGGGCCGGCCATCGAAGGCTGGACCGTGGCCAGGTCGAGTTCCAGCGTGTCGGTGAAGACCGGGTCCGGCGTCTCGATGGTGGCGAACAGGCCCTGTGCCTTGCTGTAGGCCTCGACCAGCGCGATCCGGTCCGACTTGCGGCCGGTGGTGGTGAGATAGTCGATCGTCTCGGCGTCGACCGGGAAGAAGCCGCAGGTTGCGCCGTATTCCGGGCCCATATTGGCGATGGTGGCGCGGTCGGCGAGCGTCAGGTTGTAGAGGCCGGGGCCGAAGAACTCGACGAACTTGCCGACGACGCCCTTCTTGCGCAGCATCTGGGTGACGGTCAGCACGAGGTCGGTCGCAGTGATGCCTTCGCGCAGCGAGCCGGTGAGCTTGAAGCCGATGACCTCGGGCAGAAGCATGGACTGCGGCTGGCCGAGCATGGCAGCCTCGGCCTCGATGCCGCCGACGCCCCAGCCGAGCACGGCCAGGCCGTTGACCATGGTGGTGTGCGAATCAGTACCGACGACGGTGTCGGGATAGGCGACCTCGACCTCCTTGCCGTCGATCGTCTCGGTCCTGGTCCAGACGGTCTGGGCGAGGTATTCGAGATTGACCTGATGGCAGATGCCGGTGCCGGGCGGGACGACGCGGAAATTGTCGAAGGCGCCCTGGCCCCATTTCAGGAAGCGGTAGCGCTCGCCGTTGCGCTCATATTCAAGCTCGACATTCTGCGAGAGAGCCTTGGGCGTGCCGAACTCGTCGACGATGACCGAATGGTCGATGACGAGGTCGACGGGGACGAGCGGGTTGATCTTGGCCGGATCGCCGCCGAGCGCGACGACGCCATCGCGCATCGCGGCCAGGTCGACCACTGCCGGAACGCCGGTGAAATCCTGCATCAGCACGCGTGCGGGCCTAAAGCCGATCTCCTTGCCGGCCTTGCCCTTGTCGGACAGCCAGGCAACGAAGCCCTCGATGTCGGTCTTGGTGACCGAGCGGCCATCCTCGAAGCGCAGCAGGTTCTCGAGCAGAACTTTCATCGAGAAGGGAAGCTTCGAAATGCCGGGAAGGCCGTTCGCCTCGGCGTCGGGCAGGGAGTAATAGACGTAGCTCTTGCCGCCGACGTCGAGCGTCTTGCGGGACTTGAAGGAATCCTGGTTAGCCATGCGGGCATAATCCTGATCAAGGGGTTGCGGTCGCGATTCGGTCGCCCTTGCGGGCAGGCGAGATCGAAGGCCTAATGCGCATGACGCGCGCGCCGCCCCGGGAGTGCCCGAGCCCCGCGCCGGATCGGCGTGCGGCGTAGCCGAGCGTTCTATAGATCAATTCCAAGAAGCCCGCTACATGAACGAAACGCGTGCGTGGCAGCTTCTGACGCACGGGAAGATGCCCTGGCCTTGACGCAGTTTTCCTACGCCCCACTCACGCTGAGCGCCGAAGACCTGGCTTGCCGCCGAGGCGGGCGACTGGTTTTCGAAAAGCTTGAGTTCACGCTCGGGAGCGGGGAGGCGATTGCGCTCACCGGCCGCAACGGCGCCGGCAAGTCGAGCCTGATCGCCATGATCTGCGGGCGGTTGCGGCCCGCCGCCGGAGTTTTGCGAGTAACCGGCATCGGCGATGCGCCCCTGATGGAGCAGATCCATCTCGTCGGTCATCGCGACGGATTGAAAACGGCGCTGACGGCGCGCGAGAATCTCGATTTCGTCCAGGCCCTGCTCGGCGAGCCCGGGCTCGCCGCCGATGAGGCGCTTGCCGCTATTGGCTTGCCGCATGTCGCGGCTCTGCCGGTCGGCTATCTCTCGGCCGGGCAGCGCCGGCGCGTCGCGCTGGCACGGCTCCTGGTTTCACGACGGCCGCTCTGGCTGCTCGACGAACCGGCCTCGGCGCTCGATACGGCCTCCCAACACATGCTGATCGGGCTGATGCAGGCTCATCTCGATGCGGGCGGCGCGATCCTGGCGGCGACGCACGGCCCGCTTGGCCTGGAAACGGCGCGCGAGATGAGGATCGGGCCGTGAGCGGAGCTTTCCTGGCGATCCTGAAACGCGACCTCGCCCTGGCGGCTCGTGCCGGCGGAGGCGGGGAGCTCGCGCTGGTGTTCTTCCTGACACTGGTCGTGCTGGTGCCTTTCGCACTCGGGCCCGATCTCAATCTGCTCTCGCGGATCGGCCCGGCCATTCTCTGGCTCGGAGCGTTGCTTGCGACCCTGATCGGGCTCGACCGGCTCTTCCAGGGCGATGAGGAGGACGGTTCTCTCGACCTGATCCGCGCCTCGGCCCTGCCCCTGGAACTCGCCGTACTGGCCAAGGGGCTCGCCCATTGGCTGACGACCGGCCTGCCGCTGGCGCTGGCTGCCCCGCTGCTTGGCCTGCTGGTCGCGCTTCCCGCCGAGGCGATGCTGCCGGTCGCCGGGACGCTGCTGGTCGGGACGCCGGCGCTTAGTTTCATCGGCGCCACGGGAGCCGCGCTGACGGCCGGCCTCAAGCGGGGCGGCCTGATCCTGCCGATCCTCGTCGCGCCGCTGACGGTACCCGTGCTGATCTTCGGCGTCTCGGCTTCGAACAGCGCGCTTGGCGGCACGGTGCCCTTCCTGACGCCGTTTCTGATTCTGTGCGCCTTGTCGCTCGCGACGCTCGTGATCGGCACCATCGCCGCTGCTGCGGCGCTCCGGCAGGCGGACTAGGCTGCGACGCCATGGCCATCGGCTGCGATTGTGAAGCGTGAAGCCGGTTGCTACATCCTCACTCGTCAAATGAAGAGCAAAAGGGCCGCATGGCTAGCCTGATCGAACTGGCGAATCCGACGCGTTTCATGCGCCTGTCGAGCCGGCTGCTGCCCTGGCTTGGGGGCGCGGCCGCGTTGCTGCTTGCCGTCGGCTTCTATCTCGCTTTTTTCGTCGCGCCGGCGGATTACCAGCAGGGCGAAACCATCCGCATCATGTTCGTGCATGTGCCGGCTGCCTGGCTCGCGCTGATGTTCTACTCGATGATGGCGGTCTCGGCACTGGGCACCCTGGTCTGGCGCCATCCGCTTGCGGATGTGGCGCAGAAGGCGGCGGCTCCGATCGGAGCCTGCTTCGCGCTGATCTGCCTGATCACGGGGGCTCTCTGGGGCAAGCCGATGTGGGGGACCTATTGGGTCTGGGATGCGCGGCTCACCTCGGTGCTCGTGCTCTTCCTGATCTATCTCGGCATCATGGCGCTGTGGCGCACGCTCGACGATCCCTCGCGCGCCGGGCGGGCAGTGGCGATCCTGACACTGGTCGGCTTCGTCAATGTGCCGATCATCAAGTTCTCCGTCGATTGGTGGAATACGCTGCACCAGCCGGCATCGGTCTTTCGCGCCGGCGGGCCGACCATTCATCCCGCCATGCTCTGGCCGCTCCTGATCCTGGCAGTCGGCTTCACGCTGCTGGCGTTGGCGCTGCATCTCGTCGCCATGCGGGCCGAGATCATGCGCCGCCGGGTCCGGACGCTGACGATCTTCGAGGCCGAGAGGCTGGACCGGCTGGCGGCGGAGGTCGCGGTATGAGCGCGTTTGGGCCGCATGCCGGCTACATCCTGACCGCCTATGCGTCTGTCGTGATGATCCTCGGCGGGCTGATTCTGATGACCTGGCGCGATCACCGCGCGCAAAGGCAGGCTCTCGACGCGCTGGAACAGCGCGGCGCCGGCCGCCGTTCCGGGAAGGCATTGTCGTGAGCGAGGTCGAGAGCGCGCCAGGCCGGCGCTCGCCGCTGGTTTTCCTGATTCCCCTGATCCTGTTTGCCGGGCTGTCCCTGGTCTTCCTGGTCGGGCTGTTCAGCGGGGATGCCAGCAAGGTTCCATCGGCGCTGATCGGCAAGCCGGCTCCGACGATCGCGCTGACCGCGCTCGAAGGGTTGCAGCGCGACGGGCAGCCAGTCCCGGCCTTCACCATGGCCGACCTGGCCAAGGGGCGGGCCACCATCGTCAATGTCTTCGCGAGCTGGTGCGCGCCCTGCCGCGTCGAGCACCCGCATCTTGTCGCGATGGCTGAGGCGCCCGTGGTCAAGCAGGGCAAGGTCGCCGTGGTCGGGCTGAATTACAAGGACGAGGCCGAGAATGCCCGCCGCTTCCTGGGAGCGCTCGGCAATCCCTATTCTGCCGTGGGCGTCGATCGCGCCGGCCGTGGCGCAATCGAATGGGGCGTCTATGGCGTGCCGGAAACCTTCTTGATCGGCCCGGACGGGCGGATCGTCGACAAGCATGTCGGCGCGCTCGATGTGAACAGCGCGCAGAAGCTGCTGGCGAAGGCGGCTGCGCTGGCGAAGTGAGCCGGGCCGCCCGGCCCGGTCGTGTCCGTCATGCCGGGCCAAACCCAAGCATGACGGGGAGCGAGCCGGTCAGGCTGCCTTCTTGCCGTTGATCAGGCTCTCGAACATGCCGCGCCCATCGGTGCCGCCCGTGAGCGAATCGATCAGGTTTTCCGGATGCGGCATCAATCCGAGCACATTGAAGCCGGGCGAGTAGATGCCGGCAATGCCGTTCAGCGAACCATTGGGGTTGGCTTCGGCGGTGACCTGACCGTCGGCGTCGGCGTAGCGGAAGGCCACCAGGCCCTCGCCTTCGAGGCGCGCCAAGGTCTCGGGATCAACGATATAGTTGCCTTCGCCATGGGCGATGCAGACATCGATGACCTGGCCCTTGGTGTAGGCGCGGGTGAAGGCGGTATCAGCGCGTTCGACGGTGAGATGCTGGCGCTTGCAGACGAATTTCAGATTGGCGTTGCGGGCAAGGACACCCGGGAGCAACCCCGCTTCGCAGGCGATCTGAAAGCCGTTGCAGATGCCGAGCACATAGCCGCCGCGCGCCGCATGGGCTCGCGTCGCATCCATGATATGGGCCCGGCCGGCGATGGCGCCGCAGCGCAGATAGTCGCCATAGGAGAAGCCGCCCGGCAGCACGACGAGATCCGTGCCGGCCGGAAGCTCCGTGTCCGCATGCCAGACATGGGTGACGGTGGCACCGGCCTGCCGCAGGGCAGTGGCGACATCACCCTCGCGATTGGATCCGGGGAAAGTGACGACGGCGGCTTTCATCGTCTCACGCTCCGATTTCGACGCGGTAATTCTCGATGACGGTGTTGGCGAGCAGCTTCTCGCAGGCATCCTTGAGCGCGCTCTCGGCGGCGGCCTTGTCGCCGGCGGTGAACTCGATGTCGAAGACCTTGCCCTGACGCACCGAGCCGACACCGTCGATGCCGAGCGATTTCAGAGCGCCTTCGATCGCCTTGCCCTGCGGATCGAGCACGCCGTTCTTGAGGGTGACGGTGACGCGGGCTTTCATTGTGCTCTCCGGGCAGGGCTTCTGCGGGGTGCCTTAGCGGCGAATCGGTTCGGGCTCAACCACATGTCAGGGCTTCACGGCGAATCAGCGGCTGCGCCAGGCGGCGCGTGCATAGTTTTGCGCGGCCTCGGCATCGTTGCTGACCGCGATCGCCATGACGAGCTTGCCGGCTTCCCTGCCATAGAGGATCGCGGTTGCCGCAAGCAGTCCGGTCTCGCCCTTGCCGCGAATTTCGACGAGCAATCCGGACGGACCGCCGCCATCGAAGCGGGAAACGCTGGTGGTGCTCTTGACCGTGGCCGCTGTGGGCCTGGGCTTCGCGCCCTTTGCAGCATCGACCGGCTTCGAGAATTCACGCGCCAGACGGGCTGGGTCGGTGGCGAGGCCTCGTTCGAACTCGTCGGCCTTGCGGCCTTCAACGGCGATCAAGGCTGCGACAGCGGGGCGCAGGCAGGGCGCGCCGGCGCAATAGACGATGGTACGGGGCTCGAGGCCGTCATTGACGACCCAGGAGCCGATCGGCAGCGGCTGCCAGCCCCGATCGGCCGCCAGCTCGGCAAGGCCGGGTCCGAAATGGTTGCTGCAGGCGGTGAGCAGGCTCAGGCCGCCGAGCAGCGCAGCCAAAAGCAAACGGGAGCGCAGGCGCTCCCGTTTCCAATTCGCTGTCACGGCTCCGCCAGTGCTCACTGCACCAGGCGAGGTCCGGCGGCAGGGCCGGCCTTTTCGTTCTCGCCCATGATGCCGAGGCGGCGGGCCACTTCGGTATAGGCCTCGATCAGCCCACCCATGTCGCGACGGAAGCGGTCCTTGTCCATCTTGTCCTTGGACTTGATGTCCCAGAGCCGGCAGGAATCCGGGCTGATCTCGTCGGCGACGACGATGCGCATCATCTCGCCTTCCCAGAGCCGGCCGCATTCCATCTTGAAGTCGACGAGGCGGATGCCGGCGCCGAGGAACAAGCCGGAGAGGAAATCATTGACGCGGATGGCAAGCGCCATGATGTCGTCGATTTCCTGGGGCGTCGCCCAGCCGAAGGCGGTGATGTGCTCTTCCGAGACCATCGGATCGTTCAGCGCGTCGTTCTTGTAATAGAACTCGATGATCGAGCGCGGCAGCTGCGTGCCCTCTTCGAGACCGAGCTTAGTCGAGAGCGAGCCGGCGGCGACGTTGCGCACCACCACCTCGAGCGGAATGATCTCGACCTCGCGGATCAGCTGCTCGCGCATGTTCAGCCGACGGATGAAATGCGTCGGCACGCCGATATCGTTGAGATTGGAGAAGATGTGCTCGGAGATCCTGTTGTTCAGGACGCCCTTGCCGTCGATCACCTCATGTTTTTTGGCGTTGAAGGCGGTGGCGTCGTCCTTGAAGTGCTGGATCAGCGTACCGGGCTCCGGTCCCTCATAGAGGACCTTCGCCTTGCCTTCGTAAATGCGACGGCGGCGATTCATCGGGATGTACCGTGGCTTGAGGAAATCCAAAATCGGCCTTTCTCTGGTCGCGGTTGCCCGCGGCGGGATCGTGGCCCCTGTTCCGCCGGTCCTTCGCAAGCCTCGCCTTAGATCTGCGCTCGGACGCGATCGGCCTGGATTGCGGATTGGTCCGGTTCAAAGCGAGCATAGCCCAATCGGCCACCCTCGCGACCGCTATATGGCGCTTCTGCACTGCAAACGCAACAAACCGGGCGAAGGGCCCGATCGCCAGATTGCAATCCGCGCTGGCCCTGGGCGCTGCGGCACCCTATATCGCTTGGAGAAGCCACCCGGAGCCCGCAAGAGGACTTAACCCGCATGACGACATTCGATCAGCGCAAGGATGCCTTCGAGAACAGGTTCGCCCTCGACGAGGAGCTGCGCTTCAAGGCGACGGCCCGGCGTAACAAGCTTCTCGGCCTCTGGGCAGCCGAGAAGCTCGGCAAGAGCGGCGCTGAAGCGGACGCTTACGCTAAGTCCGTAGTCTTGGCCGATTTCGAGGAGGCCGGCGACGATGACGTGCTGCGCAAGGTGAGGTCCGATTTCGCAACTGCGAGCGTCGCGGTTGCGGACGAGGAGATTCGCCGCGTGATGACCGAGCTCCTGATCAGGGCCGCAGAGGAAGTCCAGGCCGGGCGCTAGTGGCGAATCCCTGTTTCACGTGAATCGGCACGGCCGGTTCACCAAACGCAGGACGTGGTTGAAACGGGCGCATGAGCGCCCGTTTGTTTTTGTGCGAGTTTGCTGCCCACTGTCCTCGTCCCGCCGTGTCTCAAGAGCGGGCTCAACCGGATGAAAACGCCGATGTCTTCCGCCAAGCCAACCGTCCTGTCCTCGCTCGCCGATCGTCTCGCCAAGGGCGATACGCTCCTGTCTGCCTGGTGCGGGCTTCCCGATCCGAGCATTGCCGGAGTGCTCGCGCAGGAAGGTTTTGACGCCGTCACGCTCGACATGCAGCACGGGCCGATCACGCTTGGCGAGGTCATCCGGGCGATCCCGCTGATCAATGCGGCCGGAAAGCCTGCTTTGGCGCGGATCGCGGTTGGCGAATTCCAGAACGTGTCGAAGCTGTTCGATGCCGGCGTCTCGGGCGTGATCGCGCCGATGATCAACACCATGGAGGATGCGCGCCGTCTGGCGGCCTATGCCAAGTATCCGCCGCTCGGAGAACGCAGCTGGGGCAGCTATGGCGGCCTGGGCGCTTCGGGGCTCGATGCCAATAGCTATCTCAAGGCCGCCAATCGTTTCTCGATGACCTTCGCGATGATCGAGACGCGCGAGGCCATGGCGATTCTCGACGATATTCTGGCGCTTGAAGGCATCGACGCGTTGTTCGTTGGCCCATCCGATCTTTCGATCGCATTGTCCGGCGGAGCGTCGGTCAACGCCTCGGCGAAGGAGGTCGACGAGGCCCTGCGTCACATCGTGGCCCGTGCGTCTGCCGTGAACAAGCCGGTCGCATTCTATGCCGCCACCGCCGAGAGGGCGAAGGAGGGTGTCGAGATGGGAGCCAGGCTTGTCACCGTGATGAGCGATTCGGGCTTCCTGCGCGCGGCCGCTCAGGCCGCGCTCAAAGTGGTTCGCGGCTAAGGTCCGATCCAACCTTCTGTATTCGCATCGGCTTTCCCGAAAGCCGCACTCCACTTCGCGGACCGATGCTTTAGGCGTTGATCCCCTCGCGGCGCTTCAGCGCGGCGTAGTAGGCCCAGAGCAGTCTGGCTGCCACGCCGCGCCAGGGGCGCCAGGCCTCGGCCATCTCCTGCAGCTCGCCCGGTTTCGGGCGGGCATCGAGGCCGAAGGCGACGCGTGCAGCCTCCTGGATGGCGAGATCGCCGGCTGCGAAGCCGTCGCGGTGTCCGAGGCAGAACAACAGATAGATATCCGCGGTCCAGGGTCCGATGCCGGAGACGGCGGTCATGTGCTCGTGGATATATTCCGGCGTACCGCCCTCCAGAGACCCCAGGTCGAGCGTTCCGTCGACCATTGCCGCGGCAACGGCGCGCAGGGTGCGCTGCTTCGGCCGCGAGAGACCGGACAGCCGCATATCCTCATCGCTTGCAGCGAGCACGCGCTCCGGCGTGAGCGGCGTCAGGACCGACTCGACCCGGGTCCAGACGGCGCGCGCGCTCGCCACCGAAAGCTGCTGCGCCACGATGATCGTTGCCAGCCCCTTGAAGCCGCCCTCGCGGCGACGCAGCGGCGGCAGGCCGGTCCGGTCGATGATGGCGCTCCAGCTCGGGTGAAGCGGGCGGAGCGCGGCCATGCCCTCTTCGAGGTCGGCGTCACAGGTGATTCTGGTCATCGTCGCTTCTTGAACCGGGATGGTGGCAGTGCGCGCGCGTCAGGAGAGTTGGCTGTGTCCGAAGACTTAGGCATTCCTGAAGACTTGGCCCAGTCATGGCCAGACCATAGAGAGGGCCCATGGCAACGTCCTCACGCGATTGCGACAGACCGGTGTTTCGTTTCGCGCCCAGCCCGAACGGCCGGCTACATCTCGGCCACGCTTTCTCGGCGCTGATGAACGAGCGCCTGGCCAAGCGATTGGGCGGCAGGCTGCTGCTGCGCATCGAGGATATCGACGTCGCGCGCTGTCGGCCGGAATTCGAGCAAGGCATCCATGACGATCTCGCCTGGCTCGGCATCCGCTTCGACGCCGCCATCCGCCGGCAGTCCGAACATTTCGACGATTATCGCGCCGCGCTCGGCCGGCTGCAGGCGAAGGCGCTGATCTATCCCTGCTTCTGCTCGCGCGGGCAGATCATGCGTGCAGTGGAGGTCAAGGAAGCAGAGGCGGGCCGGCCCTGGCCGCGCGATCCCGACGGATCGCCGCTCTATCCCGGGACTTGCTGCGCGCTGCTTCCCGATGACGCGGGCAAGCGCGCGGCGAGCGGCGAGGCCCATGTGTTGCGGCTGGCGATGGGGCGGGCGGCGGCAGGGATCGGCGGGGAGGTCGGGTATCCGCTCTTCGATGAGGATGGGCGAGTGACGCGTGTAGCGGCTGCTCCCGCGCGCTGGGGGGATGTGGTTCTGGCACGCAAGGACGTGCCGACCAGCTACCACCTTGCCGTAGTCGCGGATGACGCGCTTCAGGGCGTCACGCACGTCGTGCGCGGACGGGATCTCGAAGCGGCGACCGATATCCATCTCGTGCTGCAACACCTGCTCGACCTGCCGGTGCCGCGTTACCACTTCCATCGGTTGTTGCAGGACGAGACCGGCCAGAAGCTCGCCAAGAGCCGGATGTCGGAAGGCCTCGCGGAGCTGAGGGCACAGGGTGTTACGGCCGCAGACATCCGCGCGCGGCTCGGTTTTGCCTAGATCGGGCCGGATCCCATATCCGGTCCGCGGGCTATGTTTGGATCGGCCCGAAAGCGGCAACCCATTTTTTGGGCCGATGCATCGGCGGTTCAGCCGACGCCGAGCCAGGTCAGCCAGGCCGCGGTGGTAAAGAGCGAGAGCATGGTCGAGAGCGCGATCGCGCTCGAGGCATCGGCGACACCCTGCCGATAGCGCTCGGCGAAGAGATAGGCGTTGATCCCGCAGGGGCAGGCGGCGAAGAGCACTGCGACGCCTGACCAGTGCGCCGGCATCTCGAAGACGCGGGTCGCCAGCAGATAGACGATCAGCGGGTTAAGGCCGAGCTTGAGGGCGCTCAATACGGCCGGCAGACCGAGACCCGATTCCAGCCCGTAGCGCCGCATGGCGATGCCGAGGCTGATCAAGGCGCAAGGGACCGCGGCACCGGCGAGCAGGTCGACCAATGTCCAGACCGGGGCTGGGATGAAGCCGATCACCGGCCGCACCGCCGAGCCGAGCAGGATGCCGATGATGATGGGATGGGTGAAGAGCCTGCGGGCCATCATCTTCAGCGACGCCGAGCGGCCCTCGGCGAGCAGGGTTGCCGCCGTCATCGTCACAGGCAGGTGGATCGCCAGCAGCAGGCCGAGCGGCACCGCGCCGGCATCGCCATAGGCCTTCAGGATCATCGGCACGCCGACGAAGACCGTGTTGGACTGGGCCGCGGCGAAGCCCGAGACCACCAACTCCGGTCCCTTACGGCTGAAGACGCGGTGCGCAATCAGCATGGCCAGGGCCCAGACGATGGTGAGGCCGGTGAAATAGGAGATCCAGTAGCCCCAGGGTTGGCTCGCCGGGATGTCGGCCTTGGCCAGCGTCCGGAACAGCAGGCAGGGCACGGCCAGAACGAAGACGAAGTCGGAAAGACCTTCGCCGGTCGTCTCGCGGACCAGCTTCGTCCAGCGGGCGACATAGCCGAGGCCGATCAGGCCGAAGACGGGCAGGACGACAAGCAGGGAGGAGAGCATCGGCGCGACAGATTCGATGAGCGGGAGCGGGAAGGCGCCCCTCGCGATCGGTCTTGCAGCAGGCAAAGTCAAGGAAGCGGTGGCGCAAATAGCGGCATAGCCGTGCCGCGTTTTCGGTCAGTCCCGCGAGGGCACTAGCGCGCCTGGGCCAGCACGCCGCCCGAGCGCACGATCAAGCCCTGGATCTCGTCGCGCTGGCGCTTGAACTCGGCCAGCGTCTTGCCTTCGAGCTCGCGTCCTCGCGGAACGCGGATCTTCATCGGATTCACGAAGTTGCCGTTGACCATGACCTCGTAGTGCAGATGCGGTCCGGTGGAGAGGCCGGTATTGCCGAGATAGCCGATGACCTGGCCCTGGCGCACTTTCACACCGGCAGCGATGCCCTTGGCAAAACCCGACTGGTGCGAATAGGTCGTGACATACCCGTTCGCGTGCTGGAGTTCGATCCGCCGACCGTAGCCGGAGGCCCAGTCGGCCTTGATCACCGTGCCGTTGCCGGCGGCCAGGATCGGCGTGCCGATGCGGTTGGCCCAATCGACGCCGGTATGCATCTTCGAATAGCGCATGACCGGGTGGTAGCGCATGCCGAAGCCGGAGCGCATCTCGGCATCGGTGATCGGCTTGCGCAGCAGGAACTTCTTCAGCGAGCGACCTTCCTCGTCAAAATAGTCGATCAGGCCGTCTTCAGGGGACTGATAGCGAAAGACCCGGCGGGTATCGCCGTTGATGGTGAGCGTTGCCGACAGGATTTCACCGCGCTCGCCTTCCTCGTCCTCGGTGAAGATCACCTCGAGATTGTCGCCGCCGCGCACGCGCTGCTGGAAGTCCAGGTCGTAGGAGAAAATCCGAACCAGCTCGTCGATCATCGGGCGCGGCAGGTCGTGGCGCAATCCGGTCTCGTAGAGGCTCTCATAGAGCCTGGCGCCGCCGGTATCCTCCTCGTCCTCTTCGTCTTCCGTGGTTGCCCTGCGGGGCGTGCCGACGATCTCCTGCTTCGGCAGCGAGACCGGAACGAAAGCGCCCTGGTCGTTGACCGCAATCGTCGCCTCGGGCTGGCCGTTGGTGAGCAGCGAGACGCGAACGATCTGGCGCGGATCGCCTGGCCGCGGACCGGGTGCAAACAGCGCTTGCAGGACTTGGCCATCCGGCAAGGCGGCAACGCGCACCTTGCCGCTGAAGGCCTGGATCATCGCCCTGATCTGCTCGGCCGGAGCTCCGGCATTGCGCATGACCTGTTCGAAATTCTCGCCGCGCCGGGTGATCAGCAGCTTGTCCTCGACAAGCGGCTCGCGGGATGCGGGGATGGGCGTCTTCAGTGCGTTGGTGACATTTTCAGGGACGACGCGCACCTCGATGCCGGAGAAGCGCGTGTCCGTGGCCGGAGAATAGGCAAGAAGATCGTTCGTGGCGCTGGGCGCCGCACCGCCGCCCAGCGTGCGGCTGAGCATCAGCTGTGGTGGGATCGGCAAGGGGCGTTGCCGGCCCGCCACGGCCTGGTTGGCGCGCTCTTCCTCGACCTGCTTGATCACGTCGGGGTCGCCGAGGCGTGGGCGCGCGGGCGGAATCGCGATCGTGGTGAGGTCGCGCTTGACGATGGTGACATCGGCATCCGGCATGTCGCCGGCCGGTTCGGCATAGCGCTCGGCGGGCTGGCCACCTTCCGCAAACAGGCGCAGCGGATTGAAGGGCGGGATGCTCGTCGCGTAGACGCCGGTAGTCAGCGACAGGTTGGAGGCAAGCCGTACGAAGGGGCGCACGCGGATGACCTCACGGTCACCGACGCGTTGGGACATGGGCGCGCGAGCGCTGTGTCGGGCCGCCATGACAGGCTGGTCCGCCACCAGCTTGTCCGCCTTGCGCGCCCCGCCACCCAGGCCGGCAGAGGACGGGCCGCGCGCGGTCACCATTTCGGGCTGCTCGGGGAAACTCGTATCCCCGCGGGTCGAGACCAGGATCGCCCCACCGAGCAGGGCTGCGCCGCAGGAGCCGACCAGCGCGCAGGCGGCCAACCAGCGCAGCGAGACGCCACGCCGGTCCAACGCCTGATGCGGAGCACCATCCGGCCGGATCGGCGGCTCGATACCGAGATCGACCAGAAGCGCGGCGGCTTCCGGCGATAGCGGTTCTGCTGGCGTGCTGAGCTCGGGATGGGCGTTCATCGCTGGTCGTCAGAGAATCCTGATCCTGGTCCGGTGCCCGGGCGGGCCGGAATTCCGAAGAAGCCGCATCTGCTGCACGCGTACGCGCCTGGTTCCGACCATGCCCGGGTCGCAGCCCGGAATCAATCCGCGGTCGGAGCCGCTGCGGGGCTTTGGCCGTCGATTACGGCTCTTTGCGGGCGCCACGCACGTAGGGCGCGCGCCGCGCTCGTACGCGCGCGACGGATAAAGTCGGGATCGGCGAGCCGGGACAAAAAGTCATCGAACTGTCGGAAAAGTTTTGTTTTGGCGTTGACAGGTCGAGATGGTGGGGCCTATAACGCAGCCATCGAGACGGCGCCGCCGCTGGCGGGGCCGCTCTACTGCGCTTCATGAGAGCTTCGGGCCTTGTAGCCGAGAGATCGGTTGGCCTGCTTGTCTTTGTTAGACGCCCCGCTGTTTGAAAACTGAAGACA
>NZ_JBFTKP010000041.1:0-54364 GCF_056396005.1 Allobosea sp. 05T439 | reverse complement strand
GGCTCCATCGATCCAACCGGTCAGGAGGCCTGCCATGKAGCTGTTCGTCGGTCTTGATGTGTCTGTTCGCACCACCAGCGTCTGCGTCATGGATGCGGGCGGCAAGCTGATCCGGGAGAGCAAGGTCGAGAGCGAGCCGGAGGCGATCGACGGCGGGCTCTATGACCCCGCGGTGGGCGCTTTTGCTTGACTCCTACCGCCCCAAAAGAGAAGGCCCGCCAAACCGGCGGGCCTTGGATCAGGTCGGTGCAAAAGCAACGATCAGATGAAACTGACGTTCGCAGCTTCCGGGCCCTTCTTGCCGGCGCGGATCGAGAAACGCACGCGCTGCCCGTCCATCGGCGGCTGCAGGCCGCTGCGGCTCAGCGAACTGACATGCAGGAACACATCCGGTCCGCCATTGTCAGGCGCGATGAAGCCGAATCCGCGATCGGAGTTGAAGAACTTGACGGCACCGTCATAGGGCCCTTCCATCGGGGCGCTGTTGCGATCGCCGAAGCCGCCGCGATCGCCGCGGTCGTAACCACCGCCACCGTAGCCACCACCACCGCCACCATAACCACCGCCGCCGCCATAGCCGCCACCACCGAAATCGTCACGCGGCGGGCGCGGCGAGAACGGGCGCGGAGCACGCTCGCCACGCGGGGCGGCGGGCGTTGCGGTCGAGGCGTCGATCTCGTGCACGGCCACGACCTGAAGACCGCGGCGGCCTTCGCCGAGATCGGCAACGATCGTCGCACCCGGCTGCAGATCCTGCGGATCGAGCGGACCGATGGACGAGACATGCACAAAAACGTCGCCGGATCCGTCGGCAGGAGACGCGAATCCGAAGCCCTTCTCAGGGTCGAACCACTTGATCTTGGCTTCGATATTTTCGTGGGTGACGAAGGGAGCGGGAGCCGAGGGCTTACGACGATCGAACATGCGAGCTTCAAAAATCAGTGACCGGGAAGCGACAATCTAGCGCAAGCCGCGCCCGCCGTCATGGGGGGCGGAGCAGCTAAATTTTCGCCCTCATCCGGCTTCGCTGCAGCGGATAGTCTGCACCTTTTTGGGCATCTCGCCAATGGCCGGAACGAACTGTCCGGTCGCGGCATCGAGCACCATCAGCACGCCGGTCGCGACGGCGAAATAGGCACCGTGCAGCTTCAGCCGGCCCTTGCCCTCGAGGATGCTGATGCAGGGAAACGTCCGCAGATTGGCGAGAGATTGCTGGATCGAGGCCAGCGCCAGGCGCTCGACATAGGTTTCCAGGTCCTCGTTGCGGCCGCGGCCGCCGCTGCGCTGTGCTGCCGGATTGATCAGCGTGATCCATTTTCCGATGAAATCGCCGGGCGAAAGCGGCCCCTGCGCATCATCGGCAAAGGCGCGGATGCCGCCACAGCGGCCATGGCCCATCACGACGATATGCTCGACCTTCAGCGCCTGAACGCCATATTCGAGCGCGGCCGAGGTGCCGTGCAGCTGATCGTCGGGCGAGAATGGCGGAACCAGATTGGCGACGTTGCGCACCACGAACATTTCGCCGGGGCGCGCATCGAAGATGGTTTCGGGCGCGACACGCGAGTCGCAGCAACCGATCAGCATGATCTTGGGAGTCTGGCCGCTTTCGGCGAGCTCCTCATAGCGGCTCTTCTCGCGCGAGAAACGTTCGTCGAGGAAGGCGCGATAGCCTTCCGTGAGCCGCTCAGGAAAAGACTGGGGTGTGTCCATTGCCCTTGTTCGGACAGGAACTGGCCGCCTTCGTCAAGAGATTTGTGCAGCGCGGGAGGAGCGAAGAGCCCCTAGCCCGCCGCAAGAAGCTGTTCCAGCCGCACCGCGAGCAGGTCGGCTTCCCCCGCAACCAGCAGAGTCTTGAGCCGCGCCGTGCTTCCGGCAGCCAATGTCACGGCGGAACGGGAGACCGACAGGCTGCGCGCCAGCAAGGCGATCAGCGCTGCATTGGCCTCCCCCTCGCTGGGCGCGGCCCGCACCCGTGCCTTGAGCACGGCACGGCCGTCCGCGAGGACCTCGATGCCGTCGACCCCGTCGCGCCCACCGCGCGGGGTCAGCCTGACGCTCAGCCGCAATCCCCCGGGCGTCGCCGTCCAGGGAACGGCCATCTCAGAATACGGCAGGGTACAGATAGCGCTCGATCACGCGCTCGATGAAGAAGATGATCAGCAGCAGGATGATCGGCGAGATGTCGATACCGCCGAGATTGGGCAGCATGTTCCGGATCGGCCTGAGCACCGGCTCGGTCACCCGATAGAGGAAATCCCAGACCGAGGAGACGAACTGATTGCGGGTATTAACGACGTTGAAGGCGATCAGCCAACTCAAAACCGCTGATATGATGAGGAGCCAAGTGTAGATGTTCAGCGCGAGCATCACCACGTCGAGAACGGCACGCATCGACATTCCTCTTGTCGTCTTCAGGCTGGTGACGCGGAAAGATTTCGCCATCGCCGAAAAACTCCCGGCGCAGGCGATTGACATTCACGCGACGCAAGGCCTAGAAGGCCAGCGCCTTGGGGCTGTAGCTCAGATGGGAGAGCGCTGCAATCGCACTGCAGAGGTCAGGGGTTCGAATCCCCTCAGCTCCACCAGGCTTTTCCTGGTGGAATAAAGCTAGAAGAAACAAGGGCCTGACGCAGCCGCCGTCACGGCGCGTGCACATGGGCGCTCCTGGTTCGCCAGCCAGCTTTTTCGTTGCCTCTTCCCGGCCAATGGGTGACTGCCCGATTGCTTCATCAATCTGCTCCGCAGTCCTGCCGACGCTGGCGGGATGACAGGGGGAGCGTAGCTAACTTCGAACGCTCCAGCTGGACCGGCCTCCCCAAATCCCCGAACCAAGTATCGAGCGTCATTGGGCAGGAAGCCACCCGTCGCGTGTCCAGATCGACCGCCGCAGAGTTGCCGCAAGTCCGCGTATTTTGGAGCCTGGGGTAGTTGAGCCTAGGATCAGGAGTTGTTGGCGTCCCCGCGAGCAGGTTTATCAGCTGATGGAGGCCAGATTGTCTTGGCAAAGGTGTCTTGTTGCAGCCGGTATCATCCTGCTGTCTGCCGGGATTGCGGGATGCACCACCACGGACGACGCTTCCGCGGAGGCAGCGAAACCGCTCGCTTACTCCAGCGAACAGCCCGTTGACGCGCAACCGGGCTCGGACCGCGCGGGAATCGACCGACTTATCGAACGACATTCCGCGCATTACGAACTCCCTGCGGATTGGGTCCGTCGAATCGTCAAGCGCGAAAGCAACTATCGCCCCACCGCCCAGAAGAATGGCCATTTCGGCCTGATGCAGATCAAACACGCGACGGCGCGAACCATGGGTTATGCCGGCCCGGCGGCCGGGTTGCTCGATCCCGAACTCAATCTCACCTATGGGCTCAAATATCTCCGGGGAGCCTGGCTCGTTGCCGATCGCGACCAGACCCGCGCCGACCGCTACTATCGCAACGGGTACTATTACGATGCCAAGCGGAAGGGGCTTCTCGAAGCAACCGGTCTCGGCAAGGACCGTACGCGGCTAGCCAAATCCCGCCACGCGACGGACAGAGTTCCCGAGGCTCGTTAGCGAAGCTAGGCCATGCGACTGAGGACGTCCGTCACCCGCCGTTCTCGCGCCCGGACGGGCCTGCGCACGTCTGAGATCGTTCTCGGACACTGAGAGGCAGGTGCATCGGTAGACCTATTGGAACATCGGGGTCGATCTCCCGTTCAGCCACCAGTGACCAACAGCGCGCACCTTCTACTGCTGAGTGGATGAAACGTGGCCGAGGAAAACCAATTCATGCGTCCGATCGCGCCTCTCGCCCCCTCTCGGGCGGCGCCCGCTCGGGCGATCGATGGTGGCCTTGGCAATGTTGCMATTGGCGCTTTGATCGTGACGGCGCTCTATCTCGGGCGCGATGTCTTCGTTCCGATTGCTCTCGCAATCCTGTTCAGTTTTGTTCTCGCGCCACTCGTCAAAGGGCTCCAGAAACTTCGGGTTCCCCGTTCGCTCGCCGTCATCACTGTCGTTCTCATCGCCTTCGCGGCGCTCGGCGCCTTGACCGTGGCAATGGTCAACCAGGCAACCCAGCTCGCCGGAGAGCTCCCGGTCTATCAGAGCACGATGCGGGAGAAGATCGCTTCGCTGCGGGGGGCCGGCCCAGGCAGCGGTGTCCTCTCGCGCGCGGCGGACGTACTGCAGGATCTGGGCAAGGAGCTCGATAGGCCAAAGAAGGACGCTTCGCCGTTGGACCCGACGGTCCGCCCCCCGGACGCGCGGCCGATCCCGGTCGAGGTTCACCAGCCAGAGCCAGGTGCGCTGGAGACACTGCGAGCCTTTCTCACTCCCCTCATCCATCCGCTCACGACGACGGGTATCGTCCTGATCTTCGTCGTTTTTATCCTTCTGCAGCGTGAGGATCTGAGGAACAGGTTCATCCGGCTGACAGGAACCTATGATCTTCAGAAGACCACAGCCGCATTCGACGACGCCGCTCGCCGCCTCAGCCGGCTGTTCCTGACCCAGCTTGTCCTCAATGCCGGCTTCGGTCTCGTCATCGGCACCGGGCTCTGGATGATCGGCGTCCCGAGCGCCCTGCTCTGGGGCATTCTCTCGGCGATCCTTCGCTTCATTCCCTATCTCGGCGCCATCCTCTCCGCGATTTTCCCAATGGTGATCGCTGCATCCGTCGATCCCGGCTGGACCATGCTGGCCTGGACAGCCGCGCTGTTTCTGGTTGCCGAGCCGCTCGCCGGTCATGTTGTCGAACCGCTGGTCTATGGCCGCTCGACGGGGCTTTCGCCTGTCGCGATCGTCGTTGCGGCCACGTTCTGGACGTGGTTGTGGGGGCCGATCGGGCTGGTCCTTGCGACCCCGCTGACGGTTTGCCTCGTGGTCCTGGGCCGTCATGTCGAGCGGCTTGAGTTTCTCGATGTCCTCTTGGGAGATCGGCCAGCACTGTCCGCTCCCGAGATCTTCTATCAGCGTGTGCTCGCCGGGGATCCCGCTGAGGCAGCAGACAAGGCCGAAGAGGTTCTCAAGGAGCGCTCCCTCTCCGTCTACTATGACGAAGTCGCCCTGGAAGGTCTGCGTCTGGCAGCCAGCGACGCGGCGCGCGGCGTCCTTGATGCGACACGACAGGCACGGATCCTGGAAACCGTGCGGGAAGTCGTCGATGACCTCGCAGACCATGATGACCGCAATCCTGCAGTCGGAGAAACGACCAACGACCCCGAGGCAGAAGCAGCAATCGCAGAAACTGACGAGGTCGAAAGTTCAGCCGACCTGCCGATGCTGGCATCGGAAAACCTGGGGAAGGCCTTCCGCGGTGAAGACCGGGTGGTTTGCGTCGCCGCCCAATCGGAGCTCGATGAGGCTGCTGCCCTGATGCTGGCGCAGATCCTCAGCAAGCATGGGCTCCCGGCCCGCGTACTGCCTGCAGACACGCTCTCGACGAATAACCTCGCCGCGCTGGCAGCGGATCAACCCGCCCTGATCTGCCTGTGCTATCTCGACGGCACGAGCTCCGCTCATATGAAATACGCCATCAAGCGCCTGCGCCGCAGGCTGCCATCCACGATCATCATCCTCGGCAGCTTGTCGCCAGCAGCGGGCTCGGCGGCCCAACTCAAGACGGCGGTCCTCGCCGACGAGGTCGAAACGAGCCTTCGCGGCATGAGCAATGCCTGCTTGACGCACGCGATGCGCAACACAGACACCTCCATGGCCAAGGAGTCGAGTGTGCCCGACATCGGAATGTCAGGAAACTTGGCGACCATGTCCGCCGGACATTCGAGCTAGGACAGGCCTACGCTATCGCACCGAGCACGCTCCCCTATAGTCGTGGCGATCGTCCATCAGTGAGCGGAACCATGCGCGTTGCAATCGTTGGAGCAGGAGCGATCGGCGGGGTTGTTGCCTGGCATATGACCCAGGCGGGTCAGCGGCCCGTTATCATTGCGCGCGCTGAGACCGCTGCTCTGCTCGCAACGGAGGGCCTGACGCTCCAGTCTCCCTCAGGGACCGAAACCGTGGCGGTGCAGGTCGCCGCCGATGCAGCCTCCGCAGGGGTCCAGGATCTCGTTCTGGTCGGGTTCAAGGCTCATGACTGGGCGAGCGGTCTCGATTCGATCCGGCCCCTGATCGGGCCATCGACGATCGTTCTGCCGATGCTGAACGGCATTCCCTGGTGGTATCTGCAAGGTCTGGGAACGCAGTTCGGCGACCGGAGGCTGGCATCGGTCGATGCGAGCGGTGCGATCGAGACCTCCATTCCAGCCGGTCAGGTTCTCGGCTGCGTCGTCTATATCGGTGCAAACCGGCCCGCGCCGAACGTCATCGCCTGGAACGGCAGAAAGCGTCTTGTTGTCGGCGAGCCATTGAAGCCGCATGACAGCCGGCTGGCAGACGTCGTCGCGTTGTTGAGAGCGGGCGGGGTCGATAGCGAGCAGAGCGCAGATATCCGGACTGAGGTCTGGCAAAAGCTGCTCGGCAATGCAGCCTATAATCCGCTTTCGGCCGTGACCGGGGCGACGGTCGACAAGATCGTGGGAGATCCTGCGGTCAGGGCCGTCGCAAAGTCGATCATGGCGGAGTGTGTCGCGGTTGCCGCCGCGCTCGGGGTCGAGAATCTGCCAGAGCTTGAGGCACGCCTCGAACTCCCTCCGACATTGATCGGTGTGAAAACCTCGATGCTGCAGGACATGGAGGCGGGGCGCCCGCTGGAGCTTGGCGCCATTGTCGGCGCTGTTGCGGAACTCGGTCGCAGGACGGGCGTGCCAACGCCGCTGATCGAGTGCGTTGGCGCCCTGGCGGCCAATGCCTGGCAGCAGCGATGGGGACAATGATCGGGGCGAGGTCAGAACATTATCCGCCTGTGATGATCTCGACCATGCGCGCTGCCAGGTGAGACAGCGGGCGGCTGCGGGCGGTCATCATGCATATCGTGATCGGGATGCGCGGCGTGATCTGCAGTTGGGCGAGGCCATCGAAACGTTGCGCCTCGAACAGCATGCTGTCGACGAGTGAGACATCGCCATCCCGGGCCAGCAAATGCGCGACGGTGATGCTGTAGGGCGCCGTCATGAAAGGGGCGTAGACGAGCCCGGCCTCTTCGTGCGCCTTGGCGATCAGCCAGCCGAGCGGCGACGATTCCCGATCGAAGCAGAGCAACCGGCGCCCCGCGAGTTCGGCAAGATCGACGCTGCCCTGCGCAGCCAGAGGATCATCCTTCCGGACCAGGGCAACGATCGAGCCTTCGGCTAGCGGCGTCAAAGCAATGTCGTCGCTCACGCGCGGCGAGAACATGAAGCCGATATCGGCCGTCCCGTTCGAAAGCTCCGCGACCGGATTGCCCATGATGAGCTCAGCACGTGCGTCGGGATGCGTCGCCAGCAGCTTGCGCAGGGCCCCTGCAACCAGTCCCTGTCCGATGCTGGGCGTCGCGGCGATGCGCAGTGGCAAGGCGCGCCCGGCACGCAAATCCGCGACGGTTTCTCGCAGATTGCACCATTCGCTCTCGACCGCGTCGAGGCTCGCCATCAGTTCCCGCGCTTCGGAGCGCAATACCAACCTGCCGTCGCGCCGCTCGAAGACCGGCACACCAAGGCTTGCTTCACTCCTCGCCACGATCTTGCTGATGGCCGATTGCGTCAGGTTGAACGCACGTGCGGCCTCAATCGTCGTGCCCAAGCGATGCACCGCAAGCAGGATGCCGGCCTGGGTCGGCGTGAGTTCGCTCATGGGGCGCGCTCCATCAAGCAGGCGAGCAGGACCTGCCCGGAGTGCTGCAGGTGGGAGCCTTCCCGATGATGCGCATAGGCGATGACGGCCGGGCTCGCGCGCAGCGGCCGCACGGCCAGCCCCTCGGTCAATCCGCTGCTGATCACGAAACCATCAACGATGGCGACGCCGCAGCCCTCGCGCACGAGATGGCAAGCCGAGTCGGTATGACGGACGGTGATCGAGATCCGCGGTGCAAGGCCCGCTTTGGTCAGAGCCTGCTGGAAACTGTCGGCGCTGCTGAAACCATCCGGCCCATAGCTGATCAGTCGACGCCCCGCGAGGTCCTCGAGGCCGATTTCGTCTCGCGCAGCCAATGGATCTGTCTGAAAAAACACGCAGACAAGCGGACTTTCCTGCAGCGTGATATTCCGCAGCCCTTCGTTCGGCAGGGGCCCGTAGGTGATTGCGAGATCGGCATCTCCCGCCGCCAGATGGGCGGCGACATGATCGAACATGATCTCGACAGGTGCCGCATCGCCGATGGCGCGTCGGGCTGCCGTGATCGCGGGCGGCAGGATGCTGTGGGCCAGTCCCGGCACCGTCACGATCCGGAGGCGGTCGACCATGCCGACCCGCATCATGTCGGCCTCATGGCGAGCCCGCCTGAGCGCCGCGAAAGCCGGCTGCGCCCGCTGGGTCAGGGCCTGCGCCTCAGGCGTCGGCATCAAGCGGCCCTGCAAGGTCGTGACGAGGTTCAAGCCGAGTTCGAACTCGGCAAGCCTCAACGCCTTGATCACGGCGGACTGGCTCATCTCTAGCCCTTGCGCCGCCTCACCGGTCCCGCCGAGCCGGACGAAGGCGTCGAGGACCTGCAGTGAGGAGAGCTTCATGACGCACCCTATTCCAACTGGTTGAAGATCTTGCCAAATCTTTCATTAGCAAGACTAGGAGGCCCATGAAAGGATGCCGGCCGTTGTCGGCATAGAACCGGCACCACAGGGGATCGCGATGACCAGATTTCGTTCGATGGTTTCGGCTGCCGCGCTTGCGCTCGCCGTGATGACGCCTGTGATGGGCGGCCTTGCTTCCCCCGCCCTTGCCAAGGGTATGTTGAGACTGGCGCAGACGCAGGATCTCGTCTCGCTCGATCCGATCGCCACCAGCGACAACGCTTCGATCTTCGCGCAACTGCTGATTTTCGACACACTGCTCCGCCCGAGCAAGGATGCCACCAAGCTCGAGCCTGGCCTTGCCGAGAGCTGGCAGGTCAGTGCCGACGGCACGACCTACACATTCAAGCTGCGCGAAGCGAAATTCTCCGACGGTACCCCGGTCACGTCCGCAGATGTGGCGTTCTCACTGAAGCGGGCCGGCAGCGATGCGAGCAACTGGAAGCGCTTCTTTTCGGGCATCGAGACGATCGAGACGCCGGATCAGCGCACGGTGATCCTCACGCTCAAGAAGACCTTCACGCCGCTTCTGAACAACCTGGCCTTGTTCTCTTCCGCCATCCTGCCGCAAAGGGCTTTCGAGGCGGCGCCCGACCGCTTCTTCGAAAAGCCGATCGGCTCGGGCCCCTTTACGGTTGCAGCATGGAATAAGGGCCAGGGTCTTTCGCTGAAGAAGAACGCATCCTACTGGCAGGCCGGCAAGCCCGACCTCGACGGCGCCGAGCTCCTTGTCATTCCCGAAGGCAACAGCCGCGTCCTGAAACTGCAGGCTGGTGAGATCGACGTCGCCTTGGAAATCCCGCTCAACCAGTTGCAGAGCCTCAGCCGTTCGGGCGCGATCAAGACTGCTGTTGCCGATGTCCTGCGCAGCGACTTCGTGATGATGAACACGAAGAAGAAGCCCTTCGACGATGTCCGTGTCCGTCAGGCGCTGAACTATGCCGTCGACAAGGAAGGCCTGGTCAAGGCGCTGCTCTATGGAACCGGCAAGGTCGCGAACTCGCCGATGCCGCCCATGGCCTATGCCGATTCGACGCTGAAGCCCTATTCCCACGATGTCGCCAAGGCGAAAGCCCTGCTGAAGGAAGCCGGCTATGCGGACGGCTTCAAGACCTCGCTGTTGATCCACTCGGGACGTCCGCTGCACCGCCAGCTCGGACAGGCGATGCAAAGCGCTCTGGCGCAGGTCGGGGTGACGGCCGAGATCAAGCTGGTCGAAGGCGGCACGCATTGGTCGACAACCAAGGCGGGCGACTACGAGATGGCGGTTTCCTACGCGTCTAGCGACACGATCGATCCCGATCAGCTCGCCGGCTTCCTGATCGTCAATCCCGAGCGCGCCAATGCCTACCACACGGAATGGAAGAGCGAGCGGGTCAACGAGCTCTACGAAAAGGAGCGCGTCACGGCCGATGGTCCGGAGCGCGGTGGGATGTTCAAGGAGATGATCAAGCTCGCGCATGAGGGCGCGCCGTCGGTCTTCCTGTTCTATCCCGGCACGTCCTACGCCTATCGCAGCAATGTCGAAGGCTTCGAAGTGCTTCCGACCTCCAATTTCCGCCTGGAGGACGTCAAGCTGAAGTGAAGCGCCGGCGGCCCCGCAGGGCCGCCTCTTCTTTCAGAAGCTCATCATGGTCGGTTACATCTTCAAACGGCTGTTCCAGCTGGTGCCGGTGCTGCTTGGCATCACGCTGGCCTGCTTCTTCCTGCTGCGCGCGCTGCCGGGGGATCCGGCAACGCTCTTGCTCGGGGCGCGCGGCGGCCCTGAGGAAGTTGCGCTGCTGAAACAGCGCCTCGGGCTCGATCTGCCGCTCTGGCGGCAATATTGGCTGTTCCTCGGCGATATCGGTTCAGGGACCCTCGGCCGTTCGGTGGTGCACGGCCGCGCGGTCTCGGAACTCGTGCTCGAGCGCCTGCCGGCGACGCTGTGGCTCGTCGCCTATTCAACCATCATTGCCGTCATCCTCACCGTTCCTCTTGCCCTGCTCTCGGCGGTCGAGCGGGACAAGCCGGTGGATGTCCTGATCAAACTCGTCTTCACCATCCTGCTCGCCATCCCCTCATTCTGGCTGGGGCTGGTCCTTGTCGTCATGCTGGCGATCTGGGTGCCACTGTTCCCCACCTCCGGGTACGGGGACGGCTTTCTTTCGCGGCTGCATCATCTGACGCTTCCCGCCCTGGTGATTGCCCTCGCGACGGCATCGCTGACGATCCGCAGCCTGCGCAGCGGCATCCTGAACGTGCTCGGCTCGGATTATGTCACGACGGCCCGGGCCAAGGGTAATGGCACCAACCGCACGATGCGCGTGCACGTCCTGCCGAATGCCCTGATCAGCTCGATCTCGGTGCTCGGCGCACATACGAGCTGGATCATCGGTGGCACGGTCGTGATCGAAACGGTCTTCGCCCTGCCCGGGCTCGGCTCGCTCTTCGTTGAATCGATATTCGCCCGCGACTACCCGATGATCCAGGGGCTGACCATCGTCTTTGCCGTGCTCGTGGTCCTGATCAACCTGGCGACGGATATCGCCTACGCGCTGGCCGACCCGCGCATCAGGCTGGATTGAACCATGACGCGACTGCGCCGCCTCAATCCGACGCTGCTGATCGGCCTCGTGATGCTCGCCCTGCTGAGCCTGTTCGTCGGGCTGGGGCAAGTCTGGACACCGCATGATCCCTTCCTCATCGACTACGGCAATACGTCGCAGCCGCCCTCACTCGGCCACTGGTTCGGCACGGACGATCTCGGGCGCGATGTCGCCTCGCGGGTCATGGCGGGCGGTCTCGTCGATCTGAGGGTGGCACTGATCTGTGTCGCGGCGCCGGCCATGTTGGGCGCGGCGATCGGTGCGCTCTCCGGCTATGTCGGTGGCCGCGTCGATACCGTGATCATGCGTATCACCGACATCTTCTGGGCCTTCCCCTTCCATGTCCTGGTGATCGCCATCGTCGGCGTGCTGGGTCCCGGGGAATTCAACCTCTATCTCGCCTTCCTGCTGGTGAACTGGATCTCGTTTGCCCGCATTGTCCGTGGCGAGGTGCTGGTGCTGCGCGAACTCGAATTCGTGCAGGCAGCGCGCAGTTTCGGCGGTACCGACCGGCACATCGTTGCCAGGCATGTCCTGCCCAACGCCGTGACCCCGGCAATCGTCTATGCAATGGCGGATGTCGTCCTGACGATCCTGGCCGTGACCTCGCTCAGCTTCCTCGGCCTCGGCATCCAGCCGCCGACACCGGAATGGGGGCTGATGATCTCGGACGGCCGCGAGTTCCTGTTCGACGCCTGGTGGATCGCGACCTGCCCGGGTCTCGCCATCATCTATACCGGTGTGACCTTCGCCCTGATCGGCGAGGGGGTCGACACCGCCTTGCGCCCGAAGGGCTGACCTTTTCCTGCGCGGCCGATGCCTGCGCCATGAGGACATCATGAGCTTCTTTCGCGACGATACAGAACTGCAGCGGATCGGCCGCGCCATCGAGGCCCATGCGTCTTCGATCTATTCCGGACGTGGTGTCCCGCTGGACCAGTTCGCCTATGTCCTGCTGCGCCCTCAGCCTGCTGGTGAGAAACCGGTTGGAGCTGCCCGCCATGCCGACTGGCGGAGCTACCCATGCTCTTTGGTCAAGGTCTTTCACCTCGTCGCGGCGCAGGCGGCCCTCACGGAGGGACGGTTGACCGAGCATGAGGAACTCGACCGCGCGATGCGCGACATGATCCTCTGGTCGTCCAATTCGGCAACGAACTACATCATCGACCTGCTCACCGGCACGACCGGCGACACATTGCTGCAGGGGGAGGCCCTGGCCGACTGGTGCGAGCGCCGCCGGGAGATCAACCGCTTCTTCGCCGGCTTGGGCTGGTCCGAGTTGGTCGGCATCAATCTCGACCAGAAGCTGATGGATGATTTGCGCTACGGCCGCGAGAAAATCGGGCTCGATCTCTCTCCCATCGGCCACAACCGCCTGACGCCGATCGCAATGGCGCGTCTGATGTCAGAGATCTTTTATGGCTCCTCGTTGTTGCCGGAAGCTCGCCTGAAGCGGGTGCGCGACCACCTCATTCGCGACCAGGAAAGTCCCGACCGGGCCCGCGGCGCCTATCAACTGCTCGGATATCTCGGCGGCGGCCTGCCGGACGGTTCGCGGATCTGGTCCAAGGCCGGACGGACCCGCTGGCTGGGCGATGCACGCGCCGAATTTCGCCGCCACGACACGATGCGCGCCATCCTGCCTGGCGGCGAGGACTTCATCCTGACCGTCTTCACCCAGGGCGAAGCGATCGGAGAGGATGACGGCTTCCTGCCGGGGATTGGTAAGTTGGTTGCAGCCGAGATAGCCGGGATTTGAACGGAATCTTGATGTGCACGGCGACGACCGGCGGTCGGGCGCAACGGAGCGACAGGACCAGCCGCCTCGACGAGGATCAATTTCTGTAGAAAGCGGGGACAGGCCGGGCTATATCAGGCGTTCCTCTTTCGTTCGCGAGACTTCGCCATGACCCGGCGATCCGGCAGCGCCGACCTTCCGCTCCACCATGGCCGCGTGCCCGCCTGGCTCGGTCGGCGCATGACGCAGCTCGGCGCGGTCATCTGCGCGGCGATCATCCATCATTATGGCCGCGACGAGTTGCTGCGGCGGTTGGCGCATCCATTCTGGTTCCAGTCCTTCGGGGCGGTGATGGGAATGGACTGGCACTCGTCGGGTATCACCACCAGCGTGATAGGCGCGCTCAAGCGTGGGCTGGCTCCGCTGTCGGGCGAGCTGGGCCTGCATGTCTGTGGCGGGCGGGGCCGCCATTCGCGCGAGACACCGGCCGAGCTCGAACAGATTGGAGCGAGGGTCGGGTTCGACGGACAGGCGCTCGCCACCGCGAGCCGGCTGGTCGCCAAGGTCGACAGTGCCGCCGTGCAGGACGGCTTCGACCTCTATCTCCATGGCTTCTTCGTCGGGAATGACGGCCATTGGGTCGTGGTGCAGCAGGGCATGAATGGCGATGGCGGCCTCGCCCGGCGCTATCACTGGCAGTCTGAAGGGCTGGGCAGTTTCGTCGAGGCGCCACATGCCGCCATCGATGGCAAGAACCAGGGCAGCATCATCAATCTGACCGACAGGCGCGCCGCCCTCTCCCGCAACGGCCAGATCGATCTGCTGCGCGACATCGGACCGTCGGGGATCGTGAGGGAATTTGCGGCGCTGGAGCGCGACCGGGCGCCGCCGGTCCTGTCGCCGGCGCAGCTTTCCCTACCTCATCTCGTCATGCCGGCACATCACGAGGTCAGGCCCAAGGACGTGATTGCGCGACGGCTCCATGGTGCGCTCGCCGCAGCCGCCGACAGCGCCCCCGCCGATTTCTCGGAATTGCTGCTCGTGCCCGGCGTCGGCGCCCGCACGGTCCGTTCGCTTGCGATGGTCGCGGAAGTGATCCATGGCGCGCCGTGCCGGTTCGCCGATCCTGCGCGCTTCTCTCTCGCCCATGGCGGCAAGGACAGACAGCCGTTCGCCGTGCCCACCAAGGTCTACGACCAGACGATCGCGGTGCTGAAATCCGCCATCGATCGGGCGAAACTCGGTCAGGACGACAGGCTCGCTGCCATCGCACGTCTGGACCGGGAAAGCCGGCGCCTGGAGCGCGTCGTCTCCGGTCCGACGTTGGATGAGTATGTCACGGAGGAGAGACTGCGCTCCGCCGAGTATGGTGGCCGGAGCGTCTTCGGCTGGGAGCGGTCGGACGGTGAAGCGGCACCCGCGCCGCCTGCGAAGGCGAACCCGGCTTGACCGTCAGCCATGGCGCCAGCGCGTCGCCATCGGCATTCCGCCGACGGCGTCTGGCATGCTGACTGGGGGGAGAACAGGACTGCTCTTCATTCGACCGTCCACTGGCAAATGCGAAACCCTCGCGAGCGCTGGCGCATGTCGAGATGAAGATGGTCCTTGTGGGAACTGTCGGCTCCCGGGCCGAGCACGGTGGCGAACCGTTGGCAGACGCTCTTCTGCACCGCGTCGCGCATTGAGCGGGACAGAGGCTCCTGACCCGCGAATGCCACGGCGCGGCCATCCTGCATCAGCAACCCGCCGACATCGAGAGCGTTGCCGCTCGCATGCTCACTGATCGGCGCACCTGTATCGGCGTTTCGTGACCGGCAGGCATATCCGCCGACCCCTGTCAGCTTCGCAAGCCGGGCGTTCTCCTGCCTCGCCAGCGCAGCGAGATCGTCGCGGATCCAGGCGAGAACCTCGAGCGCAAGAGAGCACCGCACGGTGATCGCGCTGTCCAACTCGATCCTGGAACCGTCGGGCATGGTCAAGCGCTGGAACGTCACCGGATCCTCGATCGCACATTCCCCCGTGCTTGCGCCGTTCTGCGAGGGCAATACGAAACCCCCGCTCTCCTCGAAGGCCCTGATACAGGTCGATGGAACTGCCGGAACACGCTGTTCCAACAAATTCCCGTTTGCAGTGGAGTCAGCCTGCGGGGCCAATCTGCTCGGCCGCGGCGGAGGCAGCGGCGCGAGCACGCGTGCTGGATCCGATTGCGAAACGCCTTGCACTTTTGCCTGGCTGTCGCGCGCCAGCGCCCCGAAGCCGAACATGAACAGAGAAATGGCTAGCGCGATCCCTGCGAGAACTCGCCGTCTCTGGCGACCTGACACCGCCCTCAATCCAGGAATCGCACCGGCACACCCGGGCGCACGAGGTCGGCCAGCTCCTCCGCATCCCAGTTCGTCAATCTCACGCATCCATGCGACGTCGTCTTGCTGACCCGCGAGGGTTCCGGCGTGCCGTGTATGCCGTATGTCGGTTCCGACAAAGCGATCCAGACGGTTCCAACCGGTCCATTGGGTCCGGGCGGAAGGACGAGGGTTTCATCGTTCTTGCCCTGCCGGAAGTTTTTCTCGGGATTGTAGGTGTATCTCGGGTTCCTCGCGATGCGCGTGACCCTGTACTGCCCGCTCAAAGAGGGCGTGTCAGTGCTTCCGATTGTTGCCGGATAGCTGGAAAGGATGGTGTCCCCATCGCCATAAGCGACGACCATGCCCGTACTCTTAACGACATCGACCCGTTTGGCAGCGCCCTTCTGGAGAGAGCGTTCGGAAGAGATGACGTAAATTCCGCGGCCAGCGCTGGTGAAGCGCTGCTCGGGATTAAGCGCCATCAATAGCCCTTCGCTCATGTGAAAGCGCTCGCTGAGCATCTCCTGCGGGCTCGTGTAGGAGAGCCGCTTCATCCTGGCCTGCTTGGCGTAGTCCCGGGGAATGGCGTCGGCGAGTTTGTATTCCGTGTCCTTTTCGGACAGCTTGTATTCGACCACGACATCCTGATCGGTATCGCCGCCGAGACCGAGCCACGCGACCTCGTCCAGCTCGTCGCTTTCGCCTAGGTTCTCCTGGCGCCGGAACTGCGCGACCGCCTTGCGAAAGTTCTCGCCATCGACGCCATCGATCACGCCGGGCGAGATGCTGCGCCGGCTGAGCAGGGCCTGAGCCTTCACGATGAAGGGATCGGGCCCGTTCGCCGCCTGACGGATCGGTCGCGCGAATGTCGCCGTGTTGATCTGATCGGGCGTCAAGGCCGACACAGGGGCCGCACCGAGTACGAGCACCATAAGGACCATTACGTGCAGATCGGTGAGCTTCATCGATCGGGGGTTCCGATAAGGTCAAACCCTATACGGCGGAAGCGCCAACATGTTCCCGAGATCTTGACAGGGCACCAGTTCGGCTCAGCCAGTCAGCGTGGCCAAGTCGCCCTTGGGACGCCGGCATGGTCGGCAATCCAACAGCCATTAGACCTCCGACAACCATCACGCAGATGCGCTACCGAAGCGACCTCGCCCAGGGAACCTAACGGCTTCGTGATGCGAGATGTTTGGCATGTTCCGCATTGGATCAGCTTAAGTTCTTGGGGATCGTCATCGGGACATGCCATGAGATTTCGCGCGCTTTTCGCACTTGCCGTTGCCGGGCTGTCCATTTCAGCGCCTCTGGCTTTCCTGGACCAGGCGCGAGCGCAGGAGACTGCGCCGGCGCGGCGGGATCAGGGCCCAGCAGATGCGCAGGCAAATCGGCAGGAGTCTCGCCCTGTCACCGGCCAGGGCGTAGCCCTGCCGCCGCCTTCCGTCACGCGTCACGAATTGACCCTGCCCGGCCGTACGCTGCGCTATACGGCCACGGCCGGCGCGCTGCCGGTCAGTGATCAGTCCGGCCGCAAGCTCGCCGAAATCGCCTATATCGCCTATGTGCTCGACCGTGGTCAGGGCGTCCCCGCCTCGTCGCGCCCGGTCACATTTGCCTTCAACGGCGGACCTGGTGCCGCCTCTGCCTATCTCAATCTCGGCCTGATGGGGCCGAAGCGGCTGCCTTTCGGCCGGCAGGGCGACGCCCCGTCCATGCCGCCCCTCGTCGTCGACAATGCCGATACCTGGCTCGACTTCACCGATCTCGTCTTCATCGACCCGGTGGGCACGGGATTCAGCCGTTTCGCCGCCGGCACCGATGAGGCACGCGGGCTGCTCTGGTCGGTCGAGGGAGACTACAAGTCGCTCTCACGCTTCGTCACCAACTGGCTGCGGCTGACCGACCGCCTCGCTTCGCCGAAATTCCTCGTCGGCGAGAGCTATGGCGGGTTCCGCGCCCCCAAGATCGCCAGCGAGTTGCAGACCGGCGACGGTGTCGGCGTCTCCGGCATCGTGATGCTCTCCCCGGTACTCGACTTCACCTACCAGCGCGACGCCGGCAGCTCGCCGCTTCGCTGGGTGGTGTCGCTCCCGGCGATGGCCGCGGTGAAGCTGGAGCGCGAAGGCAAACTCTCCMACCAGACGCTCGCAGAGGCCGAAAACTATGCTGCCGGCGACTATCTCGCCGATCTCCTGAAGGGGCCACGCGACAGCGACGCGACCAAACGACTGGCCGACAGGGTCTCAGCGCTGACAGGGCTCGACCGAGCTCTCGTGGAGCGCATGGGCGGCAAGGTCGATGCAACCACCTTTCTGCGCGAGCTGGACCGCAACAAGGGGCTTGTCGGCAGTCCTTATGATGGAAACGTCGCGGCCCTCGACCCCGATCCCGAAGCCGCGCGCGGCCGGGCGCCGGACGCCGTGCTGGGCGCGATCACGGCCCCCCTGACGAGCGCAATGCTCAGTCATTATGCGAGCGATCTGAATTGGCGGCCCGAAGGGCGCTACTTTCTTTTGAACGAAGAGGTCAACCGCCGCTGGAGTTATGGCCAGGGTCGCGGCGACCGCGAATCCATCCGCGAGCTCCGCAATGTGCTCGCGCTCGATCCCCGCCTCGAGGTCATCGTCGCACACGGATTCACCGATCTCGTCACGCCCTATTTCGAGACCAAGCTGCTTCTCGATCAACTGCCTGCCTTGGGCGATCCTGCCCGCGTCAAGCTGCAGGTCCTTCCCGGCGGGCACATGTTCTATTCGCGTGACGCCTCGCGCGCGAATTTGCGCGAGGCGGCTCGCACCATGATCGAGGCCCGCCAGGGATTGTGAGGAGGAGCCGGGCCCTCGCGCTGAAGCCCCGCTTTCCCAACTGATCACAGCGAAAGCTGCCACGCCATGTCCAATGACATTGCGGGTGGTCAAGCACGGCGACATATAGGATCCTGCGCCGATTGAGCCGGGACAAGATGTTGAACAACCTAGGTGAATCGGCCGAGAGCAAACTTCGCGCCCGCGAAGCCGAGCTCGCACGCATCCAACGCATCGGTCAGATCGGCGGCCTGGAGGTCGACCTGCGCCACGGTGAATTCAAGAATGTCCGCTCGCCAGAGTATTTGGCCGTCCACGGATTACCGCCGGACGCGATCCATGAAAGCCACGAGGCCTGGGTTGCCCGGATTCATCCCGATGACCGCGCGCGTGTCGTGGGCCATTTCCTCGCCACCGTTAAAAGCCCTGCCACCGAGTACGAAGTCGAGTATCGCATCATCAGGCCAAGTGACGGCCAGACGCGCTGGATCCTCGCTAAGGCCGAAATCACCAGAGACGAGCATGGCGGCGCGGTTCGCCTCGTCGGGGCCCATATCGACATTACAGCAAGGCGCCGCGCCGAAGAGCAGCGTGAGCTGATCGCCCGCGAGCTTTCGCATCGAATCGCCAACATCTTCACCGTTGTGAACAGTCTGGTGCGGATGGCGGCCCGCTTCGAGCCGGCGAGCAAGGGCTTCGCCGAGAAACTGCAGAGCCGGTTCCAGGCCCTGCATCGCGCCCATGCCTTCGTCGTCGACAAGKAGATCGGCGACGGAGGATTGACGCTGCTGCTGTCACGCCTGCTCGACCCTTATCGCGAGGGCCACGCAGATCGCGTGACCATTCAAGGAGAGGATGCTGCGGTCGGCCCGAGTGCAGCGACCGCGCTGGCGCTGATCTTTCATGAGCTGGCGACCAATGCGGTCAAGTATGGTGCGCTGTCCAGCGAAAGCGGGTCCGTGTCGGTTTCCACCGAGGTTCGGCAGGAGCAGCTTTTCATAACCTGGCAAGAGATCGGCGGCCCCGACGTGGTCACGCCTTCCGGACAGCCGGGCTTCGGCAGCGTTCTCGTCGATAGGGCGGCGCAATCTCAGCTTGGCGCCAAGATGCAGTACCTTTGGCTGCCCACCGGTTTGGTCGCAGTGATCGAGGCGGACCTCGCCGATCTGCGTCGCTGATGCGCCATCGACCTCCATGTCATGACCGGCCAGACCCGCAGGGCTCGCGTCGGCCAGAACCGCGTTGCAACATTCAGGACACCGTTTCAGGCGCCTGAACGCTCAATGGCAGCGCAGGCGTAAAATTCTCCCGGCAGAACTCGGAAACGGCGTGAGGCACGGCTCACGCCGTTGGATCTGCCTTTCGGTCCCGGAAGGCAGCCTCTCCGGCATCCGACACCTCGACCCATTTTTTGTCGGGCGCCGCGTCGGCAACGTAGCTGTCGTGCCAGTTCCACCACTTATAGGTTGGCGTCTGCGGATAGCCTGCGGGAGAGTCCTCCCAGACCTCCTGCCGGCCCAGCGGCGTGATGTCGAGATAGTTCCAGGTGTTCCCCATCTGCTCGTCGCCGCGGTTATTGATGAAATAGGTGCGAAACACCCGATCACCGTCACGGTAGAACACGTTCGTGCCGTGCCATTCGTCCACGCCGAAATCGGCATCGAAACCGTCCGTGAGGGTGAACCAGGGCATTGTCCAGCCCATCCGCTCCTTGAGCCGTACGATATCCGCCTGCGGCGCACGCGAGACGAAGACGAGGGTGGTGTCGCGGGCGTTCAGGTGGGCGAGATGCGCAACCTGGTCGGCCACCATGGAGCAGCCCCGGCAGGCATGGTCCGGCCAGCCAAAAACGCCCGGCTCGAAGAAGGCGCGGTAGACGATCAACTGCCGCCGACCGTCGAACAGGTCGAGCAGGCTGGCTTTGCCCGCAGGCCCCTCGAACGCATACGCACTCGTCACGGCCGTCCACGGCATGCGCCGCCGCTCGGCGGCCAGGGCGTCACGGGCCAGGGTCTGGGCTTTTTCCTTCACGAGCAGTTGCTTGCGGGCTTCCTCCCATGCCAGCGACGGTACGACCGCTGGTGTCCGCATGACCGATTGTCCGCCTTTCCGTCCGCTCTCGGCTGATTGTGTCATGGCCTCTGAAACCTCCTGGTTTAGGCGATCTCCCGCACCTTCAGGACGCAACACGCTTCCATTTGGCGCTCATTGCTCGCCATTGATCGTCAGGCAGTTTGGCACCGCAGATCGGCCAGTGGGAGTAACAAGCGTGGCGATATTCGGACGGAGCCGCTGATCGCAGGCGCGGGGCCTGCGCCACTCAAGGAAGTCGCCGCGATCGGACCCTGCCACTCAGCCCCTTTGAGCGGCAGGACAAACTCCATGCGCCAAAGAATCCGAAGCTGGGTTGAGGGCTCAGATCCGGACTGACACGGATCGAATCAACCGCCTGCAGTCCCGGCGGCGACGAAGCGGTMATGAATCGTCATGCCGGCCAGCATGGCCGCAACGAACAGTACGACCGGCAGAAACCCCATGGAAAGCGCGGCAATCGCCGGACCCGGGCAGAAGCCGGCCATGCCCCAGCCGAGCCCGAACAGAGCAGATCCGAGGATGAGCCGCCGGTCGACCTGGCCGGACACAGGGATATGGAAATGATCGTCGAGGACGGGACGCTTCATTCGCCGCACCAGCGCCATCGCACCGAGCGCAACGGCAAGAGCGCCGCCGAGCACGAAGGCGAGGCTCGGGTCCCAATGACCGCTCCCGATATCCAGGAAGCCGATGACCCGGGCCGGATCGAGCATGCCCGACAGCGCAAGGCCGAAGCCGAACATGGCGCCAGCGACAAGCGCGACGAACAGGCGTGGCAAGCGCTGTGTCATCCGACGAGCCTCATGAGGGTGGCCGCAGCGATTCCGGCTACCAGGAAGGTGACGGTCGCGGCAATCGAACGGCGGGAGAATCGCGCAAACCCGAGGATGCCGTGGCCCGATGTGCAGCCCGAGCCCATCCGCGTGCCGAAGCCGACCAGCAGCCCCGCAATCAGGATGATCGGCAAGGAGGCCGCGATCGTCACCTGCGGCCAGCGGCCGAAGGCGATGGCGAAGAGAACCGGACCGGCCAGGAGCCCGATCAGGAAAGCGGCGTTGGCCGGCACCTGAGCGCCCTGCGCCAGCCGGCCCACGATGCCGCTGATGCCGGCGATGCGACCGTTGAGAAGCAGCAGCAGCGCCGCAGAGAGCCCGATCAGCATGCCGCCGAAGAGCGAGGGCCAGTAACTCATGGTTGCGGGGCCTCCGGCTCGCAGAAGATGTCATAGAGCGCGCGGATCAGCAGCGCCGCCTTGTCCGCCGTCAGGCGATAGAAGATCTGCTTGCCCTCCCGCCGCGTCTCGACAATTCCCGCCTCCCGCAGCACCGTGAGCTGTTGCGAGAGCGTCGGCTGGTGAATGCCGAGCCGGCTTTCCAGTTCGCCGACGGCGTATTCTCCCTCGGCAAGCATGCAGGCAAGCATCAGCCGCGCCGGGTGGGCCATCGTCTTGAGCAGTCCCGCGACCTCGTCCGCGCGGGCCGCCATATCGACTGGCTTCGTCACCTCGCTCGACAGGGTCACCAGACGGCACCTTCGAGCGCATCGAGCGGGATCTTGAGATAGCGCCGGCCGTTGTCTTCCGGCTCCGGCAGGCGCCCGCCCCGAATATTCACCTGCAGCGCATGCAGGATCAGCTTTGGCATCGGCAATGTCTTGTCGCGTGCCTCGCGCAGCGCGACGTAGCCCACCTCGTCCATCCCCGCGACATGCGGGTTCGCTCGCCTCTGCTCTGCGACCGTACTCTCCCAGCGCGGCTCGCGTCCGCCCGGCCGATAGTCGTGACCGGTGAAGAGCCGGGTCTCGTCAGGCATCGCCAGAATATCCTGGATCGAGGCCCAGAGCGCTGTGGCGCTGCCGCCGGGGAAATCGGCCCGGGCGCTGCCGGAATCCGGCATGAAGAGCGTGTCATGGATGAAGGCGGCATCGCCGATCACATAGGTGATCGAGGCCAGCGTATGGCCGGGCGAAAACAGGACATGCGCATCGATCGAGCCAAGCCTGAAATGGTCGCCATGAGAAAACAGCCGGTCCCATTGCGAACCATCGGTCAGCAGCGCCGGGCAGTTATAGAGCTTCTTCCAAAGCTTCTGCACCTCGACCACATGCGCACCGATGCCGGTCGGCGCCCCGGTCCTCTGCTTCAGATAATGCGCGGCTGAGAAATGGTCGGCATGCGGATGGGTGTCGAGAATCCACGCGACGGTCAGCCCCTGCGCCGCGACATGCGACAGGAGCGCATCGGCGCTCGCCGTGCTGGTCGCCCCGGATTTCTCGTCATAGTCGAGCACCGGGTCGATGATCGCACAGCTCTTCGTCGCTGGATCCGAGACGACATACTGGATGCTGCCGCTGCGCGGCTCGTAGAACCCCTTGACCTCGGGCCGGGCCGGCAGCGCTCGGGCAGCGAGCCAGGCCTGCGCGCCCTTGAGATCGAAGCCGAGCCGCTCGCCGAATGCCCGGACATCCGCCGCCTCGAGGCGCCCGTCGATAACCTCGCCCAGCGCGTGCAGGGTCAACGCGCGCGTTCCGGATTTGCAATGGGCGAAGACCGGTCCGGATGCCGAGGCGACCGCTCTCTGGAATGCCCGCACATTGGCCTCGGTGATGGTCGGCCCGGTGACGGGTATGTGCGCATAGGCAATCCCGGCTTCAGCTGCGGCGGACGCCTCGGCCTCGGTGCCGGGCTGCCCGGCCTCCTCGCCATCGGGCCGGTTGTTGACGACCGTCGCGAAGCCTTCGCCTGCGAGCTGCGCAAACTCGGCAAGCGATGGCTGGCCACCAATGGTGAGCCTGTCGCTGATCCTGACGGTCGGCATGGCGTCGCTCCTCTTGCGGGTCTTCAATATACAATATCATATAATGTATATTGAAAACCCGCAAGAGGCACGTCACGCGGTCAGAGCACCACCACCCTGGAGCCGCCGGCAACGCGATTATACAGGTCGATCACGTCCTGGTTCATCATTCGAATGCAGCCTGACGAGACGGCCTCGCCGATCGTCCAGGGCTCGTTGGTGCCGTGGATGCGGTAGAGCGTGTCCTTGCCGTTCTTGAACAGATAGAGCGCCCGGGCGCCGAGCGGATTGCTCGCGCCACCTGCCATGCCGCCGGCCCATTTCGCATAACGGCCGGGCTCTCGCCGGATCATGTCCGGCGTCGGCGTCCAGCGCGGCCATTGCGCCTTGCGCTCGACGCGCGCCGTCCCGGTGAATTCAAGCCCCTCCTTGCCGACCCCGACGCCATAGCGCAGCGCCTTGCCGCCCTCCTGCACGAGATAGAGGAAGCGTGCCTCGGGATCGACGACGATCGTTCCGGGCTGCTCGCGGGTCCGGTAATCGACGAGCTGGCGCATATAGGCCGGCTTCAGATCCTCAAGCGAAACGGCAGGAACGGAGAAGCGTTCATTGTCGAGCGCCGCATAGCGCTCAGCCGCCAGCGGGTCGACGGTCGGGATGGTATTCGCGATCTGCGGCGGCGGCAGCGATGTCGTCGTGCAGGCGCCGGCCAGAAGCGGAAAGCCGACGGCGGAGAGGACCATCCTGACCGCCTTGCGGCGCGATGGCAGCATCGCCGAGCGAGTCTGCAACCTCATCGTGCCGCCTGCTTTCCGCGTGCATCGGCGACGACCTGCTTGAAGCCCTTGTAGTCGAGCGTCGAGGTCCGGAACGGTCCGACCAGATAGGTTGGCGTGCCCTGCAGGCCCAGCGAATCCGCTTGCGCCAGATTGCGCCGCAGCTGTGCCGTGATCTTCTCTGCATTCGCATCGAGATCGGCCTGCAGGCGGTTCATGTCGACGCCTGCGCCCTTGACCGCCGTCAGGATGGTGTCCTTCGAGCTCAGCCGGCCGGGAAGCCCCATCAGAGCCTTGTGAACGGCCTCGTAGCGCCCCTGATAGCCGGCACCGAGCGCGATCTGCGACGCAAGGACGGAGGATTCGCCCAGGATCGGCCATTCCTTGTAGACAAGGCGGATCTTGCCATCCTCCCTGACGACGCGCGCGAGGTCGGGGGCGGATTTCTTGCAGTAGGGGCAGTTGTAGTCGAGGAAGGCGACGATCGTGACATCGCCCTTCGGGTTCCCGCCAGCCGGCGCTTCCGGATCATTGAGGATGGCTTCGACATCGATGGTTTGGGCCATCGCCATGGGCGAGATGAAGGGCGCAGCGGCCAGCGCGGCCGCAATACGAATGAGGTTTCTGCGATTCATGCTGGGTTCCGCTCAGGCTTCCGGGTCCGGATGGACGAATGAGGTCTGGCACCGCACGGCACGCCGGACGGCATGGCCATGCGCTGCGCAAAGGATGCCCCGGGGTCGGAAATCCACCTTAAGCCAGCCTTAAGCCGCGCCAGCGAGGGAGGGCGTGGCCAATGGAGAGAACCGAAATGCGTATCCTCGTCGTGGAGGATGATCCTGTTCTGTCGGACGGGCTGAAGGTCGGGCTCGGGCTTGCCGGCGCGACGGTGGACCGCGTCGAGACCTGCGCCGAGGCGCTGGCCGCGCTCGCGACCTCCTGTTTTGACGCCGTGGTGCTCGACCTGATGTTGCCGGATGGGTCCGGGCTCGACGTGCTGAAGGAGATGCGGGGCAAGTCCGACCGCACGCCCGTACTCCTCCTGACCGCGCTCGACGAGGTCGCAGACCGGATCCGCGGCCTCGATGCCGGCGCTGACGACTATCTCGGCAAACCCTTCGATCTCGACGAGCTGGCGGCCAGGGTGCGCTCCGTGGCGCGCCGAAATGCCGGTCGAGCCGCGCCCGTCATGGCTGCGGGCGCCATCATGCTCGACCCCGCAACGCTTGCTGCCAGCGTTGCCGGCACGCCCGTCACGCTCTCCCGGCGCGAATTCGCAGTGCTGTCGGCACTCATGGAGCGTCCTGGCGCGGTCCGCTCGAAGGGCGAAATCGAAGACCGGCTCTATGGCTGGCAGGAGGATATCGAGAGCAACGCCGTCGAGGTCCATATCCACAATCTGCGTGCCAAGATCGGCCGCGACGCGATCGAGACCGTGCGCGGCCTCGGCTACCGGATGAGACAGGTGACGAAATGAGGCCTGGGCCATGACCTCCCTGCGCACGCGCCTCTTCGTCATCCTGATTGCCGCCACCGGGCTGATCTGGCTCAGCGCGGTCGCCTGGATCTATCTCGACAGTAGGTCCAAGCTGGAGCATGTGCTCGACACCCGCCTGCAGGAGGCGGCGAAGATGGTGCATTCGCTGGTCGACGCCGGCCGGATGCCGGACACCGCTATCGCCGGACTACCCGGCGCGACGGTCGAGCCGGCATTCTACGAGCGCCAGCTATCCTGCCAGATCTGGTCTCTCGACGGCCGGCTGGTTGCCCGTTCCAGCGGCGCGCCGGGCTCCCAGCTGACCGATCAGGCCGCCGGCTTCTCCGATCGAACGGTCGATGGCGAACGCTGGCGGGTCTACGCGGTCGAAGATGCCCAGAAGGGCATCCGCGTCATGGTCGGCGATCGCATCGGCTTGCGTCATGGGCTGGTCAACGACCTGATCACCGGGCTTCTCGCGCCCGCGCTGCTGATCGCCCCGTTGCTCGGCCTGCTGATCTGGCTCAGCCTCGGCCGGGGCTTGCGCCCGCTCGCGACCATGGCTGCGGAACTCAAGTCCCGTGACGCCGAGGACATGCGTCCCCTCGCGGCGGCCGAAGCCCCCATCGAGGTCAGGCCGCTCGCGCAGGCGCTGAACGGTCTGTTCGACAAGGTTGCGGCCGCCCGCCGCCATGAGCGCGAGATCACGGCCTTCGCCGCCCATGAATTGCGAACCCCGCTGGCTGGTTTGAAGACGCAGGCGCAGATCGCACTGGCCACAACCGACGCATCGATCAGGGAAGGCGCGCTACGCCAGATCCTGATCTCAGTGGACCGGACGGCCCGCCTCGTTCGGCAGCTGCTAACGCTCGCMAAGCTCGAAACGGAACAGCAAGGTCCGGCCTCGGGCCGTGTCCGGGTCAGCGGGCTCCTCGCCGAGATCATCGACAATGCGGCTCCGGCGGCCGGCATCGACGTCGAAATCGACCCTGGGCTCGCAGCCCTGGATGTGCCAGGCGACCGCGAGAGCCTCGCCCTGGCGCTGCGCAACCTGCACGAAAACGCGATCCAGCATATGCCGGGCGGTGGTGTCGTGTCCTGGCGTCCGACGGCCGATGGTCGCGGCGTCGCGGTATTCGACCAGGGCCCCGGCATCCCCCAGGAGGAACTCGGCCTGGTCAAGCAACGCTTCTACCGCGGTCGCCACAAGAGCCCGACAGGCACAGGGCTCGGCCTGACCATCGTCGACATCGCCGCCAGGCGCGTCGGAGCGCTGCTCGTCCTGAGCAACCGCACAGACGGCCCGGGATTGCAGGCAGCGCTCCTCTGGAACGACGGTTCGCTGCAGCGCTGAAGCAGCGGCCGGAAGGGTGGATTGCGCTACTCGGGCCGCTGCAAACACAGGTGGTTAGGTCAGTGCTTCGCGAAGACCGTCGTCTCGCCATCTGCCCCGACCAGAAGCGTCTCATACCGGTCCGGCGTCACGCCCTCGACCTCCATGCCGGGAGATCCGACCGGCATGTCGGGCACAGCCAGGCCGATTGCAGCCGGCTTGTCCTGCAGCAGCTTGCGGATGTCCGGGGCCGGCACATGGCCTTCGATGAAATACCCCTCGATGATCGCGGTATGGCAGGACTGGACCTTATCGGGCACGCCGACCAGGCGCTTGCTTGCTGCCATGTCCTTGCTCTCGACGACCTTGGGCGAGAACCCCGCCTGTTCGAGATGCTTGACCCAGGACTTGCAGCAGCCGCAGCTCGGGCTGAGATGGACCTGGATGGACTGGGCCGCCGCCGGAGCAGCGAAGAGCGCGAGCGTCAGCGCGGTAGCAAGGGTTTTCATCGTTCTCTCCAGATAGACATCATGAGCGGGCCGGGTTCGCGGCCGGCAAGGGAAAGCGCCCCGTCCTCAGCGCATCCGCGAATTGCTGTTCGCTGGCAGCCAGCGTCGGCAACGTCACCGTGACCCGGAGGCCTCCTTCCGCCCGGTTGGCGAGCAAGATCTCGCCGCCATGGGCATGAATGACCGCGCGCGCGATCGTCAGCCCGAGTCCGGTACCGCCGGTTTCCCGGCTGCGCGATTCCTCGAGCCGGACGAATGGCTGGAAAGCACGCTCGACCTCCTGCTCGGGAATGCCCGGCCCGTCATCCTCGATGATGAAGCTCAGGCCGGTCGGTGTCTCCGATATGGCGATCGAGACCTGATCGCCATATTTCACCGCGTTACCGATCAGGTTCCAGAAGGCGCGCTTCAAGGCGAGCAGTCGCCCGAGTACGCGGCCATGACCGAGTCCGCTGAGCGTGATCGTTCGCCCCTGATCGATATGGTCGTCGACGATGGTTTCGATCACCGAGACGATATCGAGTGGACGGATCGCCTCGCTGGAGACGCCGCCGCGCAGGAATTCGAGCGTCGAATCGATCATCGCCTCCATTTCGGAGAGGTCGGCATCGACCAGATCGCGCGTCGCATCGTCCTCCATCAGCTCCGAGCGCAGCCGCAGACGCGTGATCGGCGTGCGCAGGTCATGCGAGACCGCCGCCAGCGCCTGCATGCGCTCGGCGACGAGGCGCTGGATGCGCTCGCCCATGGTGTTGAAGGCGCGCGCCGCCCGGCGCACCTCAGCGGGGCCGACCTCGCTGAGCGGTGTCGGGGCCTGGTCGAGGCTGAAGCGCTCGGCTGCCAGCGCCAGGTCGCGCAGCGGCCGCGTCGCCCAGCGCAGCAGCAGCACGCCGATGACGATGATCGCCACGCCGAAACAGATCATGATCGCCAGCACGTTCCAGTCGGCATGCTGCGCGGCCCCGAGCGTCGTCGAGGAGAAATTGACCCAGGAGCCGTCGTCCAGCCTGACCGAGACCAGCATCATATGGCGATCGGCATCTCCCTCTCCGGCGCCTGGGGCCCCGCCATCGGCATAGCCCAGGCGAAACGATTCCGATGCGAGCTCAGGCGCGAGTTCCATCAGCCGTGCCGCCATCGCCTGCGTGCGTTCGGTTTTCGGCGCAGTACCGAGGACGAGGCTGACATTGCTCCAGTGCACCTCCAGGCTCGCGCTCGACAGATCATGGGCGACGCGATCGCGCTCTGCATCGTGCACGTTGCCGGCGATCGCGCGCTTGATCGTGACAATGCGCTCCGCCAGCGCCTTGTCGCGCTGCACATTGGCCATGCTGTCGACACTGACGCGATAGGCCCAGTAGCCGGCGAAATGGAAAGCGAGCAGCGCCGCGACGAGGATCAGGATGGCGCGGCCCGCAACCGTGTCGGGCCAGCGCGGACGGAGGGACCTGCTCATGCCGGCTCACCCTCGCGCGCCTGCACGGTCGGCGTGAACATGTAGCCCGAGCCTCGGATGGTCTTGATCAGCTGGCTGCCATTCGTATCCGCCTCGAGCTTGCGGCGCAGGCGGCTGATCTGGACATCGATCGTCCTGTCGAAAGGGTCGTCACTGCTGCGCGTCTTGGCAAACTGCATCAGCGCCTCTCGCGAGAGCACCCTGTTGGCGTGTTCGGCAAAGGCAAGCAGCAGGTCGAACTCGCCAGTCGAAAGATCGACCAGCGTTCCCGACGGCGACAGCAATTCCCGGCGGCGCAGATCCATCGTCCAGCCATCGAAGCCTATCTGCTCGCTGGCGCGATCACTCGGCTCGCCCCGGCGGATGCGCGTGCGCCGCAGCACGGCCCGAACCCGCGCCAGCAGCTCGCGTGGACTGAACGGCTTGGTCACATAGTCATCTGCGCCGACCTCGAGCCCCTGTATGCGGTCGCTCTCCTCGCTGCGGGCCGTCAGCATCACGATCGGCACCGGCGAGATCGCGCGGATATCGCGGCAGAGTTCAATCCCCGAACGGCCCGGCAGCATCAGGTCGAGAATGACGAGGTCGATCTCGCTGCGTTTGAGGATGTCGAACATCGCATCGCCATCGGCGGCGCCGCTGACCTGATAGCTATGCCGCTGCAGGAAGCGCGCGACCAGCAGGCGGATCTGCGGGTCGTCGTCGACCACCAGCACATGGCCGTGATCCTCGGCCTGAACGCTTGCAGGGAATGGGTTCAACTTCGGACTTCCGACTGGACGGGCGAGGAGTGATCGGTACGCGGCTCAAGGGTCAAGATAACGCCTGCTTGCGCCAAATGCGCGGATCGCTTCGCAACAATTTGTAACGGACGCGGCCGGAGCGCCGTTGCTAGTCAGACGTCACCACGCCGCTGGAGACGCCGAATCGCAATGATTGCAAGACCACTCCTCCTCGCAACCCTTGCGATCGTGCTCGGCGCCTGCGCCGGCAAACCGCTGCCTGACTATCTCGCACGTCCGGCCGATCCGAACGTGAACGTCCCCGCCCCTGCCTATCAGAGCGTCACTGCCGGCAGCACCGTGCTGCGCCCGGCCGAGCCGAAGGACTGGCGTGAACTCAATCGGCGCGTTGGACCGCAGCCATGACCGAAGGACCGATCACTGTGGCCACGCCTGCGTCCATCCCTTTCCGGTCGATCATGCGCTTCCCGTCTGTTTCCCGCCTCGCCCTTGTCGCCGGCATGGCCGCGCTCCTTGGCGGTTGCGCGACCTTCTCCGCCGATGGCGGCATCGGCCCGGCGCAGAATCTCGCCTTCAGCGAGCTGAAGAAGGACGTGGTCAAGATCAATGATGCCGGGGTGGCGATCAGCGCCAAGGCTCGCGTCGACCAGCTGCTGAGGAAACCGCTGACGGCCGATTCCGCGGTGCAGATCGCGCTGCTTAACAATCGCGGCCTGCAAGCCGCCTTCAATGATCTCGGCATTGCCGAGGCGCAGATGGTCGCGGCGAGCCTGCCGCCCAATCCCCGCTTTGGCATCTCCAAGCTTTCAGGACGATTTGAACTGGAGATCGAGCGCCAGGTCGCAGGCAGCCTCTTCGCGCTTGCGACATTACCGGCGCGCGCCGCAATCGCCCGCGAGACATTCCAGACCGCCCAGTTGCGCGCCGCCGAATCCGTGCTGAAGCTGGCAGCCGAAACGCGCCGGCAGTATTACCGGGCCGTCGCCGCCAATGCGCAGGTCGGCTTCTTCGAGCAGGCCAAGAACTCCACCGACGCCGCCTCCGAGCTGTTCAAGCGGCTCGGCGAGTCCGGCGGCATCAACAAGCTCGATCAGGCCCGCGAATTCGCCTTCGACGCCGAGCTCGGCGCCCAGCTCGGCCAGGCACGCCTGCTGCAGCGCCAGGAGCGCGAACGCCTCGTGCGGCTGCTTGGCCTGTGGGGCGACGAGCTGAAGTTCCAGATCCCCGCCAATCTTGCGCCCCTTCCGCAAATCCAGAGTGCCAAGGCGATCGAAGCCGAGGCCTTGCGCAAGCGGATCGATCTGCAGATCGCCCGCGGCGATCTCGACGCGCTGGCGAAGTCGCTGGGCCTCACCAACGCAACCCGCTTCGTCAACGACGTCGATCTGCTCGGCCGGCGCACCTATGACCGTGGGCGCAGGGCCCTGGCCGATGGTGACGTCGAGCGGGAGTCGAAGCGCAGCACCACGCTCGAACTCGAGATCGAGATCCCGATCTATGATTTCGGACAGTCGCGCGTGGTCCGGGCCGAGCAGAACTATATGCAGGCCGCCAACAAGCTTGCCGAGAAGGCCGTCAATATCCGCTCGGAAGCGCGCGAAGCCTATACCAGCTATCGCGCCACCTATGACATCGCCCGGCAATACCAGAACAACGTCCTGCCGCTGCGCAAGATCATCCAGGACGAGTCGCTGCTGCACTATAACGGCATGCTCGTCGATGTGACGCAGCTCATCACCGATGCGCGCGGGCGCATCCTGTCGAATGTCGCCGCGATCAATGCGCGCCGCGATTTCTGGATCGCCCATACCGACCTCAAGCACGTCGTGATCGGCGGTGGCGGCACCGGTGGCGGTGGAGCGACCGCCGCCGCGAGCACCGGTGGCGACGGCGGCGGCGCAGGCCATTAGCGAGCAAGGAACGACACCATGACCATGTCACGCAGAGGCTTCATCGGCTCGTCCGGCCTCGTCCTTGCCGGTGCGACAGCCGTCTCCGGCCGCACCGCCTTCGCTTCGGTCCCCGAGGCGCCGACCATGACGGACGCCTCGACCCAGGCACCACTGGTTCCAACCAGCGGGCCGGATTACCAGCCGGTCGCCACTTTGAACGGCTGGACCCTGCCCTGGCGGATGAACGGCGACTGGAAGGAGTTCCATCTCGTCGCCGAACCGGTCGAGCGCGAGCTCGCGCCGGGCATGAAGGCCTATCTCTGGGGCTATAACGGCCAGTCGCCGGGCCCCACCATCGAGGCGGTGGAGGGCGACAAGGTCCGCATCTTCGTCACCAACAAGCTGCCCGAGAACACGACGATCCATTGGCATGGCCAGCGCCTGCCCAACGGCATGGATGGCGTCGGCGGGCTGAACCAGCCGCATATCCCGCCCGGCAAGACCTATGTCTACGAGTTCCTGCTGCGGCGCTCCGGCACCTACATGTACCACCCCCATTCGGACGAAATGGTCCAGATGGCGATGGGCATGATGGGCTTCTTCGTCGTTCATCCCAAGGACCCGGCCTTCCGCCGCGTCGCCCGTGATTTCGTCTTCCTGCTCAATGCCTTCGACATCGAGGCCGGCTCCTATGTGCCGAAGGTCAACACGATGCTCGACTTCAACCTGTGGTGCTGGAACAGCCGGGTCTTCCCGGGGATCGATCCTTTCGTCGTGGCGAAGAACGACAAGGTGCGCATCCGCTTCGGCAATCTGACGATGACGAACCATCCGATCCACATGCACGGCTACGAGTTCAAGGTCTCCTGCACGGATGGCGGCTGGGTCGATCCAGCGGCCGCCTGGGACGAGGTCTCGATCGATGTCGCGGTGGGCCAGATGCGCGCCTTCGACTTCGTCGCCGACGAGCTCGGCGACTGGGCGATCCATTGCCACAAGTCGCACCACACCATGAATGCCATGGGCCACTCGGTGAAAACCTATATCGGCGTCGGCAAGAAGGACATTGCCAAGCGGATCGCCAAGATCGCGCCGGGCTATATGCCGATGGGCTCCAACGGCATGGGCGAGATGGGCGCGATGGAAATGCCCCTGCCGAACAACACTCTGCCGATGATGACGGGTTTTGCGCAGTTCGGCCCGGTTGAAATGGGCGGCATGTTCTCGGTCGTGAAGGTCCGCGAGGGCCTCGCCAAGAACGACTACAAGGACCCCGGCTGGTTCAAGCACCCGGAAGGTACCGTCGCCTACGAATACAAGGGCGCCAAGCTGACCGAGGCACCCCGTGCGACTGCGCCCGACAGCGGCGGGCAATCAGCCGACTGGCGCGTGAAGGATCCGCGCAAACCCCGACTCGGCCCGGATGGCAAGCCGCTGCCCGCGGCCAAGGCCGGCGGCCATTCCAACCACTGAGCGTCCATCGACACCCCTTCGGGAGAGGAACCATGTCAAAGCAGTTCACGAAACTCGGCTTGGCGGCGGTGGCCGTCATGTTCTCCGCCGCGGCAGCGCTGGCCGGTCCTGGCGGAGCCGGGCACGGCCATGGCGACGAGACCGCCTATGGCAAGCCGGGCGATCCCAAGAAGCCGGCCCGGCTGATCCAGATCGCCATGGCCGAGCGTGACGGCAAGATGCAGTTCATCCCGGACAGGATCGAGGTCCGGCGCGGTGAACAGATCCGCTTCCAGCTGCGCAACAATGGCGAGCTCGATCACGAGCTGGTCGTGGCGACGCTCGAGGAGAACCTCAAGCACGCCGTCGAGATGCAGAAGAACCCCGACATGGAGCATGACGATCCGAACGCCAAGCGCCTCTCCCCCAAGAGGACCGGGGAGATCGTCTGGCAGTTCACCAAGGCCGGGCAGTTCGATTTCTCGTGCCTGATCCCCGGCCACCGCGAAGCCGGAATGACCGGCACCATCACCGTCAAGTGACCGCGGCAACCCTCACATCACGATGGAGACCATGATGCGCAGACTTCTCACGATCGCGCTTGTTAGCGGCAGCCTTGCTGGCGCGGCCCTGGCGCAGGACGCAGCTCTGGTGAGCGCGACGGTCAAGAAGGTCGATATGGCTCAGGGCAAGATCACGCTTGATCACGGCCCGATCAAGAACCTCGACATGGACGGCATGACGATGGTGTTCAAGGCCGCCGACCCGGCCATGCTCAAGGAGTTGAAGGCCGGCGAAAAGGTCAAGTTCACCGCCGAGCGCGTCAACGGTCAGATCACCGTCACCTCGCTGCAGAAGGCGAAGTAAGCACGGCGGTGACCCGCAACTCGGCGGGCAGCGGGCGCGATCGGTTCTTCGCGGCACTCGCTGCCCTCGTCATATCCGCTCCATCCCCTGGCGCCGCAAGCGACGGTGACCTGCAACGCGCCCTGCTCGAATCCGGTTGTGCCAACGCCAAGGTCACCAGGCTGCCCGATCAGGGCAAGATCGTCATCTACCGGGCGAACTGCCTCAGGACCGAGCACAAGGTGATCGAACTGGTCTGCATCGCTGGTCATTGCACAGCGAGCAGCCCCTCATCGGAGGACGAGCGGGACAGGTAGCCGATGACCCCCTTGCCGACAGTCCGCTCAGGGGAAAGAGCACAATGGAAAGAAGGCCGGCAGCGCAATCATCGCTGCCGGCCTTCCTTTTTGGCTTCAAGCGGCGTCACAGGTCCTGCGGCATCGGCCTTGCGGGATGCTTCGGCGCCCGCAGCGAGGCGACGATCGTCCAGGCAATGATCCCGACCGTCACCGCCGCAAGCACCGCCGCGATCGGTCGATTGACCAGGCCGATCAGGCTGCCGTCGGACTTGATCATCGAGTTGATGAAATACTCCTCCAGCAGCGGGCCGAGCACCACGCCAAGAATGACCGGCGCAACCGGAAAGCCGTTCTCCTCCAGCACGAAGGCAAGCGCACCGAAGGCCAGCATCAGCCCGACATCGAAGAGCGAGTTGTTGATCGCATAGGAGCCGACGATGGCGAAGAGCAGGATGATCGGCATCAGGATCTTGCGGGGCACCTGCAGCACCCGCGAGGCCACCTTGATGATCGCCCAGCCGAGCGGCAGCATCAGGAGGTTGGCGATGACGAAGACGAGGAACAGCGCGTAGACGTTCTCGGGATTGTTGACGAAGATCGTCGGCCCCGGCGCCATGTTCTTCATCATCAGGACACCGATGGCGATCGCGGTGATCGAGTCCCCGGGAATGCCGAAGACGAGAGCCGGAATCCAGGCGCCGGCAAGCGAACTGTTATTGGAGGCTCCTGCCTCGATCAGTCCTTCGGGGTGACCCGTGCCGAATTTCTCGGGCGTCTTCGAGAAGCGCTTGCTCATCGCATAGGACATCCAGGCAGCCATGTCGGCGCCGCTGCCGGGCTGGATGCCGACGACGGTCCCGAGCGCACTGCCGCGAACAAGCTGCCACGGGTACTGCTTGGTCAGCCGCCACATATTGGCGAAGATCGGCCCCATCTTCTTGATGACGATCTGCGGCGCGCTTCCGTCCGAGATCATGTGGCGCATCACCTCCGAGCAGGCGAACATGCCGACCATCATCGGGATCAGCGAGACACCGCCGAGCATCTCGGTGGAGTCGAAGGTGAAGCGCGGCTGGCCGGCCGGATTGTTCATGCCGACAAGCGAGATCATCAGGCCGATCAGCAATGCGATGCAGGCCTTGAGCGGCGTCGAAGAGCCAATGAAGACTGCCCCGCCGAGACCGAGCATGACGATCCAGAAGAACTCGACCGAGCCGAAGCCAAGCGCGAAATCGGCGATGGCCGGGGACGCCGCCATCATCACCGCGGTTCCGAACAGGCCACCGAGAACCGAGAACCAGAGCCCGATGCCGAGCGCCAGCTCAGGCTCGCCCCGCAGCGTCATCTGGAAGGAATCGTCGACATAGGCCGCCGAGGCCGGCGTGCCGGGAATGCGCAGCAGGCAGCCCGGAATATCGCCGGAAAAGATTGCCATCGTACTGGTCGTGACGATCGCGGCGATGGCCGGGACGGGCGGCATGAAGAAGGTCAGCGGCACCAGAAGCGCTGTCGCCATCGTGGCGGACAGGCCGGGAATGCATCCGACAATGAGGCCGTAAATGGCCGAGGCGGTGATGACAGCGAGCACATAGGGATCGAGCACCATCCCCAGCGCGGTGACATAGGCATCGAGCATGGCAGCCTCACCAGCGGATCGGTTCGAGGGGCCCCCACGGCAGCTGCACGCCGAGACCGAGATAGAAGATCGAATGCATCGCAAGCGCCGCGAGCAGGGAGAGCGCGAGGGCCGGGCCCGGCCGGACCCCACCCGCCATGAACAGCACGACGAGGATCAGCGGTGCCGTGATGAGGAAGCCCAATACCTCCGAGAACCAGAGGTAGAACAGCACTACAGCCGGCACGAGCGCGAGCTTCATCAACGCCGCAGGGCTGCGTGCCCAGTCGGCCAGGGCCAGCATCGGGCCGCGGTCGACCGCGCGAGCGCCATTGACCCCGAGGATCGCAGCGCAAAGCGCCAGCAATCCGGACAGGATCAGCGGGAAGGCCGAGGGGCCCAGCGGTTGCTGCGAAGGGTTCGGCAGATGCCAGGACGCCGTCGCGACGAGCGCGGCCAGCCCGAGGAACACCAGCCCGGCGAAGAGATCGTTGAATTTCATGGAGACCTGCCCGGCGCGAAGGACACGATGGGGTGGACGCGGCGCGGGCAAGCCAGCGCCGCGTCATGCTCCGGCGCGGGGCCGGGCTGGATTGGGCTGGCGCTACTGGCGCAGGCGCAGGCCGAGCGCGCCCATGATCTCGCCATTGCGCTTGTGCTGCTCGACGAGGAAGCTGCCGAAGGCCGGCCCCTTGGCGAAGGCATAGCCAAAGCCGCGCTCGGCCAGGAAGCTCTTGTAGCTGTCGGAATTCGCCACCTTGTCGGTCGCCTCGACAAGACGTGCCGTGACTTCGGCCGGCAGATTGGCGGGAGCCGCAAGGCCGCGCCAGGTACCACCCTCATAGTCCTTGCCGATCGCGTCCTTGACCGTCGGCACCGACGGGAAGGCCGAGATCTTCTCCTTCGAAAGCACGGCCAGCGACTTGACGCGGCCGGCATCGATCATCGGCTTGCCCTCGGGCAGCGATGACGGAACGATCTGCACGCCGCCGGAAGCCAGCTCCTGGAAACCAGGCGCCGCACCCTGGCTCGGCACGACGACGACGCTCTTCGGGTCGATGCCCTCGAGCTGCAGCAGCCCGGCAAAAGCGAGGTGATAGGCGGCTCCTGCCGCCATGCCCGACATCTTGAAATGGCCGACCGGCTGCTTGCGGATGTCGTCCAGCGCCGCGCGCAGATTGGCCCAGGGGCTGTTGGACGCGACGTTGAACGCGGCGGAATCGAAGTTCACCAGCGCCAGCGGCGTCAGCTTCTCATAGGTGAAGGGTGCGGTGTTCGACCAGTAGAAGGTCGTCACCTCGGCGGTGGCCAGACCGATCGTGTAACCGTCCGGCTTGGCATTGACGATCTCGGTATGGCCGACGACGCCGCCGCCACCGGTGCGGTTGACGACATTGACCGGCTTGCCGAGCTCCTTCTCCAGCCCCGCCGCAAGGATGCGGGCAACCGCATCGGTGCCGCCGCCGGCGGCCCAGGGCACGATCAGGGTGACTGGCCGCTCCGGCCAGGCGGCGGACGCGGAAAGGCTCGTCGCCGTCATCGCTGCGGCGAGCATCAGGCTCTTGAATGTCATGGCGTTTCTCCAAGGGTGGATTTCTTGAGATCCGGCGGCGTTATTGCGCCGTCCGAGAGCAGGTGCCCGTAGGTGTAACCAAGCAGGACTTCCATGGCTTCGCGCGCCTGTTTTGCGTCGCGGGCCTCGATCGCACGCGCAACGGCGGCATGGTTCGGCAGGTTGCCGGTGAAGACGCCCACGGTGATGTCGAAGATGGCGCTCAGGATCGCATCGATTGCGCCGCGAAAGCTGCGCAGCACCGGGTTATGCGTCGCCTCGAGAATCGCGAGGTGAAAGGCCTTGTCCGCCGCAATCGCTGCCTGCGGGTCGAACTGGCCGTCGTCCATCGCCGCAAGCGCGGCATTGATCCGCCAGACATCCTCAGGCGTTGCGCGCTGCGCCGCGAGGGCAGCCGCTGCCGGCTCGATGATCGCGCGGGTTTCCTCCAATGCGAGCAACAGGCTGCGGTCGAGCCCCCCGCTGTTCCGCACCCATCCCAGGACATCGCTGTCGAGCAGCATCCAGTCCTGGGCCGGACGAACATGCGTGCCGTGGCGCGGGCGGACGCTCACCAACCCCTTCGCGGTCAGCGTCTTCATCGCCTCGCGGACGACGCTGCGGCCAACCCGGTAATGCGCCTCCAGTTCGTGCTCGGGAGGCAGTACCGCCCCCGGCGCGATCTCGCCGCGCACGATCGCAGCGCCGAGCGCGGAGACCATCGCGCCGATCTTTCCGGGCTTCGCGCCTTTCCGCATGCCATGAGCCTGGGACATTCGACCCTCCATTTTCATGAAATTGCCACGCTCGGGTTTCGCTTGCAACCATTCATCTGATGTTTAACATCTGATCTTCGAAACGACACGCTACCGTGAGGATATGAGATGGGCTTCGCGCCGCCTTTCGCCGGCATTCATGCCATGGTCTACGCCTTGTTCGACGAGCAGGAGAGGCTTGACCGGGCAGCGATGCGCCGCCAGACGGAGCTCTGCCTTGCGCTGGGCGTGCACGGCATTGCCGCGCTCGGCCTCGCCACCGAAGTGTCCAAACTGACCCAGTCCGAGCGCCTGGCGCTAATGGAATGGGTTTCCGAGGACACTGCCGGACGCGTGCCGCTCGCCTTCACGATCTACGGTTCGTCCGTCGCGGAACAGATCGAGCAGGTCAGGGCAGCCGAGACTGCGAAGGCCGACTGGGTCATCCTGCAGCCGCCGATGGTCGGCAGTTTTGGAGCGGCTGAATATATCCGCTTCTTCGGCCGGGTCGCTGACGCGACCTCCCTGCCCGTCGCGATCCAGAATGCACCAGCCTATATGGGGCGCGGCCTCTCGGCCGAAGACATCCGCGAACTGGTGTCGCGCCATCCGAATATCAGCCTGATCAAGGGTGAAGGCCCAGCCGTGGACATTCGGCAGCTGATCACGACCACGGAAGGGCGGCTTCCCGTCTTCAACGGTCGCGGCGGCCTCGAACTGGTCGACAACCTGCGCGCCGGCTGTGCGGGCATGATCCTGGCCCCCGACACGATCGATCACGCGCTACGCGCCTATAACCACTTCATGGCTGGAGACGAGCCCAGCGCGGAGGCCGCCTATCGCGACGTCTCGCCTGCAATCGTCTTCATCATGCAGTCGATCGAGAGCCTGCTCTGCTACGGCAAGCGCCTCTTCGGCGAGCGCGCCGGTCTTGCCATTCACGACCGGTCCCCCGCTCTGCGCCCGACGGAATTCGGTTTGGAACTCGTGCGGCGGCACGCCGCGCAGCTCGGCCCCTACAGCGCTGCGGCCTAAGGCAGCGGTCCCAACAGTGGATCGCGGCTTTAGGGAAAGCCGCTGCAAACACAACACGTTGGATCATCGGCCTGGATACCATCCGGTCTGATGATCGAGCGTCATGATCGGGCCCGGACGGAAGTCGGACCGCCAGCCTTGCCCCGCGTTTCAGGCCAGCGTTGCGCTCCGCGATCGCAGCCTTCCGGCAGGCTTGTGATTTGACAATTCGGGCAGCGAGCCTAAGTCATGAGACATGATGGCGCGCTTCTCCAATTTCCGTCGCGGCCTGCACCGGGCAGGTAACCTGATCGCGGGCAACTAGCCCCGGATTCGTCGCGCCGCGCGCCTCGGGTTCGGGGCGGTCGGCCTTCCGGCGCCGAATCGGCATCATTCCGGACTTAAGGTCGACGCGGGCAACGCCCCGCACATCCACCATCAGCGCAAGCGACGAAAGCGTCTGCCGAAGGCAGAGAGCCCCCCCGACGCCATTGTCCGGCATCGTGCAAGCTCGCCTGCGCGCAATCTTCCACTGCTACGCGCTGCCCACGGGGGCGCAATCATTCAGGACGACGTTCACATGACCAACCGGACCTCCGGCGGGGCAAAGCCCCGTATCACCTTGACCGCAATCGATCACGAGAAGCTCACCCAGCTCGCGATTGCCGCGACCAACACCTTTCCCGATGTCGCAGCGGAACTCGCCGACGAAGTGGCGCGCGCCCGCGTTCTCGCCAAGGGGCGCCAGCTCGCCGACGCCGTGCGCATGGGCAGCGAAGTGCTGTTCCAGGACGAGGTCACGGGCAAGACCACCACCGTGACCCTGGTCTATCCGCCCGAGGCCGACATCGCCCAGGGCAAGATCTCGATCCTGACCCCGATCGGGACCGCTCTGATCGGCCTCTCGGTCGGCCAATCCATCAACTGGACGACGCGCAGCGGCGACGTGAAGCGTCTGACGGTTCAGGCCGTCCGCGATCCAGCCGATGGCGCGCCCCAACCGGCCTGATTGCGGCGGGCGACAGCGAGCCCTCAGGAGCGGGCGAGAACGTCGGCGAGCGAAGGCCTCGCATGACCGTCTCGCCCCGCCACCGCCGGCGCGGCGAGCATGGCGTTGAGGACGGCCTCCTGGGTCGCCTCGGCGGCCGCGCGAAACGGCAGATCGATTCGATTCTCGTTGAGCACGACCATCGGCGCGAGATCGGCGCGTTCATGATGGCTGATGCGGCCGGCCGTGCTGAAGGCCAGCGCGATATCGCCGCTGCCATTGCCCCAGAATGCGCCGAGCCGCGCCAGCCCCGCACCGCACCGCCTGGCAACGCGCGTCAGCTGCCGCGATTCCATCGGGATATCGGTCGCCACCACGATGATGACGGACCCACGCTCGGGCGCGGCCGCGTGCGGCATGGCGGGCGGAACGGGCCGGCGGCCATCAGGCAGAACCAGATCTCCCGCATTGCCAAAATTGGCCTGAACCAGCACGCCGAGCGTATAATCCCTGCCGTCCAGCCTGAGCAGGCGCGAGGCCGTGCCGATGCCGCCCTTGAAACCAAAGGCGCTCATGCCGGTCCCGCCGCCGACGGCGCCCTCCTCGACCGGGCCTGCCATAGCAGCATCAAGTGCCGCGAAGGCGTCGCTCTCGCTCAGAACGCGCGCCCGAATGTCTGAGAGAAAACCGTCATTGCACTCGAGCACGACCGGATTGACCGTTCCGGTCGTCCGGCCAATGTCGGGATTGGCCGCGAGCGCGCGCGTGACGAGGGCATTGAAGCCAGTTCCGACCGACAATGTGTTTCCCAGCAGAAGCGGGGTTTCGATCTGGCCGAGTTCGGAGACCTGCACCAGCCCGGCACTCTTGCCAAAGCCGTTGATGACATCGACACCGGCGCGCAGCTTCTCGCGGAACAGATCGTCGCCATGGGGCAGGATGGCCGTGAACCCGGTCTGGATATCCCCGTCGCGAATGGTCCTGTGGCCGACACGGACGCCGGCAACATCGGTAATCGCATTGAGCGGGCCGGGCGGCAGCGAGCCGCAGATCAAACCAAGGGAACGGGCGCGGGCAGGCATGGGCGGCAATCCGGCTGGCTGACGATGCTTCCGGCTATAGCGCAAACCCCGGCATCCGCCAGTACCGGCGCGCAGCCCCGTTCCCGCGATCAGGGGGACCGGGCGAGAGCGATCGCGTCGGCCACTTCCTCGTAGCGCTCGGTCAGGGTCGCGGTCGCGACGCGGATATGGGCGCTGGGGAGGACCGAGAACTTGCTGCCGGGATTGACCGCGATGTTGCGCGCGGCGAGCGTCACCATGGCGAAGGGCTCCGAGATGATCGGAACCCACAGGCAAAGGCCGCTTCCGGGCGCGGTGTGGATGCCGCGCGCGGCTAGCGCTTCAGCGAGCCTGTCGCGCCGCTGCTTGTAGATGATGCGAGCCTTCGCCACGATATCCCGACTCGCCTCGTCACGCAGCAGCCAGGAGGTTGCGCCCTGGAGCAGGCGGCTCGTCCAGCCCGCGCTGAAGGCCCGATAGGACTGGACCTGTTCGACGATCGCAGCCGAACTCGACAGCACCGCGAGCCGCAGATCGGGCCCGAGGGTCTTCGAATAAGAGACGATATGGATGGTGCGCTCCGGAAAGCGCACGCCGAGTGACGCGGGCGGTGCCTCCGAGATGTCGGCCACGCCGTCATCCTCGATGATCAGCGCATCGCTCTCAGCAAGGATGTCGCCGATCAGCGCGAGCCGTTCAGCACTGACCGTCTGCCCCGTAACCGAGTGCAGTCTTGGCTGGAACACGAATGCAGCAAGCCGCTCCTGCGCCGCGGCGCGGAGCGAGGCCGGCAGGGGGCCGTGCTCGTCGCAGGCCACAGGCACGATCCTGACGCCAAGATCCTCGAGGATGTCGAGCAGCCGCATGGCCGTCGGATGCTCGATCGCGACGGCCGAGCCCGGCGCCACAAGGGCCCGCAGGGTATTGTAGACGGCATTGTAGCCGCCATTGGTGGCGAGGAATGCTTCCGGCCGATAGGGCCAGCGCGCTTCGGCCGCCTCGCGCAGTTCCGGTACGACCCGGCTCCGTTCATAGCTGTTGAGCTTGTCGACCGTTGCGCCATGGGCCAGCGCCTCTGCGAGCGGTGGCAGCAGGGCTGTGTCGGGAATTGCCAGCGACAGGTTCAGCACGCCGGCACCGTAGTCGCCGGAGCTCGCCAGCCGTTCCGGCTGGGCGATGAAGCGGTCCCCACTGACCCAGGTGCCGTTGCGCCCCCGGCCGCGAATGATCTTCTGGCGGCGCAATTCGCTCCAGGCCTCGGAGATCGTCGCCGGACTGACCTTCATTTCGTAGGCGATGTCGCGGATCGCCGGCAGCCGCGCCCCGACAGGCAGCGCCCCCGCCCTGATCAGCGCGCTGGTCTCCAGGGCGATGCCCCGGATGCTGCGATCAACGATCGTTCTTGCGAGCCAGTCGGCGCTGATCGAGCTGTTCATCTGCCGGCCATTTAATGTTCAATAACATAATAACATTTGCGCAGTTATTTTTGAACATTTAGCACTTGGCCTGTCGAGAGCTTTTCAGAGTTGCCAACATGGCTGTGACGCTGCGCCTTGCACTCCGCGATTGGGACTATATGACCCCGCTCGTTCTTGGCGACGTCTCCTCGCCCCGGCTGAAGATCCAGGTCGATCGCGTCGGCACACTGGTCGGCGATCTGGCCACCGACGAAGCTTACGATGCCGCAGAGCTGTCATTCAGCCGCTATGCCCAGCTGCGCCATGACGGCAACGACACGATCGTCGGCATGCCGAACTTCATCATGCGCGGCTTTCGTCATCGCTGCATCGTGACGACCAAGGACAGCTCGATCCGCACGCTCGCCGACCTTGCCGGCAAGAAGATCGGCGTCACAGGCTGGCGCGATTCCGGCAACACCTGGACCCGCGCCGCCGTGCGCCGCGAAGGCGTCGGCGTCGAGGACGCTATGTGGTATGCCGGGCGCCTGACCGAGGCTCACCCGATCACCGACCGCCTCGACGGCTTCGGTCGTCCCGGTCGGATCGAGGCTGCTCCGGGTGAGCGCCCGATGGTGGATCTCCTGCGGGATGGCGGGCTCGATGCCGTCTTCACTCCCTTCATGCCCAAGGGCTTCTTCGATCCGGCCTCGCCGTTCCGTCAGGTGCTCGAGGATTTCCGGGCGGCGGAGACCACCTATTTCCACGAGGTCGGCTACATCCCGGGCATGCACCTGATCGGCTTCAAAGCCGAATTCGTCCGCGACCACCCCTGGATCATGGACGAGCTCAGTGCGTTGATCGACGAGTCGCAGCGGCTCTGGCTCGAGAAGCGCGAGAAATATGCCGATACGACACCCTGGATGTTCGACGAGCTGCGCCGTTGCGCCCGCGATCTGCCCTCTTCGTGGAGCGCGAGCGGTTTCGCCGAGAACGAAGTCATGATCGCCGATTTCGCGACCGAGCTCCATGAGCAGAAGATCCTGCCGCGCCTGCTGACACCGGCCGAGCTTTTCCCGCGGCAAGCGCGCACCCGCTGACACGCCCGAGAAGCGTTGCGACAGGCCGGCGCCACCGCCCGGCCTGCAAGTTCAGACAAGAATGGGGAGTAGCACCATGTATTTCAGATTGATTGCCTCCGTCGCCTTCGCCGGATTGACGCTGGCCGGATCCGCGCTGGCCCAGCAGGGCACGATCGCGAAGCAGACGGTCAACGAGGAGCTGCGGGCGCGCCTGCCTGAGACGCTGCGCAGCAAGGGCAAGATGATTTCGGTCAATAACGGCTCCTTCCCGCCCTACGAGATCGTCACCGGCACCGAGATGAGCGGCGCCAGCTCCGACCTCACCGATGCCATCGGTCAGGTCCTGGGCGTCACGATCGAGCATGCGACGGTGGGAGGCCTGCCTGCCCTGCTCGCCGGCGTGAATGCCGGGCGCTACCAGTTCGCCTTTGGCCCGGTCGGTGATTTCAAGAGCCGGCAGGAAGCCAACGACTTCGTCGACTGGGTCCAGGAATTCGTCGTCTTCGCGGTGCAGAAGGGCAATCCCAAGGGCATCACCTCGCTCGACACCGCCTGCGGCAACCGCATCGCCGTCATGGCCGGCGGCTCGGCCGAGCGCGTCATCCAGGTCCAGGCAGAGAAGTGCAAGGCGGACGGCAAGAGCCCCATCGAGGTGCAGTCCTATTCCGATCAGCCGAGCTCTATCCTGTCGGTCCGCTCCAAGCGCGCCGATGCCTTCTTCTCGTCGCAGGCGCCCCTCACCTATTTCGTCGCGCAGGCCAACGGCCAGCTTGAACTCACCGGCGTCGGTGCACGCAACGGGTTTGAGGATCTCTATCAGGGCGCTGTGGTCCCCAAGGGCTCGCCGCTCGGCCCGGTTCTGCGCGATGCCGTCAAGATCCTGATCGATAACGGCACCTATGCCGCGATCATGAAGAAATGGGGGCTCGAGAATAACATGCTCAAGGAGCCCGGCCTCAATCTGGGCGGGGCCCTGCCGAAATGAGCGGCGAGCCCGCGATGACAGCGCCACCCTCGGGCGGCGCCGACCCGAGGGACGTGGTCAATGCGCACGCCCCCTTCCCGATCGCACGCCTGATCCTCTGGGCGGTCACGGCCATAATCGTCGTCGATTTCGGCCTGATCGTCGCGAGGAACGAAAATTTCGGCTGGCCGGTCGTCGCCGCCTATTTCTTCGACCGCACCGTGCTCAATGGCCTCTCGGTCAGCCTCGGATTGACGGTCGTCGCTATGGTAATCGGCACCGCGCTCGGGCTCGTGCTCGCAATCGCGCGGTTGTCGAAGGACACTCTCGCGAGCTCCTCCGCGTCGCTGTTCATCTGGTTCTTCCGTGGCACGCCGCTGCTCGTGCAGTTGATCTTCTGGTACAATCTCTCGACGCTGTTCCCCCAGATCTCGCTCGCAATCCCGTTCGGGCCGAACCTGGCGAGTTGGGAAACCAACTCGGTCATCACCCCGGTCACCGCCGCCATCGTCGGCCTCGCGCTGAACGAAGCGGCCTATATGGCGGAGATCATCCGTGGCGGCCTGCTTTCGGTCGATCGCGGCCAGGCCGAGACCGCCGAGGCCTTCGGCATGACCAAGGGCCGGGCATTGCGGCGGATCATCATTCCCCAAGCCATGCGCTCGATCGTACCGCCGACCGGAAACCAGCTCATCAGCATGATCAAGGCGACCTCGCTCGTCAGCGTCATCGCCATGGCCGATCTGCTCTACTCGGTTCAGTCGATCTACAACCGCACCTTCGAGATCATCCCGATGCTGCTGGTTGCGGTCCTCTGGTACCTGCTGATCACCTCGATCCTCAATGTCGGCCAGAGCTATATCGAGGCCTATTACAGCCGCGGCGAACGCCGCGACGGCGCGGCTGCTCCGCTGCCAGCCGTGCAGGAGGCAAGCCATTGACCGCCGCTGCAGCGACCACGCCGCTCGTCAGGGCGCGCGACATCCACAAGTCCTTCGACCATCTCGAGGTGCTCAAAGGCATCGACCTCGACGTGATGCCGGGCGAGGTCGTCGTCATCCTCGGGCCTTCGGGTTCGGGCAAGTCGACCTTCCTGCGCTGCATCAACCATCTCGAAGCCATCAACCGGGGCTTCATCGAGGTGGATGGCGAGCAGATCGGCTACCGGATGCGCAACGGCCGGCTGCAGAAGCTCACGGGCAACGGCATCGCGCGCCAGCGCCGCAAGATCGGCATGGTCTTCCAGCAGTTCAATCTCTACCCGCATATGACGGCGCTGGAGAATGTCATCGAGGCGCCGATCGGCGTCCATGGCATGAACCGCAGGGACGCGACGACGGGGGCGCTCGACCTGCTTGATCGGGTCGGCCTCTCCGACAAGGCGGCAAGCTATCCGCGCCAGCTCTCCGGCGGCCAGCAGCAGCGCGTCGCCATCGCCCGCGCCCTGGCGATCAAGCCAAAATTGATGCTGTTCGACGAGCCGACATCGGCGCTCGACCCCGAACTGGTGGGCGAAGTCCTGACGACGATGCGCGATCTCGCCCGGCAGGGCCTCACCATGATCGTGGTGACCCACGAAATCGGCTTCGCGCGCGAGGCCGCCGACCGGGTCGTGTTCATGGATGGCGGCAAGATCGTCGAAATGGGCCGGCCGGAGGAGGTGATGGACAATCCGCGCCATCCGCGCACCCAGGCCTTCCTGTCGCGCTTCCTCTGACCTTCCGTGCTCGCATCGGCATTCCCGAAGACGCCGATCCACTGTTCGGGCCGGTGCAGTAGCCGCAGTAGTCCGGCCAGTGCCGGGTCGCATCCGCAAAGACCGAGATAGATCATGTCCGCGCTCGACAACAGCTTCGCCCGCGTCTCCGATTTCGAGGCCATGGAGGCCGATCTCAGGGCGACCCGCCGTTACCTTCACGCCAACCCGGAACTCTCCCACGAGGAGGCCGAAACCGCGCGCTATGTCGCCGACAAGCTCACGGCCTGGGGTTACGAGGTGACCCGCAACGTCGGCGGCCATGGTGTCGTGGCGCGCCTCAGCAGCGGCACCGGGGCGGGCAGCATCGCGATCCGCGCCGACATGGACGCGCTGCCGATCACCGAAGAGACCGGCCTTCCCTATGCCAGCCTCCAGCCCGGCAAGATGCATGCCTGCGGCCATGACGGGCACACCGCCGTCCTGCTCGGCACGGCCGAATACCTTGCCCGCACGCGCCGCTTCGACGGCACGGTGACGCTGATCTTCCAGCCGGCCGAGGAGGCAGGCAAGATCAGCGGCGCCCAGGCGATGATTGCCGACGGGCTGTTCGAGCGCTTCCCCTTCGATGCGATCTTCGGATTGCACAATCATCCCGGCGCGCCGGAGGGCACGATCCTGCTGCGATCCGGCCCGATGATGGCCGCCGCCGACACGGTCACCATCACGATCAGGGGCAAGGGCGGCCATGCCTCGCGCCCGCATCTGACCATCGACCCGGTCGTGGTCGCCTGCCATCTCGTGGTCGCGCTGCAGACTGTCGTCTCACGCAATATCGACCCGACACAGACGGCTGTCGTCACGGTCGGCACTATCCATGCGGGCCAGGCCGTCAACGTCATCCCTGAAGAGGCCAGGCTGGCGCTCAGCGTACGCTCCTTCGAGCCGAAGATCCGCGACCTGCTGGAGGAGCGCGTCGTCAGGCTCGCCCGCTCGGTCGCGGAAGGCCACGGCGCGTCGATCGAGATCGACTACGAGCGCGGCTATCCTGTCGTGGTCAACGCCGAAGCCGAGACGGCCTTCGCGCGCATGGTCGCCGAGGAGCTGGTCGGCGCCGACAAGGTAGCGACCTGCCATCTCATCCCAGGCAGCGAGGACTTCGCCTATTTCCTCGAGCACAGGCCAGGAAGTTTCCTGCGCCTCGGCAATGGCCTCAACTCACCGATCCTCCACAGTGCGCAGTATGATTTTGCCGATGACAGCCTGACCGTCGGCGCCGCGCTGTGGGCCCGTCTCGTCGAGCGCTATCTGCAGGCCAACGGATAAAGCCGGGCCCTGTCGGCTTTCCGGATGCCGCCCCATAGTTGCCCTAGGCTCCACCGGAGCAACTTGCGGCGCGACGCTATCGTGGCGCGCGCTGGCTGAAGAGCCAAGTGCGCCATTCCGGCGCCAAGAACTGGTCCGGGCTGACTTTATGGTCCATCCCGTCATAGGTCACGAACATGGGCGAACCGCCGGCCCTGGCCAACGCATCGGCCCATGATCTCGATGCGGCATACGGATTCTCGCGGTCGGCCGTTCCATGGACGATCAGGAACGGGACCTTCGCCGCTTGTTGCGCCAGGCTGCGCTGCGGCGGAACTCCCGAGAATGCGACAACGCCCGCGAACGTCTTGGGCTTCGTTGCCGCGGCAATGATCGCCGCCGACGCCCCCATCGAGAACCCGACCAGGTAGACCCGCTGCGGATCAACCGGCAGGCGCCGTTTCAAATCCTCGACCAACGCCAGAACGTCAGCAAGCTGATCGCTCGGTTTTGCAACCCGATTACTGCCGTCGCCAGCATAGTTCGCGCTGAGCGTCGGAAATTGCGGCACGACGACATATGCCGGAAATTCACGGGCAATCGCGGGAGCGGCCCAGCTCCGGATGAAGGGCCCGACCTGGCTGACATTGTCGGTGCCCACCCCGCCCGATGCATGCAGCGCGATGACAAGCGGCAATTTCGCTTGGCTTTGAGCGGCCGGCGAAAGCAGACGATAGGGAATGCTATGCCCGTTGGGAGCGGCGAAGACGCTCGGCTGGAATAGATCAATTGGCATTTTGACGAGGGACTCGACCGCGGCCAACTGCGCCGGCGATGGCTGGGAGATGCGCCGATCTTCCCTGATTTCGCCGCCTAGAGCCCCGGATCCGGCTATGGTGAATGCCGCAAGCAGCGTCGCGGCAAGATTGAGCGATCGGCGCATCGTGTCCTCATCGGTTGCGAAATCTCAGGGTTCACCGCCTCTTCATCTGCCGTCGTCTGACGCTTCACAAACGGTCAAATCTCTGCCGAGCTGATAGATTTTCTTTGGGCTCAGGGCAGGCAATTGGCCTTCGGGCCGCTTTGTGGATTGTCGAGGGCGAGCGACCCTAGATCGTTTCGTGGCTCAGCCGGCGAATGCGGCTCAACCTCGCCTGCGAAGGTCTCACGCCTCGCGACGGCTCAGGACTTCCGGATGCAGATCAGCTCGTTCGCACCGACCACTGGCGGGGCCGCAAATACCGTCAGTGACTACCAGTCCAGGCGTCGTAGCCAGGCCTCCAGACTGTCGTCGCCGGGCTCGGCCGGTGCGAGGACACGGATCTGGGCGGCCTCGCGGGGCGCGACCCCGAACCGGGCCTTGAAGGCGCGCGAAAAAGCATCGTCGCTGGAAAAGCCGAACCTGCGCGCGAGTTTGCCGATGCCGCCTCGTTCGAGCGACGCTCCGTTCAGCGCGAGACGCGCGCGCTCCAGCCTGCGCCGGCGGATATAGTCCGAAACCCCGCCCAGTGGCGCGAACAGGCGGTACAGCGCCGAGCGTGACAGCCCGAAGGCGCAGCAAAGCATGGCCGCATCGAGCGCCGGGTCAGCGATATGGCGGTCGATGAAGCGGCACATCGTCGCCAGCGTGGCCGTCAGCGTGGATGGAGCGTCCTGGTCGCGCATCAACGAAGGCGCAAGGCAGGCTGCGAGGAGATTCGCGCTGGCCTTGAGAAGGCCGGGTGCCTCGCGAGGGCCGAGCTCCTGCGCTGCCCTCAGCAGGGCCTGCAGATGGTCTCCCGCGAGCCTGCCCAGCGCCTCCCGGCCCGACAGCACCGTGCCATGGGCTCTGTCGATTGCGTCGGCGTCGAGCCCGAGCAAGGCGCGGGGGAGAACAAGGTTGATTGCCCGCATGTCGCTGGCATGCGACCGCATGGGACGCGACAGGTCGAGGATCAGGACGTCGGACGGGCCGGCTCGCATCTCCTTGCCGTCGATATCCAGCGTCGTATGGCCGGACTGGTAGAGCTGGATCAGCAGGTGGTCGACGCCAACGGCGCCGATCAGCCCCTCCGAGCGCTCGTAGCGCTGGGCGCTTGTCATCACCTCTCCGACAAGGGCGACACCGAGATGATGGCGGCGGATGTCTCCCCGGAAGGTGGAGCGCCAGTCGCCGGAGAGAGGCTGGACGTCGAAAACCGGTGCGATTTCCTCGCGCCACCGGCCGAACATCCGCTGGGAATCGCAGTCCTGCTCGCTCACCCCTACGCCCCGTTTTCTCGACGCTGCTGCGCGGCGCCTGCGGCCGGCTGTGGCACGACACGCCCCATGCAATGCCTCCTAAACACCGAACGAGTGACCGATCGTCAAGAGACTGATTTCAGCCGCCTTCGACCTGGTTCATGGCTTTGGCACGGCAACGCGGTTGATTGGGACGCCATGCCGGCTTCGACCTCTCTCGACCATTCCAGCCTCATGTTACGGACCTGTGATCGATCCGCCTGAGCGGATGCCTGCCTCGAGACCTGCCCATGCCGTTTGCCGCAACGCGATCCACCCGTCTTCGCTCCTCCCTCCTCGCCACGACTGCTTCGGGCTTCCTCCTCGCGCTCGCGCCAACGGTGATCTCCGCGCAAGAGATCGCGGCCTTGCCAGATGCGTTCGCCGGCCGGCCCGCCCGCATGCTGCCGCGCGCCCTGGCGCTGCTGCCGCCCGCCGCAAGCTTTGTCACGCCGGAGTACAATGCCAGTTATGGGCTGGCCCAGATCGGTGCTGCCGACGCCTATGCGCTGGGGCTCACCGGCAAGGGCGTGCTGGTCGCGGTTGTCGACAGCGGCATCGATCCGACTCATCCGGAGTTTGCGGGGCGGATTTCGCCGCTGTCGCGGAACTTCGGGCTCGACCGCCCCGACCCCGCGGATATCGTCGACCGCGACCCGACCGCCCATGGCACCCATGTCGCCGGAACCATCGCCGCGGCCAGGGACGGGGTCGGAATGCAGGGTGTTGCCTATAATGCCGAGATTCTTGCCCTGCGCGCCGTCGTGCGAGGGCCGGGAGGGGATATTCCAGCCGCGATCCGCTATGCGAGCGAAGTCGGCGCGAAGGTCCTCAACGGCAGCTATGGTCCGTCCTATCCCTCACCCACGCTTCCCGACGGCAGTCCCAACCCGGACTATCAGCTGTTCCCGATCCAGCCCTACCAGCAGGTCGGCACGGCGGCGGAAGTTGCGGCCATCCGGCAGGCCGGCGCCTCCGACATGGTCATGGTCTTCGCCGCCRGCAACGAGCGGGAGGATCAGCCGGTCATCGCGCGCAACCCCACCGGCGCGGCATTCTATCCGGCGATCCGGCCAGGGAACGACAATAAGAACCTCTATGTCGTCCTCGACAATGCCGGGGACCAGGTCGATGCGAGCAAGCTCGATTATTCCGATCTCCAGCCCTACACGATTGCCGTCGTCGCCGTGGACCGTGATCGCAAGATCGCCTCCTTCAGCAACTATTGCGGGATTGCAGCAGCCTGGTGCCTCGCGGCGCCCGGCGTCAACATCCTTTCGACAGTCCCGGCTGACAAGGGTCTGAGTCCGACGCAACCCTATAATCTGTCGAGCGGCACCTCGATGGCCGCGCCGCATGTCGCGGGCACCGCAGCACTGGTCCGCGAAGCCTTTCCGTTCATGACCGCGCCGCAGGTGGTCCAGTCGATCCTGACCACCGCGACAGATCTCGGCTCCCCCGAGATCTATGGCTGGGGTCTCCTCAATGCCGGCAAGGCGGTTCGCGGCCCCGGGCAATTCCTGCAGACCTTCGATGTCGACACGAAGGGCTATTCCGGCTCCTTCGCCAATGACATTTCCGGCGCCGGCGGGCTGGTGAAACGCGGCGATGGCCGCCTCGAACTGTCGGGTCGCAACAGCTATGCCGGCGGCACCTCGGTGATCGGCGGCACGCTCGCCCTGAACGGATCCGTGACCTCGGCCGTATCGGTCGGCCAGGGTGGAACCCTGCGTGGCACGGGCCTCATCGAGGCCGGCCTGTTCAGTGCCGGCACCGTCATGCCTGGCAATTCGCCGGGAACGCTCTTCGTCAAGGGGCCGGTCGCMTTCGGCAGCACCAGTCGGTTCGTGCTTGATATCGACGGCTCCGGAACCGGCAACGGCACTGGCAACTATTCACGGTTGGTGACGACGAGCTCGGCCGGTAGCGTCGCCGCCAATGGACGTCTTGTGCCGGTCCTGCGCGGCATCTCCGGCAACGCGTCCAATCAGTTCACGCCTGCGGTCGGTTCCTCCTTCGGCATTCTCGCTGCAGCGGGCGGATTGAGCGGCAGCTTCACCGGGCTTGACCAGCCGGCAAGCGGCTTGCCCGGCAATGCCCGCTTCGATGCCCTCTACCGCGCCGACGGCCTCTCATTGATCGTGACGCCCGGCTCCTACGCAGCTCTCTCAGGTCTCGGCGGCAACGCCTGGGCCGTCGCCCAGGCCCTCGACAGCACGCGTCCCGCTGCCGGAATACGCCCCGATGCCGGCCGGCAGGAGGTGTTCGACGCGCTCTATACCACCGCGCCGGGCGCGCTCGCGCCAGCGCTGGGCTCGTTATCGGGACAGAGCTACGCCGACGCCAGGATGGCTATGATCACGGCGCAACGCATGGTCGATTCGGCCCTCGACCAGCGTCTGACTGCCGGGAGCTCTGCCCTCCCCGGCCAGGCCCCGAACCCGGGCGAGGCTGGGTATGCGAGCCTGGGCAAATCCGCGGCCGCGCGTCCGAGGCAACAGGCAGCCGCGCTCCAGCCCGGACGAGACGGCGTGGTTTGGGGACAGGCTCTCTATGGCTTCGGGCGCACTGGCAGCGACAGGTCCGGGCCCGGCACGGATTTCGGCGTGGCCGGAGCCCTGCTCGGCGTCGAACGTTCCGTGTTMAGTACGAGCCTGATCGGCGGTGCCGTCGGATACGCGCGCTCGAACGGCGATCCCAAGACCGATGCCGCGGGCCGGGTGACCGTCGACAGCTACAGCATCTCGGCCTATGGCCGCACGCGCCTCGGCGATCTGACCCTGCGCGGCGCGCTGGGCGGGACCTATGGCAAGACCGAGAACCGCCGGACGATCCAGCTCAGTCACGTCCAGCGCGTCGCCCATGGCGAGACGGATGGCTACGGCGTCTTCGGGCATCTGATCGCCGGATATGGCCTTGCTTCCATCTCCGGTCTTGAACTCTCGCCCGAGGCCGGGCTCAGCCTGAATCATTTCCGCCAGGGCGGGCTGACGGAAAGCCAGGCCGGCGCGTTCGCGCTGACACTGCGCGGCGAAAGCCAGACCTCGACCCGCACATTGGTCGGCGGCCGGCTGGCGACTCCCCTTACCTCCGATGAGCGGCTGCGTTTTGACCTCAAGGCCTATTGGTCTCATGAGCTGGCGGACAACGTCGCGATCCAGCGAGCGGGCCTTCTGGGCACCGCGTTTGCAGTCCGCACCCCTCGGGCCTCACGTGACGGAGCCGTGATTGGAGCAAGCCTCTCGGGGGCGATCGCGCCCAAGGTCGATGTGACAGGCTCCTATGACGGCGAGTTCCGTCGCGGCGCGACAAGCCACCGCTTTTCGCTTGAGGCCAGGACCCGCTGGTGAGGTCGGAGCGGCCTGGGCTCACGGGAGAGGGCAATCGGAGTGCGGTTCCCGCCGGGGAGCCGCGCTGAACGCGAGCTTGGCGTAGATCAGGGCAACCTATGTCACCTCGACGATGGCTTCGATCTCGACGGTGATTCCGAACGGGAGGCTGCCGACGCCGATTGCGGAGCGGGCATGCCGCTCGCCAAAAATCTCGACGAAGAGGTCCGAGTAGCCATTGATGACCTTCGAATGCTCAGTGAATTCACGCACCGCATTCACCATGCCGAGAATCTTCACGACGCGTCGGATCCGATCGAGCGAACCGAGCTCTTCCAGAAGGATCGCACGCTGCTGCAGGCCGACGAGGCGCGCATGCTCCGCGGCCTGTTCAGTCGAGACGCCTGCGCCGACCTTTCCGGTCGGKACCTCGCCCCCCGCGCACATAGGTCGCCGCCCGGGTCTTCACGGCGGGCAGCTGCAGCCCACGCTGCTTGATGCCCTGTTCGATCGACATTTCCTGTCCCCTTCCAGAAATTGGGAAGCCGTCCCGCGTGGCGGGCCGGTGGCGTGCCCAAGGGTTGCGATCGCCTTTCAGCGATAGAGCTCTAGGGTCAACCAATGCAATAGATCACATCAATCTGAGCAGACTCGACCTCAATCTGCTGCCCGCTTTTGATGCGCTTCTGTCTGAAGGCAGTGTCACGCGCGCGGCCAAGTGCATTGGCATAGGCCGACCTTCCATGAGCCATGTGCTCAACCGATTGCGCAGGCTGTTCAGGGACGATCTGTTCATCCGCGCTCCCGTTGGGATCAGGCCGGCCCCAGGCGCCCTGCGGCTTGCCGGGCCGATCCGCGAAGCGCTGTCGATGATCCAGGGGACGCTGCTTCAGGGAGAGAGTTTCGATCCGCTTCAGCCCGAGCGCGTCTTTCTGCTGGGGATGCCCGACAGTGTTGAAGTGCCGCTCCTGCCGCGGCTGATGGCACTGCTGGCGTCAATCGCGCCCAGAGTGCGCATTCAGGTTCGCGCGATCGACCGTTTCACCATTCTCGAGCTGCTCGACGGGCACCGCCTGCATCTGCGTGCCGCGGGCCTTCTCACTGAAGGCTCTAATCACCACAAGCGGCGCCGCCTCCACACCACCAACGATCAGACGTCGCCATGATCTGGCATCGATCCTATGACCACGACCCGGCGCATCGCTGGTTTCGCGAGACCATGTCAGGGCTCGCCGCAGCGCGTTAAAGCGAGTGCGACCGACGATACAGCCACGATGCTGACTCCTCAGCCGCCGTTTAGCGCCGCAGTTCACCGGTGCTTTGCGGCGCTGTGGCGCGAGATTGAGCGCAGAACGCAGAAAACCCCGCCTCTTATGTGAGACGGGGTTTGATATTTGATTTGGTTGCGGGGGCCAGATTTGAACTGACGACCTTCAGGTTATGAGCCTGACGAGCTACCGGGCTGCTCCACCCCGCGGTAATGGGAACGCGGCGCCGATGTTTTAGCATCKAGCGCCGCGTTTTGCGTTTTGCGATTGTGATGAGGG
>NZ_JBFTKP010000040.1:0-54496 GCF_056396005.1 Allobosea sp. 05T439 | reverse complement strand
CGCCTTCCTCKGCGCAGCAACGCCGTTTCAGACTTACGCCGCCCYGCTTGCCCGCAACGCCCTGGTGGCCGAGGCCGGCCTCGCCTGGCGCGCAACCGCGACCACCACGCTCGGCGTCAGCTACAGCGCCGCGATCAGCGACAAGGCCCRCGATCATGCCCTCAAGGGCAGGATCGACGTCMGGTTCTAGGGCATCGGCCCGAAAGGTGGACTGCCGTTTTCGGGAAAGCCGATGCAATCACAGATGGCTAAAGCATCGCCCCGAAAAGTGGATTGCGGCTTTCGGGGCAAAGCCGATGCAAAGACAAAGGGTTAGATCATCGGACTGGATACGATATCCGGTCCGATGATCTCGATGTGAGCTCTCGATAGGGTGTTCATCCGGTCCGGAGCGAGGACGCCGAGGTTGCGAAGCTTCAGTCTCCGTCCGAGGAGGACCGGAACGGCGGACGACCGCCGTCCCGGTTTCACCATGCGGCCAACGGCTTGAGCGGGTGGAAGGTTACCGCTGCTTGCCGGCCGGACGAACGGGGCTGATGCCGTCTACGATGCAGGCTGCGCCTCCGGCATCGTCCACTTGCCATTCAGGATCTCGGCCCGAGGACGGTAGAGCCGAAGCGTGTAATTCCACCCCTGCGTAATCGGCAGGCAATTCGCGATTTTTCCGTCGCAGCCGCCGAACTGGATGTCGATCGCGCCATCGGCACTCTTCTTGCCGGTGATGCTGTTGACCGAATAGGCGTCGTAATCGTTCTTCTGGAAGAAGCCCTTGTCGTTATAGACGCTGATCGACCAGAACGAGTCGACAGGGACATCCTTGACCTTGAGCTTGTAAACCGTTGTGCCGTCGTTCTTGGCCGGGGTGAACGAGGGGTACGATGCGTCCTTGTCGGGGTTGCCGCCCCAGCCGGCTGCCGTGCCGATCAGGTGCTTGACCGGATCGACCTTGCCCTTCGGGCCGAAAGCGTTGGTGAAGCTGCCGGATGCCGCCGACAGCGCTTCGAGCGCGTCACGGATCTTCTTCTGTTGAGCCAGGTCCCAGTTCGGGGCTTCGAACTTGCCAGCCGACTTCTGCTCGACCTTCAGCGCATCCTGCAGCGCGTGAACCTGCGCGAGGTCCTTGGCGTCGTTGGGGTCGACAAGGATACGGACCGCAACGAACACATAGCGGGTTCCGACCTTGTCCTTGGTCAGCGTCGTGCGGCCGGGCTTGTAGACCACCATCGGGGTGTAATGGTCTTCGCTGATGACCTGCATCGAGATGAAGCGCTTCCCGGCTTCGGGAAGGGTGATGGTCACCGGGCCGGCGTCGAGGTCGAAGAGCGCTTGGGAGTAGAGCGTATCCCGGTTCATCCGGACCACGGGCTGCTTGTAGATCGGTGTCGGCGTCCTGCTATGGGCGAATTTGCCGAAGCCGCCGTCAGCGGCCGTCTTTGCCATATAGAAATCGGTCTCGGCGCGCTTGAAGTTGTCGACATTGACCGGAACCGTCTGCGCATACGCCGCGCATGGCGCGAGAACCAGGAAACTCAGGCTGTAGATCGACGTCATTCGCATGGAACGGCACCTCATTGGCGTCTCTGATTCATGTGCTCATCGGGGCATGACCGAATGGGTCCGCGTCCGTGCTTCGGCTTATCGCCAGCCCAGGGGGCGGGGGAAACCCGTGATCGCCCCGCCAGGACTGTCGCCGCGGCATTTCGTGCATGGGCCGCCTGCCCGTCTTGCCATTTCGCGCCAATCGCGACCGGGTCTTCTTCACCAGCTGCGGCAACGCCGATCTGGTCGCGCCGATCCAGATGATGGCGCGGAAAGTTCATGGCGCCCGTTCGAACACGGCAGCCCCCCGCGCATCCCGCGCCGGGCTCGCGCCAAGCATGGGGCGATGATCGCAGCGCTCGAGGCCGGCGACCGGGTGAAGCTGGTCGAGCTCTGCCGCGACCATCCCGGCTCCGCGCGCGACGCCTCTATCGCCGCAGGGGAGCAGCGGTCCCGGCGTCGTCGTCGGGAAGGGCGGCGCCTGGCCCGGGGATGACGGCCCGGGCTTTCGAGGGCGGGCCAGAGCGAGATGGCGGAGACGGCGGAATCGGTCCTGTGCATGTGCGCGACCATCGCCAGGAGGCCTGGCCGTTCCACGAAAGCATCGGCCCGAAAAGTGGATCGCGGTTTTCAAGCGCAGCGTGATCTAAACTATTGGGACGAGCATGTTCATCAACGGAACGTGCTGCTGACAGCCATACATGTCGCCCTCGCCCGCGGAACCCTGGGCCCGCGGGCGCCTGATCGTGATCTTGATGGCGTTGGCCATGTCGATCTCGAAGAAGGATGAGATGTCCGAGGGGTCAAGACTGTAAGCTTTCGCGACCGTCTCCGGCGTTATCGCGCCGGAATTCCGGATGGTCTCGTAGTTCGCCTTCTCCCTGCACAGGATGTCGAAGGTGATGCGGTAGGGACCGGCATTCTTGCTGCGAACGATGTCGGCGATCTCGCGGAGCGGACGGGCGGCCATGTCACAAATCCTCCAGCGTGACTGGGAAAAGCTCGGTCGGCGACGCCACCTTCATCAGGTGATAGGCGCTGAACTCGTAGACGGGGCCGACATCGAGGTCGGACGGGGAATAGGGGAAGGCGAGGTTTCCGGAGGGGTTGATGATGCCCTCATAGTGATGGTGCAGCATGGCTCCGCTGATCTGGTGGCAGGCGGCATGCGCAAGTTCCTGCGAAGCGGCGGTGACCTCGATCACGAGGCCGATTTCCCGCGCTGGCGAATGCTCCCGCTCCAGCTCCTTCATCACGCCGTCGCGGCCATAGACATGGAACTGCACCGAAATCGGATCGGGCGCGAAATAGTCACGTGCCCGCTCTTCGAGCTGATCCAGGATGCCGTCGAGCGCCGCGATCGTGGTCGGACAGCGAATACCGGCGATCGCGATCGAGCGATAGCCGGCGAGTCGCGCGCCCTCCAGCTTGACATAGTAGTCCTCGGTCTCGGTCAGCCTGGCACCGGTGACGCGCACCTGCCTGTCGCCGAGCTGCTCGAAGGAGCAACCGGTGAGGTCGATCTCATGCCCCGGGCCGCCTTGCCTGAACGGGTTCTCGCGCTCGTAGAGCGAATGTGCGGAGACGGATTTGACGGAAGCCCGCCGCCTGATGCTGCCGGGCTCCAGCACGAAGCCGTCCTCGTCCACGGTGCCGAGCATCACATCCATGGCGAATGGCTCGGCAGAGAATGCGCCGCATTCAAGAATCTTGCCCATGTGGATGGCGAGGGCCGGATCGGCTCCCATCCAGATCGGATAGGCGGCGATGACGGAGTCGTCGCAGGCGCGGCCGGCGATGATCACGTCGGCGCCTGCGTCGAGCGCCTCACAGATCGGTTCATGCCCCATCTGCGCGACCAGGGTGACCGTTTCGTCGAGCGCGCCCTGCGTCAGGGGGTAGCCGGCCTCGAAGTCGAGCACCTCGTTCGCCGCCACCGCCTGCTTCGCGCGCTCGATCGGGATATCCGAGCGGATGGTGGCCAGCCTGAGCCGCAGCCCGTTCTCGCTGGCGATCTCGCGGACCAGAGCCGCCGTGCGATCGACCTGGACGCCGGATCCCGCGCCGCCGACGCTCCCGACGATAACCGGTATGCCAGCCGCACGCCCGGCACGGATCAGGGCGGTCAACTCGCGCTTGATGCTGACGTCCGAGACGAGGGGCTTGCCCGAGCCKAGATAATGCGGACCCGGATCGGTCGACCCGGCATCGACGGCGATCACGGCTGGGTTGAGCGACATGCCGCGCGCGAGCGCTTCCTCGCCGAAGCCATAACCTAGCGTTCCGGTGGGGGTGAGGACTGTGATGGGCGGCATTCCTGCCTCTCTTTCGCGGAGAAGTTCCTTCCATGATAGAGGCGGTCGCACGAGGTCCGCGGTCAAATCGCTTCTGCGGCCTCAGACATAACGAAAGGATATGCTAGGTCGCAGGCTCCCCGATGGCAGTCGCCATGGCGGCGAGCTTGCGGGTCAAACCGATCCTGACATGCTCGACGAGCGCGCGCGTGCCGAGCGCCGCATCGCGGAAGCTCGGCAGGGCGACCCAGATGTCGTAATCCACGGCGGGCCGGAAAGGGCGAACGACCAGTTGGCCGCTCGAAAAGCCTTCGGTGCTCAACGGATCGACGACCGACACGCCGACGCCGGCCGCGACGAATGAGCAGCAGGCCTCGGTGAGTTGTGCCGTCAGGACGACGTTGGGCCGGGCTCCGGTTTCGGCGAAGGCCTTGTCGACTTGCAACTGCGCGCGATCCTCCTCGACCATGCCGACGAAGCGTTCGCCGGTGAGATCGGTCGCATGGATCACATCCAGTCCGGCCAGCCTGTGGCCCGGCGGCAGTGCGCAGACGGCGCGCATGGTGCAAAGCTTCTCGAACCGCACGCCCGGCCTGTCAGCCGCGAACATGCCGAAGCCGACGTCGACGGCTTGCGTGGCGATGCGCTCGACCAGCAGCCAGGAATTGCGACTCGACATCTCGATCCGCAGGCCAGGCCGCGCCTCCAGGAATTCGGCCAGGATCGGCGGAAGGATGCGGGTGGCGAGCGAGGGAAAGGCCACGAGCCGGATTTCGCCATAGTCGAGCCGCTGGATCGCCCTGGCGCGCGCCTGGATCGAATCGACGCCGAGGAAGACCCGTTCGACCTCCGCATACAGCATCTGCGCCTCGGCGGTGGGGATGACGCCGTTCCTCTGACGATGGAACAGGCCGAAGCCGCATTTGCGTTCGAGCAGCAGAACGAGCTTGCTGACGGCCGGCTGAGACAGCCCGAGCCTCTCACCCGCCCGAGTGAAGCTGCCGAGTTCCATGATCGCCTTGAAGGCCTCGATCTGGCGGATGTTCATGCGCGCGGCGCCTCGGCAGGTGCAGGCATTTCATCACTCATGCCGTGTCCGTCCGCGACGTGGTCGGCGAAGCGTTCCAGCTCGGCCAGGGCATGCGCGACGAAGCTGTCGACGAGGTTGAAGGATCGCGCCGCCTTTGGGCGAATGAGCCAGATGTCGAACTCGACCGCAGGCGAGAACGGCCGGATGATGACGGCGGGGTTGGTGTTGTTGTAGGCGCTGATCGGATCGACCACCGCCACACCGGCGCCGGCCGCGACGAAGGAAAAGGCAGTCTCCGACTGGCCGACCTCGATACGCAGGCGCCGCTGGATCTTTCGCTCCTCGAAGATCCTGTCGATGACGAAACGCGAATGGTCCTGCGGCCCGAGCGAGATGAAGTCCTCGTCCGTCAGGTCGTGAGCCTCGATGGATCGGCGCGTGGCCAGGCGATGGCCGGCGGGCAGGATGCAGAGCCCGCGCAGCCGGTGAAGATGCGTGCTTTCGACTTCCGGCCGATCGCTCGGCAGGAAGCTAAAGCCAACATCGACATGCTGGGTGGCGACGGCGTCGATCAGGCTACGGGAACGCATGCTTTCGATGCGAAAACGCGTGTCGGGCCTGTCCTTGCAGAAGCCCCAAAGAATGTCGGGCACGACGCGACGGGCGATGGCGGGAAAGGCGGCGATGCTGAGCGCCCCCCAGGACTGGTCGCGCAACGCCGTCGCGACCCGGGCAATCTGACCGACGCCTACGAACATCCGTTCCACTTCAGCAAACAGCGCCTGGGCCTCTCGCGTCGGGGCCAGCTTGCTGCCCTGCCGCTCGAAGAGGCGAAAGCCGCAATGGCGTTCGAACAGGGCGATGAGCTGGCTGACTGCCGGCTGCGAGATGCTCATCCTCTCGCCGGCGCGCGTCACACTGCCCGTGGTCATGACGGCACGAAAGGCCTCGATCTGGCGGACGTTCATGTGACAGCATAAGCTCCAGTTATTCTGCAGCGATAATTTTCTATTGGAAAATTATATTCTGCAAGATGATCATCCCCTCAAGGACGCACGAGGATGTCCGAGGGACATTCCGGCAAGCGTTCGGACAACGGGGATCATCATGTTCATCGAAAACGCCCAGCGGCGCCTGCGCGCCATGATGTCCGTCTCGGCCGGCACGGTTCGCAGCGCACGCTACCTCACCGGCGCATCGCTCATCGGGCTCGGCCTCGCCGCCTCGCTCGGCGCCGCGCAAGCCGACCAACTCGACCGCGTCAAKCAGCGCGGCAAGCTCATCGTCGGCATCCGCAACGACTACATCCCCTTCGGCTATCTGGACCCCAAGGCCCAGAATGTCGGCTTCGAGGTGGATCTCGCCCGGGCCGTCGCCAAGGACCTGCTGGGCTCGGAAACTGCGATCGAATACGTCCCGGTCGTCGCCTCGAACCGCATCGAGTTCCTGAATGCCGGCCGCATCGACGTGATCTTCGCGACGCTGGGCGTCACCGCGGATCGCGGCAAGGTCATCGACTTCACGCAGCACTACTATTCCATGGCCGGTATCGTCCTGATGGCGCCGAAGGAAGCGACCTACAAGAGCTGGGACGACATTCGCGGCAAGAAGATCTGCGGCAGCCAGGGCAATCTCTACAACCGGACCCTGAGCGAGAAGATGGGCGCCGAGCTGGTGCTGTTCACCGGAACCGCCGAAATCTTCAGCGCCTTCCAGGGCGGCCGCTGCGACGCCATCGCCTTTGACGGCCCGAACCTGAACATGAAGGTCATGGAGGACGGCTGGAAGGACAAGTACAAGATCGCGCTGCAGACCTTCGAATACGTCCCGATCGCCGGCGGCGTGCGCAAGAACGAGCCCGCATTCCTCAAGGCGGTCGACACGGCCATCATCAAGGCCGAGGCCGGCGGGCTGATGGTCGAGGGCGAGAAGAAGTACAATCTCGGCGAGAGCGAATACGTCCAGAAGCGCGCTGCCGATGCGAAGAAGGCGCAGTAGCGCGAGCGCGGAGGGTCAGGCGCGAGCGAGCGGGGTTCGGCTCATCATGCATGCGTTGAAGGTCGCTCCTCGCAACAGGCGCCGCGCCATCGATGGCAACGCCGGCCTCGCCGGCCTGGATGCCGGCGTGCGACGCATGCTGCCGCCGGCGCTCTATCACTACCTCGCTGGCGCCTCCGACGACGAGGCGACGCACGCCCGCAACCTTCGTGCATTCGACGAGCTCGCCTTCCTGCCCAAGGTGCTCGTCGACGTCTCGCGGCGCTCGCTCGCCAAAACGCTGTTCGGTGTCGAAAGGCCCCTGCCCTTCGGCATCGCGCCGATGGGGCTCAGCCGGCTGATCGCCCCGGATGGCGACATTGCGCTCGCGCGGGCCGCCGCCGATGCCGACATCCCCTTCATCCTCAGCGGCGCTTCATTGACACCGATGGAAGAGGTCCGGGCGGCCGGCGCGACGAGCTGGTTCCAGGCCTATGTTCCAGGCGAAGCGGACCGCATCGCGAGGCTGATCGACCGCGTCGAGGCGGCCGGCTTCGACACTCTGGTGATCACCGCTGACACCGCCGTGCACCCCAAGCACGAGCGCGCCGCGCGGCACGGCTTCCATTCACCGGTGAAGCCGAGCCTGGGCCTCGCCTGGCAGGGCCTGTCGCGCCCGGGCTGGCTCCGGCGCGTTCTCTTGCGCGACCGCTTGGCCGCGCTGAAATTCCGCTTCGAGAACATGGATGCCGGACAGGGGCCCCCGGTCTTTTCCGCGACCCTGGTCCGCGATATCGGCCGGCGCGATGCGCTGTCCTGGCCGCATATCGAAGCGGTGCGCCGACGCTGGAAGGGCAAGCTGGTCATCAAGGGCATCATGGCGGCCGGCGATGCGGCCGTGGCCGAGAAGGCCGGGGTGGACGGCATCATCGTTTCCAATCACGGCGGTCGGCAAGTCGACTGCGCCGCCAGTTCGCTGGCGGCCCTGGAGCGTATCGCCGAGCGCGGCCTGACGCTGACCGTCATGCATGACGGCGGCATCCGGCGTGGCGCCGACGTGCTGAAGGCGCTCAAGCTCGGCGCCGATTTCGTCTTCGTCGGACGGCCGATGCTGATGGCGGCGGCCATCGGCGGCCAGCGTGGCGCCGCCGAGGCCATCGCCTTGCTGGCAGAGGAGATCGACATCGCCATGGCGCTACTCGGCATCGATGACCTGCGTGGCCTGGCGGAGGTCGAGTTGCTGCGGGATCGGAGACCTCTGTCATGAGCCTCGACTACAGCTGGCTCAGCGACGGCCTCTACCAGACCTGGCTGCTGCGCGGCCTGGGAACGACAATCCTGATGAGCCTGCTCGGCATCGCATTGATGCTGGTGATCGGCGTGGCGGGCGCGCTGTGCCTGCATTTCCGCCTGCCGGTACTGGAGACGCTGACGACCGTTCTGGTCGAGCTGTTCCGCAACACGCCGCCGCTGGTGCAGCTCTTCTTCCTCTATTTCATGCTCTCCGAAGTCGGGCTGAAGCTGACAGACCCGGCGACGGGCCGCAGCGTGCCGTTGTTCTCGGGCTTCACCTGCGTGGTGCTGTCGCTGGGTCTCTACAACGGCGCGATTGCGGTCGAGATCATCCGCTCGGGTCTGCTCGCCGTGCCGTCTCAGACCGTCGAAGGCGCGCGTTCGCTCGGATATACGCGCTTCCAGACGTTTCGACATGTCGAGCTGCCGATTGGCTTCAGGCTGTCGATGCCGGCCATGACGAACAACGTCGTCAGCCTGATCAAGACCTCGTCGCAGGCAGCGCTCGTCGCGGTTCCCGACATCATGTACGGCGCGACGCAGATCTCCCTCGAGACCTTCAGGAATCTCGAGGTCATGCTGCTGATCTGGATTCTCTACGTCGCCCTGGCGAGCCTCGCCGTCGTCATCCTGCGCCGGCTGGGCGACGTCTTCCGCATCCCCGGATACGGAGTCCAGGCGTCATGAGCCGCGAATGGCGCGCCTTCCTGCTCGGCATCATCGGCGTTCCGGCCGTGCTCGCCGMCTTGCTCTTCGCCGTGTATGGCGCCGAAACGCCGGCCATTCTCGCGAAGATCTGGCTGCGCACGCCGCTGCTGCTCTCCGGCTCGGCCGACTTCAGCGGCTCGACCGGGGGCTTCGCAGCGAACATCCTCATCAGCCTCTGGGCGATGGCGATCGCTGCAGCCGTCGGCGCCGTGCTCGGGATCGGACTGATCTCCCAGGGCAAACTCATCCGCATTCCCTCCGAATTCGTGATGAACGTGCTGCGCAACTCGCCCTGGCTGGTCGTGCTCTACGCGATGCTCTACCTGCTGCCCTTCGAGGTCACGGTCTTCGGCGCCACCGTCTTCCTGTCGCCGATGGTGAAATCGATCGTCGGGCTCGCCCTGCCGGTGACTGCGAACATCGCCGAGGTGTTTCGCGGCGGCGTCGAGGCCATCGCCAGCGGGCAGTGGGAATCGGCGCGTTCGCTCGGCTATCGCCGGCTGCAGATCCTGCGGCATATCGTGGTGCCTCAGGCGCTGCCGCTGATGACGCCGAACCTGATGACGATCTATGCGATGCTCTTCATCGGCACGAGCCTCGTCGTGGTCACCGGGACCTCCGACGTGATTTCGGTCGCGCGCACGGTCATCGGCAGCGACGGCGATCACATCGCCACGGCCGTCTACATTTTCGTGCTGCTGCTCTTCTTCCTCTTCAGCTTTCCGATCGCGATCCTGACACGCTGGCTCGAACGGCGCGTGCGAGCGAGGTGACCATGACGACCGCCATTCCGAAAACCTTCATCGAACTGCGCGACGTCCACAAGTCGTTCGGCGCCTTTCCCGTGCTCAAGGGCGTCTCGCTCTCCGTCAACGATGGCCGTGTTGTCTGCATCATCGGCCCCTCGGGCTCCGGCAAATCGACGATCCTGCGCTGCATCAACGGGTTGACGCCGATCAACAGCGGCAGCATCCGCGTCGGCGATTTCCAGGTGGAGAAACTCCGGACCGACCGCGCATTCATTCCGCTGCGTCATCAGGTTGCGATGGTGTTCCAGCAGTACAATCTCTTCCCCCATCGCACGGTACTCCAGAACCTCACCATGGCGCCCATCCAGGTGCTCGGCGAGAAACCTGCGGAGGTGACGGAGCGCGCCCGCGCCCTGCTCGCCAAGGTTCGGCTGACCGGCAAGGAGGGCGCCTATCCCGGTGAGCTTTCCGGCGGCCAGCAGCAGCGTGTCGCGATCGCGCGGGCGCTGGCCATGCAGCCCCGCGCCATCCTTTTCGACGAGGTCACCGCCGCGCTCGACCCCGAGATGGTCAGCGAGGTGCTGAGCGTCATCCGCGATCTTGCGCGCGAGGGCATGACCTGCGTGCTGGTGACTCATGAGATGCGCTTCGCGCAGGAGGTCGCCGACGAGGTGTTCTTCACCGATCGCGGCGTCATCGTCGAGCACGCGCCGCCGGCGACCCTCTTCAAGGCCCCCTCCGACCCTCGCCTAAAAGACTTTCTCGACAAGGTTCTCTGAAACGCTGCGACCAGGATTGATTGCGATGACTGCCCTCAAGGTATTGGTTCCCGACGCGCATCTGCGCGATCTCGACGTCGAGCGCGGCGTCTCGGGCGACAGGCTGGACTACATCGTTTTCGACGAGACAGATCCGGACGCGATTCCGGACGAAATCTGGCGCAGTTGTGACGCGGTGCTGGTCTGGCACCGCATGAAGATCACGGCCGACGTGGTCGCCAAGCTCGATCGCTGCAGGCTGATCGTGCGGGTAGGTGTCGGCTTCGACAATGTCGACGGCGCCGCCTGCCGCGCGCGCGGCATCCCGCTCTCGAACGTTCCGAACTACGGCACCACCGAGGTGGCCGACCATGCGCTGGCGATGCTGCTGCATCTCGTGCGGGGGCTCGGCAGCTATGAGGCGCGGCTGAAGGCCGATCCGGTCGCCGGCTTCGTCGCCGAGGACGTGCCGGTGGTGCGCCGTATCCGCGGATCGACCTTCGGCGCGATCGGCATGGGGCGCATCGGCACGGCGGTCGCCCGCCGCGCCGCAGCCTTCGACATGAAGGTCATCTATGTCGATCCCTTCCAGCCGGAGGGGCATGATCTCGGCCTGGGCATCGAGCGCGTCCGCACGCAGGAGGAACTTCTGCGCCGCGCCGACGTCGTCAGCCTGCACGTGCCGCTCTCCGACGACACGCGCAATCTTATGGGGGCAGCCCAGTTCGCCGCGATGAAACCGGGCAGCATCTTCATCAACATCGCCCGCGGCGGGCTCGTCGATGTCGTTGCCCTCCACGACGCGCTCAAGAGCGGCCACATCGCCGCCGCCGGCCTCGACGTCCTGCCCAAGGAACCGCCGGTGCCGACGCCGGCGCTGATCGAGGCCTGGCGCAGCAACGCCTCCTGGCTCGCCGGGCGCCTCGTCGTGACGCCGCACGCCGCCTTCTACTCGGAGGCCGGCTATCTCGACATGCGCACCTTCTCCGCCGCGATCCTGCTCGAATTCCTGTTCGGGGGACGGCTGCGGAACAACGTCAATCCCGGTTGGGACGCCAAGGCGAACTGACGGCCGGCAAACACCTCTCGCACACGGGAACAAGACAATGGCCTTTCAGCAGAGCGAAACCGACTTCAGGGCGCTCAGCGCCGAAGAACTCCAGGCCTGGCGGGCAATCCCGCCGGCCGTAGCCTCCGACTGCATGAACCGCACGCAGGTGATGAAGGCGGCGATCAAGCCAATCGCTGCCGACACGATCCTCTGCGGCCAGGCCCGCACCGTAACGACGATGGTCGGCGATTGCGGGCCGATCTGCTCGCTGATCGCGGCGGCCAGACCGGGGGAGATCATCGTCGTCGATGCCGGCGGCGTCGAAGACACGGCCGTCTGGGGCGGGGTCATGACGGAAGAGGCCGTTCAGCGGCGGATCGGCGGGGCGGTCATCGACGGGGCGGTGCGGGACGTCTCCGATCTGCGCAAGGCCGGCTTCGCCATGTTCTGCCGCGCCATCGTGCCGAGGGGACCGCATCACGGATTTGGCGGAACGATCGACGGCACCGTCGCGGTCGCGGGCGTGCCGGTTCGATCGGGCGATATCGTCCTCGGCAATGACGACGGCGTTGTTGTCGTACCGTTGGAACGCGCTGCGGAGGTCCTGGCCGCCGCGCAGGCGCATCTGCTCAAGGAAGTGGACTGGATCAAGACGATCCGTTCCGGCGGAACAATACCTGAAATGTTCTCTATACCGGCCGCAAAATAGCAGCGGAACGACGATTGGTTGAGGGCGGCGGCAATCGTTCTGCGCTGAAGGTCCCCATGGCCCGATAGCGAAATTCGGGTTTCGGGCGAGGCTTGAACCTCTGGAGTTGGCGCGAACGTCAGCAATCCACCCGATCGGTCCCGTGCATGAGCGCGCCCATCGCCCGAAGGCTTGGGCGCTCCGCTGGACGAGGCCGCCTCAGGCCGGTGCGGCAGGCGCGCCGGCCCATTCGGTTTGCGCTGGGATCGTCTCGCCCTTCATGACGATTGTGAGCAGGCCGAGCCGGGCGTGGTCGGCGACATTGGTGTCGTAGAGGACGGTGGTCAGCCCGCCAAGCACGCAGCCGCGGCCGATCTCGATGCGGCCGACCTTCATCACCCGGTCCTCGAAGAGATGGGTCTGGAGGTTGGCGGTCGCGTTGATCGCGGCATAGTCGCCGATGCTGACGCAGTCGAACTCGGTGATGTCGGTCGAGTCGAGATAGACGCCCTGGCCGAGCTTCACGCCGAAGAGGCGCAGCACCCAGGGCAGCATCGGCGTGCCGCGCAGCGCATTGAGCAGGATCGCGCCGGCGGTGCCCCAGTAGAGCGTCGTCATCGCCTCGGTGCGCAGCGCCCACCAGGACCAGAGGCCGCGATTGCCGGGCCGGTAGACGCCCATCACCAGCCATTTCATCAGCAGCACCGCGCTCGCCAGCGCAATCGAGGTGCCTACCGCGCAGGCGATGAAGACCGGGGCGAACTCGCTCCAGCCTTCGGCGCTTTCGAGGGCGGGGAAGAGGAAGAGCTCCGCCGTGATCGTGCCGAGCGTGATGAACATCATCGTCGGCATCGAGGCGCTGAACAGCTCGAGGACAGCGCGCAGGATGCGGCGCCAGACCGGAGGCCGGAAGGTCTTGGCGATGTCGGCATCGTCGAAGCGCTGGCGCGAGGGCAGCAGGATCGGCGGGCTGCCGAAGCGCGTCTCGCCGGGCTGCATCGCCACGTCGGCGGGCGGCTTCGACTTGATGCCGAGCAGCGAGCCCGTCGGCAGGAAGGCGCCGGGCGGGACCACGGCGTCATTGCCGATGAAGACCCGGTCGCCGGTGCGCACGGACTTTGCGGTCATCCAGCCGCGGCGGACATCCTCGTCGCCGAGCACGACCTCGTCGGCGACGAAGCAATGCGCGCCGATCTCGATCATGTCGAAGCGGCCGCCGAAATTGGTGGCGATCTCGGTGTCCTTGCCGATCTTGGCGCCCATCATGCGGTACCAGAGCCGCATGTAGACCGTGGAGAACAGCGAGGACAGGCTCTGGAGCATCACATCCGAGGCCAGGCCCACGGTCCATTTGCGCAGGCCGTAGCCGGAGGCGATGGCATGCGTGCCCTCGACCGAGCGCGGCATCACGAGCCAGCGGATCGCGGTGACGAGCAGGACGGTGGCGAACATCAGCACCATCGCGGTCGGCCAGGCGAGGACCGGCAGGACCCAGCGATAGTCGATGCCGACCAGCTCCTGCAGCGGCCCGTCGAAACGGTCGAGAATGAAGAAGGCCGGGAAGATCGGCAGCAGCGCCAGCGCCGGCATCACCAGAAGCATGGCGCCGAAGAAGACGCTCTGCAGCGCCCTGACCGGCACGGAGGGCTGCTGCGCGTGCTGGGGCCAGGACGCGGGATCGACCTGGCCGGTGCGATGGCCGGGCGAACCGTCCCAGTGCTCGAAGGCGCCGACGCGGCTGCCTGCGGCGAGCGCGGTCAGATCGGCGAGCTCGGCGCCCTCCCCGATCACCGCGTCATGGCCGATGGCGCAGGAGGTGCCGATATAGGCGTCCTTGCCGATCGTGATCGTGCCGATCACCAGCTCGTTGCCGATCACCTCGGCATTGGCGAGGCTGAGCTTGCCGCCGAGCGTGACGTCGTCCCCGATCTCGACGAGGTCGATCGCGCCGGCCTCGAAGCCGCTGACGAAGACGCCCTTGCCGACCCGGGCGCCAAGCAGACGCATGGCGACCCTGGCCAGCGGCGTGCCCTGCATCAGGTTGAGATGGACCATCCCGGTGAACTGGCGGGCGAGCCACCAGCGGAAGAAATAGACGCCCCAGAGCGGATAGCAGCCGGGCGTCGTGCGCCAGAGCACCAGGCGCTTGCCGAGGATGCCGGCGATCATCACCGAGAGCGTGACGAGCGCATAGATGCCCATCATCATCAGGATCTCGCGCAGCTCGACGCGCCCGTCGACCGTGATCAGCTCGTAGATGACATAGATCGTCAGCCAGGGGCCGGTCAGCGCCAGCAGCAGCACCGGCATGCAGGCAAGCTGCGCCAGCCCGCAGAACAGCCGGCGCCGCAGCGGCGGCGGCGTGAAGGTGAGATCGCGCGCCGGCGGCCGGCCGATATTGGCCTGCCTGCGCTCGTCGAGCCGGGCGGCGATCGCGCGCAGGGTGCGCAGGCTGTAGACGTCCTCCAGCGTGATGCTCGGCAAAGCGGGATTGGCGCGCACGCCGGCAAGGAAGGTGGCGGCCAGCAGCGAATGGCCGCCGAGATCGGCGAAGAAGTCCGCCTCGAACCCGATCGTCTGGCCCGGGAAGAGCGGACGGGCGGCGTCGAGCAGCGCGGATTCGGTCGCGCTGCGGGGCTCCTCCTGCTCCTCGGCAGACGCCGCCATCGTCAGCGGCGCCGCCTTCAGCGCCTTGCGGTCGGCCTTGCCCGAGGTCAGGCGCGGCAGGCTCGCCATCTCCTCGAAATGCGAGGGCAGCATATAGGGCGGCAGGGTCTCCTTCAGGGCGGCGCGCACCGCTGCACGGTCGAAGGCGGTCGCCGTGTCCGTCACCACGAAGGCGACGAGCCGGTCGATGTCGTCGTCGCGGCGCAGCACCACGGTCGCCTGCGCGATGCCGGGCAGGTCGCAGAGCCTGGCCTCGATCTCGCCGAGTTCGAGCCGGAAGCCGCGCAGCTTGACCTGGTCGTCGATGCGGCCGTGGAAGAGGATCTTGCCCTTCTCCGTAATGCTGACCGCATCGCCCGAGCGGTAGAGCACCGGGTCGGTGCCGTCGCCGCCGAAGGGATTGGCGATGAACTTCTCGGCGGTGAGCTCGGGACGGCCGAGATAGCCGGCGGCGACGCCGGGGCCGCCGATCAGGAGCTCGCCCTCGGTGCCGGGGCCGACGATCGCCATCTGCTCGTCGACGACATAGCAGGTGTAGTTCGGGATCGGCAGGCCGATCGTCACCGCCTCGTCCGGCGTGACCTCGTCGACGGTGGCGACGACGGTGGCCTCGGTCGGACCGTAGGAGTTGAAGACCTTGCGGCCCGGGCGGCACCAGCGCTGGCGAACGGCGGGCGGGCAGGCCTCGCCGCCGAGGATGATGATGCGCAGGCTGGGGATGTCCTGCGGCATCATCGCGAGCAGCGTCGGCACGGTGTCGAGCACGGTGATGCCGGCCTCGGTCATCAAGGCCGGCAGGCGCTCGACCTCGCCCAGCACCTGCGCCGAGGCGACCCAGAGCGTCGCACCGACGAGATAGGGGACGAAGATCTCCTCCAGCGAGAGATCGAAGGCGACGGAGGCGCCTTGGAAGGAGACGTCGTCCGCCGCCATGCCATAGACGTGGTTCGACGAGCGCAGATAGTGGCAGATGTTGCTGTGCGCGATGACGATGCCCTTGGGCTTGCCGGTCGAGCCCGAGGTGTAGATCGCATAGGCCGGGCTCGCCGGCGTCACGCCCTCAGCGCGCGGATCGACCGGCGGGGCGTCCGTGCCGGCGGCGACCAGGTCGCGGCAGCGCACGGCCTCGGCGGGCAGCTCCCGGTCGAGCTTGCCGCTTGTGGCGTCGTCCACGACGATGACCCGCGCCTCGCAATCGGCGAGGCATTCACCGATGCGCTCGGGCGGGGCGTCGGCGTCGAAGGGGATATAGGCCGCACCGGCCTTGAGGATGCCGAGCAGCGCGACATGCAGGTCGAGCGAGCGGGCCATCCACAGGCCGACAAAGGCCCCTGCCCCGACGCCGCGCGCCCGCAGCGCGCGCGCCACCTTGTCGGCCCGGGCGTCGAGCTCGGCATAGGTGATGCGCTCGGCTGCGAAGATGATGGCTATGTGTTCGGGGGTCCGCCGGACGGATGCCTCGAAGATCTCGCCGAGCAGTTCGTCGCGCAGGAGCGACGGCTCCACGGCGCCCACGAGCTTTCCGGCACCGCGCCCGACGATGGCATGCATGATCCGCTTCCCCCAGCCAGACGCCGCAAGGCTGAGCCGCCTGTGCGAGACCGGGATTTGCTAGCGATGAGAGATGTAGATTGCGTTAGGACATTGCGAAGCGTTGTTCCCGCCGTGCCCACGAACGCTGGGTCAGCGCGAGGCAGGCTCTTCAAGCTCGTGAGGAGAGCCCCCCTTGCCGGGGCGATCGATCGCAACGCTTGCGAACAGCACTCTAACGACGCGCCCGGAGCTTCATCGGCATGCCGCCCTGCGGCCGCAGCGTGATCCGCTGCTGCGGGACCGGCGGATCGCTTCCGGCATATTCGAACCGGAAGGCGCCGATCAGCTGGGTCAGGCTCAGCACGGCCTCGATCATCGCGAAATGCTGGCCGATGCAGATCCGCGGTCCGGCGCCGAAGGGCAAATAGGCATAACGATCGATCGTCTCGCGCGCTCCAGGCAAGAAGCGCTCCGGCCAGAACTGCGTCGGCGCGGTCCAGAGGGAGCGATGCCGATGCAGCACATAGGGCGAGATGATCACGAGCGCGCCCTTGGGGATCGCGACGCCCCCGACCTGATCCTCGGCGATCGCGACGCGCGACAGCGAGGGCACGGGCGGGTAGAGCCGCATCGCCTCCTCGATCACCGCGCGCGTCATGGTCAGGCGATCGCCAGCGAGCACTGCGGCGACAGGGTCGGCCGCCACCGCATCGGCCTCGGCCTCGAGGCGCTCCCTGACATCGTCGGCCATCGCGACGAGGTAGAGCGACCATGTCAGGGCGTTGGCCGTCGTCTCGTGGCCGGCGCCGATGAAGGTCACGATATTCGCGCCGACCTCTGCGTCAGTGAGGCCCGTGCCGGTTTCGGGATCACGCGCATCGAGCAGGGCATCCAGCAGATCGCGGGCATGCGGATCGGCGCTTGGCGGTTGAGACAGGCGCAGCGTTTGCCGGTCGGTCACGATCGCCTCGATCTGCCGCTCGAAGAAATCGATGGCGGACCGCGCGCGAATGCGGCCGATCCGCGGGATCCAGGCCGGTGCGCCCAGGATATCGAGCGGATCGATGCGCCCCTGCGTCGCGAAATAGCGGGTCAATGCCTGCCCGAAGGCCACGGCGCCGCCCGCGATCGCGTTCGAGAACAACGTCTCGGCCAGCACGTCATAGGTCAGCCGCGTCATGTCCTCGCCGATGTCGACGATCCTGCCGGCGCGCCGCTGCGCCATCCGCGCCACCTGGCTGGCGATCGGGGGCAGCATCCTGGCGGCAAGCGCTTCGACCCGCCTCGGCGTGAACAGCGGGGCAAGCGTGCGGCGGGCCCGCTTCCAGGCGTCGCCCTCGACCGTCAACAGCCCCTGCCCCAGGCCGGGCGCGAGAATGGTCTTCTGAAGCGCGTCCTTCGGATAATTCGCGTTGTTCTCGACGAGCACGTGCCGGATCGCAGCAGGGTCGGAGATGACGACGCCATAGCCGAGCACACTCTTGCCGGCGACGATCGGGTCCTGGAAATGCTGCTGGCGCCAGATCGTCAGCGGGTTGCGGCGCAGGCGCAGCAGCAGCTCCAGACGGCCGAGCTGGCGATCGCCCGGAATCGGCGCCGGGGGCGTCCGCCTCTTGGACGGCTCGGCGGGAACCTCTGACAGAACCATGCGATGGCGCCTTCTGAAACGAAGAACCGCCGGGCGAGCGTGGCCTGTGCGGGTGTCGTTTCAAAGGCAGGTGCTGAGGGCTGCTGAAAAGGCGATCCCCTCCGATCGAAGGGGGCGCCCGGCGAGGCAACACCCCGGACAAGGGCTGAACCCATCCCTCGCATTCAGGGAATCGTTACGTTCAGCAGCTACGCCCGGTCTTCATCGGGCACGCGGAGCTCGCCGGGTCGCGCAGGATGACAGCTCCACAAGGCGACCCTGCAGCGTCACGCGCGCTCCCGGCGCGGAAGGCTCGACCTGCGCTTGCCGTCCTCTGGACCCCCGGCCGGACGCTCGCCCCGTCCAATCGCGCTGCAATGGATCAGTTTCTCGCCAGCGCACGCAAGCTGGATCTGGATGTTACGATCGTCGCAGAAGCCGACCTCGATCGGCTGGCTGAGTTCGACGGCGTTTTTATCCGGGATCACACGCGCCTGGACGATTACACCCACCAGTTCGCGCTGCGTGCGGCCGAACTCGGCCTGGCCTCGATCGATGACCCGATCTCGATGCGGATCTGCGGCGACAAGGTGTCCCAGGTCCGTCTCTTCGAACGCCACCGGGTGCCGACGCCGAAGACGTTGCTCCTGCACCGCGGGAACATCGGCGATGCGATCCCGCTGCTCGGCCTGCCCTGTGTCGTCAAGCTCCCGGGCAGCTCGTTTTCCAGAGGCGTCTGCAAGGTGGAAGGCGAGGCCGAATTTCGGGTGCGCTGCCTGCAATGGTTCGATCGCTCCCCCGTCCTGGTCGCTCAGGAGTACATCCCGACCCGCTTCGATTGGCGCATCGGGGTGCTCGATCGCCGGCCGCTCTTCGCCTGCCGGTATCACATGGTGCCGGGCCATTGGCAGGTTGTGCAGAACGCGGGCTCACGGGACTATCGGGAAGGCTTGACCGAGGCCGTCGCCATCTCCGAAACGCCCAAATCCGTGCTGGCAGCTGCGCTGGCTGCCGCCGACACGGTCGGCGACGGCTTTTATGGCGTTGACGTCAAGGAGTGTGGAGAGCGGCCCCTCGTGCTCGAGGTCAATGACAACCCCAATGTCGATGCCGGCCATGAAGATGCGCTCATCGGGAATGCGCTCTACGACACGGTCATGGGATCGCTCGATCACCGCATCAGAGCGACGTGCCGATAATCGACAGGGCACGGCCCCGGGGCCGCGGCGTCCTCCCTCGGAGGCCTTCGAATGCCAGCCTTCAGCCGGTCCGGAGCTTTTGAGCCGGCGAGCGCCGGTCTCGCCGCTCCGGGGGCTTGCCGCTCTTCGCCCTTGCCAAGGAACGGGTCCCGATCGCGGCATAAGCGGATTCAACCATGGCCCACCGTGGCCCCGACCAGAATTGATGGCACTACGAATTAGGAACCGAAGGCGACGAACGTTCCTGTCGATGGGTTCTGGTCGGTCAGCCTCTACAACGGGGACATGGTTCGGCTCTATCGACCGCGAGCCGAAATTCTCAACGAATCGCGGACGTTTCCGGAGGCACAGCCGATGAACTCCCTGGCACCTTCTAGCTGGCTGTATCAACTCCCACCTTGGAGACGCGATGCCTTTTTCCGTCAGGGCCGCGGAATTATGCTGATCAGCACCGGGATCAGGAAGCCGAGTGCGAAGGCTGCCGACAGGCAGATCAGGCGCATCCTGCGGATGAAGGCTGATGTATCGCGGATCATCCGACCTGGATCCTTCGCGCCGTGCTCGAAGGCCAGAGCCACGCAGGCCAGCAGCAATGCCGCCGACAGGCCATGGAGCGAGACAGCGAAGCCATCCGGCAGGAGGCGCAGCATGGCCGAGGCCATGAGGATGATGGCTCCGATCAGGGCGCCTGCGGCGATCAGCACTGGAACGCGTGCAAGGATCGAAACCCTGACGTCCCGGGCAATGGATTGAGGGGCAAACGCGGTGTGAAGGGACATCGGACCGAGCCTTCCGGGGGTTCCCTCGGATCATCTCCCCTTCCCGCGCTCGCTTGCATGCGCTTGATCACACAAGCTCCGAAGCCAGCCCCAAGCCGGCGAATTCGACCGTGGCCGGAGGCCCGCAGGCGAGCATTCCCGACTGGAGTTGCCTGACAGGACCGCTTGCCTGACAGGGCCTCTTGCCCGACGGGACCTCTTGCCTGAGCGGACCGCCTGACCTCGGCTCTCGACCGCAAGCGGCCGCAGGCGACCGGCCAAGGCAACGTCCGGGTCTGGTTGGGCCGGACCTCAGTCGGTCTCTGGAAAATGCTGATAACGGACCACCCCCGTTGCAGACGCTTCTGCGACGCGACACCGTGGCGTTCAGCTCAGGCTGCCAATCGTTCGCCCGTCCTGCGCCCGCTCCCCGGCAGCCCGGCCGTTCACGGCTGCGCGGCCAACGCCTTGGCTATCGCCTGCGCAATCCAGTCCTGCGGGGTCAGCCCCGCCGCCCGCGCCCTGGCGCTGACCGCGTCGACGACGTCGGGCATCAGCGGCACGTCGAGAATGATGCGGTCCGCGATCTCGATGGCGTAGACCGCCCGCGTCGCCTGCAGGCTGAAACTCCGCAGCCGGGCGGTCTTCTGCGCGTCGGCCAGCGCCGTGTCCTTGGCCAGCAGGGCGCAATAGGCGCCGATCAGATTGTCGATGATCAGGGTCTTGCTCAGGCCCTGGCTGCGCAATGTGTCGACGGCGGCATTGAGCGAGGCGGGATGGTCGAGCGGATCGGAGACCGGCAGCAGCGCCGTGATGTCCCTGACGCCGGCCGGCGTATCGGCGGTCGGCCGTCCGCCGCACTCGAAACCGGCCGCCCAGGCGCCCGGGCCGATCAGCAGGGTCGACAGTGACAGCGCAGCCAGCAGGCGCGTTGCGGTTCGCATGATGGTCCTCCTCGAATTGGCCCGAGCCGGTGCCGGCCGCCATGGAGCCTGGCGCTCACTGCGCCTTCTCATAGGCAGCATATTGCTCTTCGGTCATGGTCGGCAGCTTCTGCACGAAGGCGACGACGGCCCGCAGGTCGTCATCGCTATGGGTGTCCGCGAAGGACGGCATGCCGGTCATCCGCACCCCGTTCTTGACGATCCAGAGGATCTCGGCGGCGCTCCAGTGCTGGATCGTATCCGGCAGGAAGGGCGGCTCCGGATTGAGACCCTTGCCGATATCGGTCGGGTCCTTCCCCGGGGCGCCATGACAGTAGACGCAGGTCTCGTTGTAGAGACGGAAACCCCGGGAAATGTCCGTGGACGGTGCCGGCGCCGGCACCTTGGCCGCCTGGCGGGCGACCGACTGGCGCATGGCGGTCTGCAGGAGGACGAATACCGGGGCGCTGTGCGGCTCGCGGGCGGCGATATTGACGAGGCCGCTGAAGACCAGGGCGAGGCCGGCGATGGCCAGGACGATGAAGGCCGTGACGAAACCCGCGATGAATCGCATGGCACCCTCCGGCGCGGGATGCCGACCGGCCGGTGCTTCGCCGCCGGGCGGCCACTCTCCTGCGGCAGGTCCATGCTACCTGAACGAAGCGGGATCGAACAGCGCCTGCCGCCTTGCGCCCAGCCGCAAGCCGGCTTTCGATCGCCGCCGGACGCCGGGCGTGGCTTCAGAACGGACGCCAGATCGCCGCGAGGGCCGCAGCGCCGGCCGGTTGCATGGCATTCCGTTCGAGCGCATCTAATGTCCGACCGACGCAACGGAGCTTGCGAACGCCCATGCGGGAATCACCGACGAATTGGATCACCGCGGTGGTGCGGCCAAAGATCAGCACTCTTTTGCGGAGGGAAACCTCCGAAAAGCTCTGGATCAAGTGCCCGGTCACCGGCCAGCTTGTCTTCCACCGGGATGTCGAGGCCAATTTATGGGTGATTCCGGGCTCGGGTCACCATTTGCGCATCACCGCAGCGCAACGCCTGGCGATCACACTCGATCCGGGCTCCCAGGAGGATGTGCCCGTGCCGGAAGGGCCGGTCGATCCGCTGCGCTTCCGCGACACGAAGCGCTATATCGACCGCCTCAAGGAGGCGAGAGCGAAGACCGGGCTGCAGGACGCGGTCAAAGTGGTCCGCGGCAGGCTCGAGGGCATGCCCGTCACGGTGGCGGTCCAGGACTTCCATTTCATGGGCGGCGCGCCTGGCATGGCAGCCGGCGAAGCCATCATCACCGCTGTAGAAGCCGCCATCTCGCATCGAACGCCCTTGATCCTGTTCGCGAGCGGCGGCGGGATGCGCATGCAGGAAGGGATGCTGGCATTGATGCAGATGCCGCGCACGACGGTGGCCCGACGGCGTCTGGCGAAGGCGAAATTGCCGTATCTCGTCGTGCTGACGGACCCGACGACGGGCGGTATCACGGCGTCCTATGCCATGCTGGGTGATGTGCATATCGCGGAGCCCGGTGCCCTCATCGGCTTCGCGGGACCGCGCGTCATCGAGCAGACGATCCGTCAAAAGCTGCCGGAGGGCTTCCAGAAGGCCGAATATCTCAAGGAGCACGGCATGGTCGATATCGTCGTGCCCCGAGCCGACATGCGCGCGACGCTCGCGAGGCTCTGCGGCCTGCTGACCCGCGAACCGCCGCGGCCCCGTCCTGAATGAGCTGATCCTTGCGGCCGTCGCCGAGACGTTGTCGGCCTCGATCGCACGTTTCGCGCATGGCTGCGGCAACACCGCTCCCCAGCTTGTGGGGATGCAAGACTGGCGGTCGATCGCCCTGCGTCCAGACGCAGGCGGCCGCTCGCGGTCAGTCCAGCGACAGGCCGCCACGAAGGCCGCGGGTCTCGGGCGGCAGCGCAGCCACGCGGACGCCGCTCGCCGGCGGCGCGTTGAGGGCGCGCAGGGTCTTCTTGGGCAGGTCGAGATCATAGGGCCGGCTGGGCGGCAGCCGCATCGTGCTGACGAGCGTCAAGGTCGGGCTTGCCGGCGCAGAAACGGCCGGCGCGGGAGCCTCCGGGGCGAATGCCAGCGGCGCGGCGGCAAATGAGGTCTGCACGGTGGAGGTGGTGGCGGGAGCCGCAGGCAAGTTGAGCGCAGCCAGCTGATAGTTCGGCTCCTCGATGCGGCGCCGCTCGGGCCGCTCGCCCTTCACATAGAAGGCGTTCCCGCCTGCCAAGGTCACGTAATGCATGTTGGGATAGGAAAAGCGCATGCCGGCCATGTGGAAATGCTTGGCCGCTCCGACAGGCTCGTGGCGCTTTCCATTGAGGATGTCTTCCGCGATGGCCTCGACCCTCGGCAGGTCGCGTGCAGCCATCGGGCGGGTCAGCACGCCCGCGGCGAACTGGCGCGGCGCGCCGACGACGCCGCAGATCGTCTCAGGGTAACGCGGCGATTCCACCCGGTTCATCACCACCGTGCCGACGCTGAGCAGACCCGCATCGCTCGACCGGTTCGATTCGAAATACATCGCGCGGACGAGGCATTCCTTCTCGCGCGGATCGGCCTTGGCCAGGGTAACCGCGCGCTTGCGCGCCTCACGAGGATCCTTTGTCGCCGGTGCCACCGTCGAAGCGGTCTCGACAGGCGACATGCTGCAGGCGCCCAGCGCCGGTGCAGCCAGTGAAATCAGAAGCGGGATCGCCTTGCGGCCGGAGCGGCTCTTGCCGATGGGACGGCCAACATTGCCGACGGGACGGACAGCATTTGCAGCGATCACGGCGCGCTTCATGCGGCAACCTCCTGATTACGGGCTCCGGGCTGCCGCAGGCGGCGGACCGTCATCCCTGGAAGGGACCCTGAATACGTTAACAGAACGTTAACGCCAGATGAACGGAGCGAAGGTGCCCGACCGCGCTTCGGCCGTCAACACGGCGCGGCCGTCCAACGACCGCCATGGCGGCGCCATGCAACATGCGGCTCTTCGCCCGTGCCAATGGACTGGTGTCGCTCGCGATGGATCCGGAACATGGACCTCGCCCGGACGCGCATCTTCACCGTCCGGGGCCAGGCAGCGTCCCGCGAAAGCCGGTCGCCGTGCCGGAGTTTCGACCCTAGTGCACCGTCGCTTCTTCGTCCCCTTCCGGGTCGATCAAACCAGCGAGTCCGAGTTCCTCCAGCCCTTCATTGAACTCAGCCAAGGCTGCAGCGTCGCTGGCGAACGTCTCTTCCCAGACGGTCGACCCTCCATCTTCATCGACAAGCTCGAGCGTCCAGCCCTCGCTGTCCGCGAGACGGTAGATCTCGACCTGCACCGTCACGCCATCGCGAGTGACGGTCTGGCAGAGCGGCGAACGGAGAATGTCAGGGAAGTCGTCGGTCATGTCGCCGAATGTACCCCCGGGACAGTGGGGACTCAATCAGCGACGGCGCCCTGACGCGCTCCCGGTCGAGATCGGCCGCACCCGACGCTGACGACGGGATCGAGCAACGGCGCGAGGCGCTCCGTCACGAGCATCATCGAGGCGCGGACGCCAAGCGCGATCTCGTCGCCGAACAGGGCCAAGAGCCGGGTGGCCAGGCCGCATTGCCGACAACGGGCGCGGCAAGGTCGCCATACGCGCCTTCGAGCCGGCCGTTCAGCTCGACTTCCAGCGCTGCCGCATCCGCGACAGGCGCAGAGCAAGCCGTGGCCGGGATTTCGCGAACGATCCTCCCCGGCCAGGATTGATCGTCAGGCCAGGATTGGTCCAAGCCAATATCGATCCAAGTCAGGACGAAACGCCGAGCTTACCATGACACCGAGCCGGCAGTCATAGATATGCGAGCGGCCATCGAGGCCGACCGAGTAGCCCACGCTGGCGTAGAGGGTGGTGTTCCTGGTCAGCTGTGCGTCGGCGCCGACCTTGAACTCGGCCCAGTTGCCGCCGAGATCGGCCCGGAACGGGATAAAGCCGGTGGCCGAGAAGAACGCGGTCTTGGGATTGCCCATGAATTCGTTCCAGAGGCTGGCCTTCAGCCAGGCAGTCAGCATCCGCGGTCTGGCGCCGAGCGTGGCCTCGTACAGCGTCCAGCTCCGCGCAAGGCGAGCGCCGATCCGGCCGGCGAGTGAGTCCGCGTCGGAGAAGCGCACCAGGGCTGCCGAGCCGTTCGAGAGCGTCTGGTAGATGATTTGCGCCTGCGGCTCGAAGACGACGCCGTAGCCGAGCTGGAGCGGATAGCCGCCTTCGAGCGAGGCGGCAAAGCCGAACGCGTCGCGGTTGAGGGTGAAGCCGCGCCTGGAATCGGCCTTGGCATCATACCAGGTGCCCTGGACGACGCCGTCGAGATACCAGCCCGACGGCCCGAAATGCGTCCAGTATCCGCCAAGCGAATAGACATCGATGGTGTTGTGGCCGGCCTTGATGCCGTTGAAATGGGTGACGTCGCCCTCGATCCGGCCGATCGCGGCATAGATCCCGGCATGATCGCGTGAGCCGTCGGAGTTCTGGCTGCGATAGAGGTCGAGACCGGCCTGGAAAGCATAGAGGTCATAGTCGTAGTTCGGGCCGTTACGGTAGATGCCCCAGGGGCCGCCATCCTGGTTGCCATGTGTGCCGATGATCCGGGCCAGCCGGCCGAGGCATAGGAGTGCCCGGGGGCGGCTGTGCCGGCCGGCAGCCGCACGGTCGTGGTGCAGCGGTCGTTCTTCTCGGGGTTCGCGCACCCGATCGTCCGCTCCTCCGTGACTTCGGGCGCCTCGAGGGGCGCAAGCTCGCCGACGCGCTCATGCAGACTGTCGATCAGGGTGCGGCCATAGATCAGCTGCATCGCCGGCAGCGCCGCATAGAGCGAGGTCTCGCGGCGAAAATCCGGGATGCCGGTCGAGGGCGGTGCCGGCGACGGCCCGGGGCCGGGAGGCGCAGGCGGCACTGGAGCCAGATCCGAACGCAGATACCAGCTCTCCAACCCCGACGCATCACGGCTGGACCGATAGAGCGAGTACTCATAGGGACCGGCAACCACAGGGCCAGCCAGTGCGAAGGCGCCGACCGCCGTCGTGGCGCCATTGATCGCATCGACCACAAGGATGCCGTTGCCCACGGTCAGGTCTCCGTGGCCTGTCGTGTTGGCGACCTGGAGCGAGGAGAGGCCCGTCGCGCTGCCCCCGTTGATAACCAGCCGGTCCGACGGCGAATTGTCGTTTCCAAGGAAGGTGTTGAGGCCCAGCCTGCCGCCCACGCCGGTATAGTTGACCGCTGTCAGCGTCTTGTAACTGGCCAGCCCCCCCGGATCGCCGGCGGGCGCCGAAAAGGCGACCAGGCTTGCGTCATTGGTCAGGTTTGTGAGGTTTGAATTGCCGGTCAGATTCCATACCGTGGCGTTGGTCAGGACATGGGCATCCTGCCCTTTCGCCATGTGTTCGAAGCGCAGGATTTCGGCCCCAGGCGCATTCAGGGGAGCGGGATCGTTCGGGGGCGACGTTGACAGGGAGCGGTCGTCTTCCCCTTCGTCGTCGCGCCATGCCCGGGTTCTGCTCTCAGGCCTGCGCGCGCGGATTGAGGACGTCCCTGAGCTGATCGCCGATCAGGTTGATCGCGACMACCGTGATCAGGAGCGCCACGCCGGGATAGAAGCTGATCCAGAACTTTCCCGATAGCATGTGCTGATAGCCATTGGAGATCAGCAGGCCGAGGCTGGGCTCGGTGATCGGCACGCCCAGCCCGAGGAAGGACAGGGTCGCCTCCAGCGCGATGGCGCGCGCGATCTGGACGGTGGCGATCACCATCAGGGGCGGCAGGCAGTTCGGCAGCAAATGGCGAAACAGGATGCGCAGCGATGACGCGCCCTGGCAGATTGCCGCCTCGATATATTCCTTGCGCCGCTGCACCATCGCGCTGGCGCGGGCGATGCGGGCATAGGCGGCCCATTCGACGATGACGAGCGCCAGGATGACATTGACGACGCCCTTGCCGAGAAAGGCCAGGATCATCAGCGCGACCAGGATCGTGGGGAAGGAGAGCTGCAGGTCGACGATGCGCATGATCGCGGTGCCGGTGCGGCCGCCCGCATAGGCTGCGATGAGCCCGAGCGTCGTGCCGATGGCGGCTGCCGCCAGCGCCGATGTCAGGCCGACCAGCAAGGAGATGCGCAAGCCGTAGAGAATGCCCGACAGCATGTCGCGGCCCTGATCGTCGGTGCCGAGCCAGTAGGTCATGCCCGTGGGTGAGACCGATCCGGGCGGCAACTGGCCGTCCATGATGTCGAGCTGCATCAGGTCATAGGGGTTCTGTGGCGCGATCCACGGCGCCAGGAGCGCGAGCGCGATGATCGCGCAGAGCAGCACGAGGCCGAGCACGGCCAGGCGCGAGGCGGCAAAGGCCCGCAGGAAGCGCAGCAGCGGCGTGCGCCGCGTCGCGGGCGCCGCTTCCGGAGCGGCCGCTTCCGGGGCGGCGGAACGCGAGGAGGTTGGCATGGTGTTCACCTGCAAGGCCCGGTCGCTCAGTTCTCGAGCCGGACGCGCGGGTCGAGAGCCGTGTAGATCAGGTCGACCACGAGATTGATGACGACGAACAGCACGACGATCACCATGAGATAGGCGACGATCATCGGGCGATCGAGCAGGTTGATGCTGTCGATGATCAGCTTGCCCATGCCCGGCCAGGCGAAGATCGTCTCCGTCACCACCGAGAAGGCGATCACCGAGCCGAATTCCAGCCCGACGATGGTGACGACGGGGATCAGGATGTTCTTGAGGAGATGGACCCGCAGGATCGCGCCCTCGCCAAGGCCCTTGGCGCGAGCGGTGCGGATATAGTCCTGCGGAACGATCTCGCGGGTCTCGGCCCGCACCAGCCGCATCACCAGCGAGATCTTGAACAAGGCGAGGTTCAAGGCCGGCAGAATGAGATGGCGCAGGCCCTCCAGGGTCAGGAACGACCATTGCAGGCCGAGCAATTCGCGCGTCGGCCCGCGGCCGCCGGCCGGCAGCCAGCTCAGTTGCACCGCAAAGACCATGATCAGCAGCAGCCMGACCCAGAAGCTGGGCAGCGAAAAACCCAGGATCGAGCCGGCCATCATCGTCTTCGCCACCGGCGAGTTCGGCCGGACGCCGGCATAGAGGCCGAGCGGAATGCCGATCACCACCGAGAGCAGCATGGCGGCGAGCGCCAGCTCGAGCGTTGCGGGCATGCGCTGGAGGATGACCCGCAGCGCCGGCTCGTTGAAGACGAAGCTGCGCCCTAGATCGCCCCTGACCGCGCCGCCGAGGAACGAGAGATATTGCTGCCAGAGCGGCCGGTCGAGCCCGAAGGCCGCGACCACGCGCAGGCGTTCCGCCTGGTCGGCATCGGGCGGAACCAGAACGGCAACCGGATCGCCGATCACGTTGACGCCGACGAAGACGATCACCGTCATGGCGAGCACGACCGCCAAAGCCTGCAGAAGTCGTTGGGCGAACCAGGCAATCATCTCATGTCCCCGGGCGACGGACCGGACCGGTCCGTCGCGTTGTCGATACTCGTGTTACCTGGCGCTGCGGGCATCCACCGCCAGCGTGCGTTCGTCGCGGCGCGGGTCGATGACGATGCCCTTGCGGGTGACCCAGGCGTTGTCGAGGATGAAGAGCGGGATGATCGGCACCTCGCGCGCCGCGGTCTCGACCGCGCCGACGAGCAGTTGCTCCCGCTTGCCGTCGTCGATCGTCGCCAGCGCCTGGACGATCTGGGTATCGAGCGCCGGATTTGCATAGCGCCCGTAATTGAAGACGCCGAGGCCCTTGGAGGGATTGTTGCTGGCGAGCACATTCGAGAGCAGATAGCCGGCCTCGCCCGTCGGGCTGCCCCAGCCCCAGAGCCCGGCACCGAATTCCTGCTTGCCGCCGCGCGTCGCATAGGCGCTCCAGGGCAGCGTCTCGACCGCGGTCTTGACGCCGATCCGCGTCCACATCTGGGCGACCGCCTGGGCGGTCGCCGCATCGTTCGGGTAGCGGTCATTGGGCGTGAAGAGCGTGATCTTGAACCCGTCCGGGAAGCCCGCCTCCTTCAGCAGCGCCTTGGCCTTGTTGGGGTCATTGGCGGGAACCGTGACGCTCTTGGCATAGGAATAGGTGCCGGCCGGCAGCCACTGGCCGGTCGGCCGGGCCGTCTTCTGCATGATCCGGTCGGCGAGGCCGTCGCGGTTGATCGCGATGGACAGCGCCTGGCGCACCTTGAGATCGAGCAGCGGGTTCTTCGGCAGCGGCTTGCCGTCATTGTCGGTGATGGTGGCGGCACCCGGCTCGAGCGAATTCAGCGCGAGATAGATGACGCGCAGCCCTTCCGTCGTGGCGACGGTGACGCGCGGATCCGCCTTCAGCTTCTCGAGATCGCCGACGGGCGGCGTGTCGATGATGTCGACATCGCCCGCCAGGACCGCGGCGACACGTGCACCGGAATTGGTGATCATCCGCAGCGTGACCTTGTCCCAGTCCTGCTTTGGCCCCCACCAGGCGTCGTTGCGGACGAGCTCGACCCGGTCGCCCGGGGTCTGGCTGACGAATTTATAGGGGCCGGTGCCGATGGCGGCCTTGCCGGAATTGTAGTCCTCGGTCGTGGCGCTCTCGCCGACATGGCGCGAGATGATCGGCACGAAGGCCAGCTCGCGCGGCAGGTTGGGGGCCGGCTCGCCGGTGTCGATGCGCAGCGTCAGCGGGTCGACGACCTCGACCGTCTTCACGGCGCGCAGGAAGCCGCCGAAGCCACCGGGACTGTTGGGGACGTTGCGGGCGCGCTGATAGGTGAAGGCGACATCGTCGGCGGTGAAGGGCTTGCCGTCATGCCAGGTCACGCCGGGGCGCAGCTTGAACTCCCAGACGGTGTCGGAGACCGGCGTCCAGCTCAGGGCGAGACCGGGCTTCAGGCTGACATCGGGCGCGCGGTCGACCAGGCGGTCGAAGACATGCATCGCGACGGAATGATTGGGCGTGGCATTGTAGAAATGCGGGTCGATCGAGGTGAAGGCGCCGCCGATCGCGATCCGCAGCGGGGCCGCCTGTGCAGGAGCGAGGCCGAGCCCCGTCGTCAGCAGCGTCGCCGCAAGCCAGGTTTTGAGTGATGCGCTCATCGGGGTCCTCATGATCGAATGACTGGAATTAGGTCTGTTGGCCGCTTCATTCCGGCTCAGCCGCTCAGCCACATGCCGTCGCGCTGCGGGTCGGCGCCGGCCGATAGGCGGCCGGCATCGGCGAGCACCGCATGCAGCGCCGCGAAGGCGAAGCCCTGGTAGGAGCGCGCGACGCGATAGCCCTGGCGCTCCAACTCCGCGGCGACATAGCGTGGGATCCGGTTCGAGATATCGATGCTGTTGCTGGTCACGCTGATCCGTGGCGCCGCGACCGCATCGAAGACCGGCATGCCGAAATCGATGATGTTGCTGATTCCCTGCGCCATCGCCGGCAGGATCGCGGTGCCGCCTGGCGCGCCGATGACGATGAAGGGCCTGTCATCCTTGAAGACGATGCTCGGCATCTGCGAGCTGGTGCGGCCCTTGTTAGGCGCCAGCGAGCCCGGCCGGCCGGGCCGCGGATCGAAGGCGCTCATCAGCCCGTTATACATGAAGCCCAGCCCATCGCTGATGACGCCGCTGGGGATATTGAGCGTGTGGGTGAGCGTCACCGCGTTGCCCTCGCCGTCGACGACGCAGACCTGCGTGGTGTCGTTGGCCTCGGGCTTCAGCTTCAAGCGCTCGATGGCGCCGCGCTCGCCCCGGCGGATGCTCTGCGCCAGCGTCGCGGCATAGTCCTTCGCCAGCAGCCGGTCGGTCGGCACCTCGACGAAATCGGGGTCGCCGATATGCGCGTCCTTGTCGGCCGTCACCCGCATCAGCGCCTCGGTCAGGATGCGCAGATGCTCGCCGCCATTATGCTCGAGTTCGCCGAGCGGGAAGTTCTCGAGGACATGCAGCAGCTGGATCAGCGAGACGCCGCCGCCGGGCGGCTGGACGCTGGCGACGCGGTGGCCGCGATAGCTGCCCCAGACCGGCTTCGACCGCCGCAGCTGGTAGTTCGCCAGGTCCTCATAGGCGAGCAGGCCGCCATTCGCCTTCATGTCGGCGGCGATCTGCTCGGCGATCTCGCCGCGATAGAAGATCTCGGGGCCGGCTGCCGCGATCCGCTCCAGGGTGCGGGCGAGATCGGGATTGGCGACGGTGTCGCCGGGGCGCTTCAGGCTGCCATCGGCCCGGAAATACAGCTCCCGGCCGGTCGCGCTGAAGCGGAGCAGGTCCTCATTGGGCACCCGCCCCTGCTCCGACTGGTTCAGTGCCATGTAGTAATGCATGTAGGGCCGGATCCTGAAGCCGCCCCGCGCGTAGTCGATCGCCGGCTGCATGATATCGGCGAGATCCATGGTGCCGTATTCGGCCAGCGCCGTGGTGTATCCCTTCAGGTTGCCCGGCGAGCCGACGGCCTGATAGCCGATCTCGTTGACATGGCCCTTGACCACGAAGGAGAAGCCGTCCGGCGCCTCGCCGATGATCGCGTCCTGCCACATGTCGGCACGGGTCGCCGCCGGGCTGCGGGCATAGAATTCCAGCACGTCATGGGCATTGCGGCCGGGCATGTAGATCTGCATCGAGCCATAGCCGGCGATGCCGGTCATCTGCGGATCGACGACGGATTGCACGAAGGCGCAGGCGATCGCGGCATCGACGGCGTTGCCGCCGCGCCTGAGAACCAGCGCTCCGGCCTCGACGGCCTCGGGCTGGGCCGCGACGATCATCCCGGCCATCGGCTCAGCCCTTCCCGCCAAAAGCTGCCGCGGGAAAACGCCCGAGCTCCTCCAGCAGCATCGGCCAGGCCTGCAGGCCGAGCGGGATCGACGCCAGATGGAAGAACTCGTTGGGCGCGTGCACGTCCTCGTCGGGCAGGTTGAAGCCGAACATCAAGGTGTCGAGACCGAGCGTCTCCTTGAAGATCGCGGTGATCGGCACCGTCGCGCCGAGCCGGACATGGACCGGCTCCTGTTGCGATGTCGTCCTCAGGACGCGCGTGGCGGCCTGGACCAGGGGGTGGTCGGCAGCGAGCGTCGAGGCCGGCGAGCCGCCGCCTATCGCCTCGAAGCTGACCGCGACGCCGGGCCGCGCCATCGCCAGGATATGTCCCTTGAGCGCCTGCGCCGCCTGGTCGGGGTCCTGCCCCGGGGCGAGACGGATGGTGATCTTCGCGCGCGCCTCGTCGGGGATCACCGTCTTGCTGCCGGAGCCGGTATAGCCGCCCCACATGCCGTTGACGTCGATGGCGGGGCGCAGCGTCAGTCTCTCGCGGATGCTGTAGCCCGGCTCGCCGGCCGCGATGCCGCCGATATCGCCGACAAAGGCCGCCTCGTCGAAAGGCAGGGCGGCGGTGTCCTGCCGGTCCCGCTCACTGAGCGGGCGCACGGCCTCCATCAGCGCCGGGATGGCGATCGCGCCATTCCTGTCATGGAGCGTCGCGATGATCGCGGCGAGCTCGTGCAGGGCGTTGCGGACCGCGCCGCCATAGCGGCCGGAATGCAGCTCCTTGTCGGCGGTGCGGACCACGAGTTCGAGCTTGGTCAGCCCGCGCGCCCCGACATTGATCGTCGGCACGGTCGGGCTGGCGCGGCCGCCATCGGCGGAGATCATGGCGTCGGCCTTGAGCAGCGGGCCATAGCGCGCGACGATGGCATGCAGGCTCGGGCTGCCGGTCTCCTCCTCGCCTTCGATGAAGAGCTTGATATTGACCGGGCAGCGGCCCTTGACCGCCAGGAAGGCCGCGACCGTCTCGATGGCGATCGTGGTCGAGCCCTTCACATCCGACGCGCCTCGCGCATAGAGTCTGCCGTCACGGGTCGTCGGCTCGAAGGGCGGTGTCTTCCAGAGCGCCAGCGGATCGGGCGGCTGCACGTCGTAATGGCCGTAGATGATGATCGTCGGGGCGCCGGGCGCGCCGAGCCAGGTGCCGTAGACCGCCGGCTGGCCGCCGCCATCGAGCAGCTGGACATCCGACAGCCCGATCTCCTTCAACCAATCGAGCAGGAACGTCCGTGTGTCCTGCATGCCCTGCGCATAGGCCGGATCGGTGCTGACGCTCGGCAGCCTCAGGAAGGCCTTCAGCCGGTCCAGCACGGCATCGTGCCGGGCGAGCAGATGATCGACGACGGGCTGGGCGCTCATCGCGGGCCTCCAGGAGTTTGGGGATGGCGGGTCGAAGCGAGGATCGGGGTCTCGTCGGCGACAGCGTTCAGCACGGCCTTGGGGACCGGGACGGAGGCCGCGAGCAGCAGGAAGGACAGGGTCTTGCCATGGCCGTCGAGGCCCAGGCTGGCATTGACGCCGCCGTCCAGAACATCGTCGAGGACGAAATTGAAGGCAGCCAGCCGGGGCAGTTCGTAGCGCACGACCCGGGAGGGCACCCTCGCCCGAAAGATCTCCGCCACGAGATCGGCCGTGAGCTCTGCGGCCAGCACCGGGAAGAGCGCCGGGTGGCGGCAGACCACCGCGATATTCAGGCGGTTGCCCTTGTCGCCGGAGCGGGCATGGGCAAGCGCATGGAGCGGCGTGCGGATCAGTTCCATCATGCCGCCTCCTCCATGAAGGTGACGCGGGGCGTGACCCTGTCGCGCGCGACCAGGCAGGACGCGCTGCGCAGCCGCGGCGTCAGGCGCTTGCGCACCCCGCCCCCGCCCGCCGGCCCGGCGCAGTACAGCGCCTCGACCTCGTCCAGCAGGCACTCGGCGGCGGCACGATCATCGGTCTCGGCCGCGAAGCGGATGCGCAGATCGGCCGGCAGCCTGTCCCAGACGAGGTCGGAAATGCCGGAGCCCGCGCTGTCGCCGAAGACGCTGACGGCGCCGATCAGATCGACACGAATGGCGAGAGCAGGATGGAAGCGGCGCATCCGAAGCTGCACGGTCTCGATTGCGAGTTTTGCCCGCGCCCCGGCATTGGGGCCGGCATAGGAGATTTCGGCCTCGGCGAGATGGCCGCCATCGACGCAGATCGTCGCTTTCAGGGTGGGCGGCAAAGGGTGGCCCCTGGCGCCGCTGACGCGCACCCGGTCGGGGCCGACCTGCTCGATCTCCACCTCAGTCAGGTCGAGCACGACATCGGGCGTCAGATAGGCGGCCGGATCGTGGATCTCATAGAGGATCTGTTCGGTCACGGTGCGCCGGTCGACCAGCCCGCCGGTGTCGTCGGGCTTGGTCACGACGAAGCTGCCATCGGCCTCGACCTCGGCAATGGGATAGCCGATCCGGTCCATGCCCGGCACGTCCTTGATGCCCGGATCGGCGAAATAACCGCCCGTGACCTGCGAACCGCATTCGAGCAGATGTCCCGCCAGGATGCCGGCGGCAAGCCGGTCCCAATCGTCCCAGGCCCAGCCGAAGCTGTGGATCAGCGGCCCCAGCACCAAAGCGGGATCGGCGACGCGCCCGGTCACGACGATGTCGGCGCCGCGCGACAGGGCCTCGGCGATCGGGCCCGCGCCAAGATAAGCGTTGGCGGCGATGATCTCGGGCGCCCGCGCCAGGATCGTGCCATCGCTCTCGCAGGCGGCGAATTCGGCCGGGCTCATCAGGCCGAGAAGGTCATCGCCCTCGACCACCGCGATCTTCAGGCGGGGATATCCGGCCTCTGCGGCCCAGCTGCGGATTTTCGCGGCAGCGGCCCGCGGATTGGCCGCGCCGAAATTGCCGATGATCCTGATGCCGTGCCGGGCGGCGTCCCCGAGAGCCGGGCGCAGCAGGCGCTCGAGCGCGGGCACCTCGCCGCGGGCAGGATTGGCGATCCGGTCGATCTGCGCGAGCGCCAGCGTGCGTTCGGCCAGTGTCTCGAAGATCAGGAAACGGGGCCCGTCATGCTGCGCCAAGGCTTCGATCACCGGCCCGGCCGAATCCGATCGGTCGCCGGCAAAGCCCGCCGCAGCACCGATCCGAACCTGTGTCGCCATGCCGAACCCATCCGTTGCCGCCAGCCCGGCCCATGGCCGCGCCTGATGCATTGGTGGCGACGCATTCAGAAAGTCAAATAATGGGAATTCATTATTCCATAGGATGAGCCTATGACTGAGCTGCACGGGAGGCGACAGACCGCCGGCCCGGCCGATCGACCACCGAGGCGCCATGAATCTGACAATCCGGCAGTTGGAGATCCTGGTCGCGATCGGCGAAACGCTGAATCTCACGGCCGCGGCCGAGCGCCTGGGCATCACGCAGCCCTCCGTCAGCGAGACGCTGAAGCGCATCGAGGCCGAGCTCGGCTATCGGCTGGTGCACCGGACGACGCGCGCGCTGACGCTGACCTACGAAGGGCGGCACGTCGTCGCCAGCGCGCGCGATGCCGTGCGCAGTCTGCACCAGACCTTCGAGGCGATCGCCAGCCGGAACGAAGGCGTGCACGGCCGGGTCTCGATCGCCGCACTTCCATCCGTGGTCTGCACGCTGCTACCCCCGGCGATCCGCGCCTTTCGCAGCAGCTTCCCCGGTATCGATGTCCAGATCCGCGACGCGCCCCAGGACCGGGCGACGGAGCTGCTGGAGGACGGTATCGTGGACCTCGCGATCGTCGGCCACCCGGCCTCGCTCGGCGCCTTCGCCTTCGATCCGGTGACGTCGGACCGCATGCACCTGGTCTGTCACCGCCAGCACAGCCTCGCCACGCGCGAGAGCGTGACCTGGGCGGACCTCGCCGGCCATGACTTCATCGCGATCTCGCCGGCTTCGTCGGTGCGCAGGCTCACCGATGCCGGGTTCGTCCACGGCAACCTGTCGATCGAGCCGAGATACGAAGTCGACCAGATCCCCTCTGCGGCAGCGCTCGCGGCGGCCGGCCTCGGCATCACCGCGCTGCCATCGATGACCTTTGCGATGTTCCGGAGCACGGACCTGGCCATGGTGCCGATCACGGCGCCCAGCATCGAGCGCCGGATCGGCTTGCTCTGGGTCAAATCCCGGCCGCTCTCGCTCAGCGCGACCCGGCTGGCGGACGCGATCCGGACGCATGGCGGCGCCTGACCCAACGGCGCGTCGACGAGCCCCCTCGCCGTCTCAAGGTGCAACCGCTCTTCGCCGAAGGGCTGGATCATCGGACCGGAAATCGTGTCCGGTCCGATGATCTAGCTGTGGAGCGTCAACAGGTTGTCCTCGTCGAGAGCGAGTCTGCTGATGGGTGTCTTGGCCTGGATTCCGCCGTGGGGGCGATGCCAGTTCTGGGGATGCGTTCCGGCCGCAGGCTCGGCAGAAGCCCGCGGCCGGAACCGTGCACTTTGTGCGACGCCTCAATGCAGCGAGCGGAATGTCGCGCGCAGATCGTCCGTCAGGGCTTGCGGCTGCTCCCAGGCCGCGAAATGCGTGCCCGTGTCGTGGCGCCTGTAGAAGACCAGGTTCGGATAGGCCTTGCGCGTCCAGCTTTCCGGCGCCTGGTAGATCTCGTCGTGGAATGCGCTGACACCGGTCGGCAGCGGCACCCCCTTGGGCGCGAAGAACGCGAGCTTGCTTTCCCGGTAAAGCCGCGCCGATGAGACCGCCGTGTTCGTCAGCCAGTACAGCGTGATGTTGTCGAGGATATCGTCCCGGGTCAGGCCCTCCTTCGCGCCATCGAAGACGCGCGCGATGAGGTTGTAGCTGCGGATGTCGTGGTCGATGATCCAGGCTGCCAGCCCCACCGGCGAATCCGCCAGCGCGTAGAGAGTCTGCGGCCGGCCCGCCATTTCCTGCGCGTAGCCGAGCCCGTTCGCATAGAAATCGACGAGCTGGTCCCAGGCATGCTTTTCCTCGGCATCCAGGCCCGCGGGCTCGGGGCCGTTGGGAAGCAGCGGGGCGATCTCGGCGGGAACGGTCGCCGGCATGTTGGTGTGGATCCCGGCCAGCCCGGCCGGGCGCTGCAGCGCCATCTGCTCGGTGACCGCATTGCCCCAATCGCCGCCTTGCGCGACATAGCGCGTGTAGTCGAGCCGCTGCATCAACACCGCCCAGGCGCGTGCGACATGCTGCGGATCCCAGCCGTTGACGGCCGGCTTGCCGGAAAAGCCATAGCCCGGCAGCGACGGGATCACGACATCGAAGGCATCGGCTGCAGTGCCGCCAAAAGCGGTCGGATCAGTGAGCGGGTCGATGATCTTCAACTGCTCGATGATCGACCCGGGCCAACCATGCGTGACGATCACCGGCAGCGCGTTCGGGTGTTTCGACTTCACCTGGATGAAGTGAATATCCACCCCGTCGATCGTCGTGACGAAGTTCGGGTAGCTGTTGATCCGTGCTTCGACGTCTCGCCAGTCATGCTGGTCCGCCCAATACGCGGCGAGCTTCTCGATGGTCGAGAGGCTGACGCCCTGGGTCGGGTCGTTCTCGCGCTCGGGCCATTTCGTCGCCTTGATGCGGCGCTTCAGCTCGGCGAGTTCTTCGTCGGTCGCGTGGTAGCGGAATGGCCGGATCGAACGGTCGCCGCTCGCCTTCGGGTCTGCGGCCTCAGTCTCCTGCGGCGAGCGCGAGGGAGACGGCGCTGCTATCGCGTTCACGGCGGGAAGCATCGCGCCGATCGTTCCCACGACGGTTGATGCGATGAAGCTCCTGCGGCCGATCAACGGGTGCGGACCAGGCATGGCGGTTCTCCTCGGGGTTAAGGCGGAGACGTGGACGGACTGTGCGATGATCTGGCGTGCCGCATCGACATAGTCGCGCCCCGCATCGGTGAGCTGGACATTCCGACTGGTCCGGACGAGCAGGCGCGTACCGAGATGGCGCTCGAGCTCCGCGACTTTCCGGCTGACGCTCGGCAGCGGCGCGTTCAGCTTGCGGCTTCCCGCAGACAGGCTGCCGGCATCGACGACCGCCAGAAAAACCTGCATCGCATCGAAGCGGTCCATCAGGCCCCACACTCCTTTGCGCCGGCGGCAGAGACGTTGTCCGCGCCCCCGGTCCGAAGCTTCGCACCGGCCTCGGCCAGCCCGATCGATGGGCCGGCTTCAGTCTAACGCGCGGTCGGCCTTGCTGCCATGGGTGACGCACCAGTCCCGGTCGCGCCCAGGCGGAGATCTGTCATTGGCTTTGCCCAGGGTGCTCCTGAGCCGGTACATGAGCGCATGGAAAACCGCTTCACACTCCTTGGGCTCAACTCATTCCGGCAGGAGATCAAGAAGAGCCGCTTCATTGCGACCGCCGCTCCCGTTGCGGATGAGGCGGCAGCCAAGGAGTTCATCGCTGCCCACTCGGACCCGGCGGCCAATCACAATTGCTGGGCCTGGCGTTGCGGACAAGGCTATCGCTTCAACGATGACGGAGAACCGAGCGGCACAGCGGGAAAGCCGATACTCGCGGCCATCGACGGGCAAGCGCTGGACGGCGTCGCCGTCGTCGTGACGCGCTGGTTCGGCGGGGTCCTGCTCGGCAGCGGCGGCTTGATCCGCGCCTATGGCGGCACGGCCGCCCTCTGCTTGCGCGCGGCCGAGACGGTGGCGCTGGTCGAGGCGGCATCAGTGACGATCACCTGCGCGTTCGGCGATCTGGCGCGCGTCCAGGCGCGGCTTGGTGATCTGCCGGGGGTGCAGCTGCGCGATCAGGTCTTCACGGATACCGGCGCAGTGCTGTCGGTGTCGGTTCCAAAGCTGGAGGCCGATCTGGTCTCCAAACTGGTCAGGGACATCACCAGCGGACGCGCGGCGATCAGATGGGACGACTAGGTTCTCGATCTCCGGGCGGGTGCTGGCCCGGCGACATCGCGCTGGCATGGAGATGGCGACAGAGCACTTTGTCTGCTGGTCTTAGTTGCGCCAAGACCCGATGTCAGAAGCGCCCGATTGCACCGGCTGCACGGATTGGGGGCTGACCACAGGTGGCGAACGGATGTGACCGGCGCGAGCCGCTTGTCGACGCGCTGGCGACGGACGCGCATGAGCTGGATTTTCGCCCCTCCTCCGAGGATCGGGAGGGCGAGACCACGGCGCGCGGGCCGGCCTCTCAGACCAGCGATGACGCGTCCAGCCAGCCCGGGAAGGCCCGACGCGCGGGCGGCGGCTCGGTCCTGAGAAAGCTGGCCTATGCCGGGCACCTGCTCTGCCTGGGGGGCCTCGTCGGCCTGGGCGGCGGCGTCGCCTACTACGCCGCGCAGCTGCCTCCGCTCAGCCAGCTCACGGTGCCGAAAAGGCCCCCGAACATCGCCATCCTGGCGAGCGACGGCTCGCCTCTCGCCAATCGCGGCGAGACGGGCGGCCGCGAGGTCTCGCTGCGGGAGCTGCCGCCCTCCCTGCCCAAGGCTTTCGTCGCCATCGAGGACCGGCGCTTCTACGACCATTGGGGCATCGACCTGATGGGCATCGTCCGCGCAGCCTACCGCAATCTGGCCCATGACGGAGGCCTCCAGGGCGGCTCGACGCTGACCCAGCAGCTCGCCAAGAACCTGTTCCTGACCCAGGAGCGCACGGTCTCGCGCAAGATCCAGGAAGCGATCCTGTCGCTCTGGCTGGAGCGCAGCTACAGCAAGGACCAGATTCTCGAACTCTATCTCAACCGGGTCTATTTCGGCGCCGGTGCCTATGGTGTCGAGGCCGCGGCGCAGCGCTATTTCGGCAAGTCGGCCCGCAACCTGTCGCTCTCGGAAGCCGCCCTGCTGGCCGGCCTCGTCCAGTCCCCCTCGCGCCTGGCCCCCAGCCGCAACCGGGAAGCCGCACAGGCCCGCGCCGAACGCGTCATCGCGGCGATGAAGGAGCTCGGCTTCATCACCCCCGACATGGCCAGCACGGCTCTTGGCGCACCGGCGCAGATCGTGCGTCCCAAGGCGGCCGGCTCCGCCAATTATGCCGCCGACTACGTGATGGAAGCGCTCGACGACACCGTCGGCGCCATCGATTCCGACATCGTGGTCTCGACCACCCTCGAGCCAGCCCTGCAGGCGGCGGCCGAGCGGGTGCTCGTGGACGAACTCGACGCCAAGGGCCAGAAATTCAATGTGAGCCAGGGCGCCTTCGTGGCGATGCGGCCGGACGGGGCCGTGACAGCGCTGGTGGGTGGCCGCAACTACGAGACGAGCCAGTTCAACCGGGCGACCTCCGCCCGCCGCCAGCCGGGCTCGGCCTTCAAGCCCTTCGTCTATCTGACGGCGCTCGAGCGGGGGCTTCGCCCCGACACCGTGCGCTCGGATTCGCCGGTCAACATCAACGGCTGGAAGCCCGAGAACTATGACCGCGGCTATCGCGGGCCGATCACGCTGCGCAATGCTCTCGCCCTCTCCCTCAACACGGTGGCGGTGAAGCTCACCATGGAGGTCGGTCCTCAGGCTGTCGTGCAAACGGCGCAGCGCCTGGGCATCGCCTCGCCGCTCCAGGCCGACCCCACGATCGCGCTCGGAACCTCCGAAGTCACGCCGCTCGAGCTCGTCGGCGCCTATGCCAGCTTCGCCAACGGGGGCGTCGGGGTCGTGCCCTACGTGATCACCGAGGTGAAGGCTGCGGATGGCAGGCCAATCTTCAACCGCCCGGCGCCGGACGATGCGGGCCGGATCATCGATCCCGCCACCGATGCGATGATGAACGCGATGCTGCACAACGTCTTCGTCATCGGTACGGCCCAAAGGGCGCGGATGCCCGGCTGGCCCATGGCCGGCAAGAGCGGCACCACCAACGACTACAAGGACGCCTGGTTCGTGGGCTTCACCGGCAATCTGGTTGCCGGCGTCTGGCTCGGCAACGACGACAGCACACCCACCAAGGGCGTATCCGGCGGCAACCTCCCGACCGATATCTGGCACAATTTCATGAAGATCGCCCTCAAGGACCAGAAGCCGGTCGGCCTGGCGGGCGTGGCCGGCGCCGGACAGGATCCGCGCTACGCCAATGAAAGCGGCAAGGGCCAGCCCCGGCAACGCACCAGGCGCCAGAAGAATTTCTTCGAGAGGCTGTTCGGGCTCTGAGGTTCGGTCGTTCGGCCCAGAGCTGAGCCCGTAGTTGTCACAGAGCCGCTCCGAGGCTGCGCCAGGAGCAGACTCTGGCTGGTGGCCTGGAAGCAGAGATTGCCAATCGTCTCGCCTGAATTCCGTTCGCGACCCATCTGGGACTGCGGGGAGGTACGCTTCCTGTCGGGCCGATTGCCCCGAAAGGAGAGGCCGAGATTGGACCGTCCGCTTGCCGGCGGATCTCCCGAAAGGCGGGATGATCTTGGGAGCGGCTGTTGCCGGTTGTGTTACTTCGTCGGCTGAGAGCGCGCGGTGAGCTTATTTCCGTCCGGATCGCGAAGGTAGGCGACGAAGGCTCCGTTCGGGCGCTCGCTGGGTGGGCTCTCGATCGCCGTCCCACCATGCGTGGTGCCGGCCTTATGCCACGCGAGAACATGGTCGCGGCTTGCAGCGGCGATACCGATAGTCCCACCGTTGGCCGCGGTCGCTGGATTGCCGTCGATCGGCTTCGTGATCATCAGCCGACCGCCCTTGTGGGCATAGATCAGCCTGCCTCTGGCATCTATCTCGCCAGGCTCGCCTCCCAACGCGGCGAATGTGGCGTCGTAGAAATCTCTGGCCCGCTCCAGGTCGTTGCTGCCGATCATGACGTGAGTGAACATAGTCTTATCTCCAAATAGGGCCTGCGCGAGATAGTCGCGCGCGGTCCGCAAGCGCCCCCCAGAATGCCGTCGCGGCACAGGCGATTGTGGGGCTTGGGAGGCTCGGTGAGCGAGCGCGAGCTCGCGGCCATGGCCCGACCATTCGTCGGCCGGGCCATGGCCCTCCATTCGTCAGAACATGTGGAAAGGTGGCTTGGCGTCGTCTGGCAGGAGCGCCTTATAGGGCGTCCGGACCAGGCGCTCCTCGAAGTCGGCCTTGGCCTTTTCCAGCAATCCCGGTTCGACGAGCACGTCCGCGGCTACGCCCGCCATGACCTTCGCAACGTGAACCATGCCCTTGTGCGCCAGCGGCGATTGACCATGGGCCGTCAACTGCCAGGAATGCCCCGGCGTGCCGATCGTATATGTCGCGCCCCGCGCCTGTACCGTCGGCACGGCCCAGGAGACATCACCGACATCGGTCGAGCCCATCATACGCGGCCCCGGCACCTCCTTGGGTGCGATCGCGTTGCACAGGGGAAAATCCGTCACCGGCAATCCCGAGCGGCGAAATGCGCTTTCGATATGCGCGGGCGTCACGCTCTTCTGCATGCGCCTGGCGAAGGCGACGTCGTCTGCATCGAACGGAGGCGGGCCAAGCCGATCGAAATTGCGCTGCATGGCATCCTCCAGGGGCGTGTTCGCCAGCAAGCTGCTCATCGCGCTGACGACTTCGCTGGTGACCGTGGTCTCCGTCATCAGTGCCGCTCCTTCGGCGATTTTCCGGACCCGGGCGAGGAGTTCATGGACCTGGGAGACCATCGTCGCCCGCACGACATATCGGAGCTTGGCCTTGGCTTGGACAACGTTCGGCGCGATGCCGCCTGCTTCGAGATACGCGTAGTGGATGCGCGCATCGCTCGGCATGTGCTCGCGCATGTAGTTGACGCCGACATTCATCAACTCGGCGGCGTCGAGCGCTGAACGGCCGAGATGCGGAGAAGCGGCGGCATGGCTGGCGCGCCCGGAAAACTCGAAGTCGATCGTCGTGTTGGCCAGGGATATGGCTGCCGTCACCGCCGCAAAATCCGCGGGATGCCAGGAAATCGCGATGTCGACGTCCTTGAAGGCGCCCTCCTTGACCATGAACGCCTTGCCTGCCCCACCTTCTTCCGCCGGGCAACCATAGTAGCGGACGCGGCCCTTGAGCCCACGCTCCGCGAGGAAATCCTTGACCGCCGCGGCCGCCAGCATGGCGCCGGCCCCCAGCAGGTTATGGCCGCAGCCATGGCCGGCCGGCTGGTTCGGAAGCGGTTGATGCTCGGACATGCCGGGGGCTTGCGAGAGCTCAGGCAGCGCGTCGTACTCGCCGAGGATAGCGATCACCGGGCCGTCCTCTCCCGCCTCGCCCATGACGGCGGTCGGCAATCCGGCGATGCTCGTCTCCACGCGAAATCCCTCGCGCCGAAGCTGCTCGGCGTGGGCCGCAGCCGACTTAACCTCGCGGTAGTTGAGTTCGGGCATTTCAAAGACGCGGTCGCTCAACTCGATGTAGTCCGCCTGCTTTGAATCGACGATCGTCCAAATCTTATCGGTATTCTGCACAGCCTTCTCCCGAGATTGCATTCGCGCCATAGAGGCGGCTGAAGGCCGCCGTCATCCGCAATCGCCGGATATCGACAGCCACAGCCTTCGAGAGGCTACTACAAGGCGAACGGCAGAATGGCCGAATTTTACTCAGAAGAATCGGCAATTGTTGCAGACTGATCGAGGTTTGCTTGTGCGCTCCGAAATTCGCGATGCTTGCCTTTGTCCGTTCCCGCTTTCGGCGCCTCTCTTCAGCGCCAATGGCGGATGCCGGCGCGGAGATCACGCTGCCATCGCGTTTCGCGCGGTCCTTGATGGATTCTTCGCTGCGGGTCATCGCCTTCGAAATCGAGTGGCAAGGCGGATCGTCTCCAAACCCTGACGCCCCCTGGGGGATAATCCTGTCGGGCTCGCGCGCAGAGACCGCCGGTGCTTGCCGGACGCGAGTGCAGGAGCCAATCATTTTCCGATCTCGCTTCTGATGCTAGGCATGCCAACATGCTCCGGTCGATCCAACAGCTTCGGGACAGCTCCGCGGTAGGCGCGCTGCTTGCCGACGGCGATGAGCAATTGACGCTGATGGGCGGCGGCTCCGAATACCGCATGCCGTGGCATTGGCACGACTGCCTGATGATATTCCTGCCGCATGTCGGAGCGGTCGATTTCCGCGACGAGACCAGACAATCCGGCGCCTGGCTGAGCGAGGACCGTTTCGCGGTGGTTCCACAGGGTCTCGCGCACCAGACCTCGGCAGCCCGACCGATCCATCGCCATGTGGCGATCTACGCTGCAGATGGACAACTGGCGAAGATCGAGGCCCGCATCGGCTCATTGCATCGTGTGCGCAGCAAGCTCGGACGAACAGGCTTTTTCCCAATGACGTCCGAGATCCGGTCGCTTCGCGGGCTGTGCCAGAGTGGACAGGCCGACGACGCCGTTGCGCAGGTCACGCGCAGCCACCTCGCTGCGGCATTGCTGATCAATTGCCTCGCGCAGATCGAGCGAAGCGATGAACTGTCCGGCGCGCGCCCTGAGGGTCATGGCGAGATGCTCGTTTCGGAGATCAGGTCGTTCATCAGCCAGAACGCCAGCCAGGACCTGCCGCTCGACCTCATCGCCGACAGGTTCGGCTTGTCCAGACGCCATGCAACCCGCTTGTTCCGCGGCAAGACAGGCTTCTCGATCGCCGCCTTCCAGGACCATGTGCGGATCAGGCAGGCGCAGGAGTTGCTGGTCGCGACCACGCTTCCGATTGGCGAGATCGCCTGGCGCGTCGGCTTCGAATCCGGCTCCGCCCTGGCGCGGGCGATGAAGCGCCTGACCGGGCTGACACCGACGACCGCGCGGCGGGACCTGGCCCGATCCGACAAATCTTGAGGCCCGCTCGGTCGCGCAAGGGGCCGCCCCGCCCCTTATCCTGGCGGGATGCTTCAAGAGCCAGGCGAGGACATGCGATGCAGGGCGCTCAACCAAATGGCTTCGTCATCCGTTCGGATCTGACGAGGACGATGCCGATCGGCTTCGGGGCTGCCGTCGTCGACGCCATCGCGCCGTCCATGACGTGAGCGAGGCTGCGACGATGAACGACATCAGGCTTGTCAACGTCTTCACCCATAGGGGAAGCGGCGGGAATCCTTGCCCGATCGCGATCGACGCGTCGGGATGGCCGGAAGCAGGAATGCAGGCGGAGGCCCAGCGCTTCGGCCACGAATCCGGCTTCGTCCTGCCGGGGTCCAGTGCCGATTTCGATTATGCCTTCCGCTTCTGGGTGCCGCGCCACGAGATGGAAATGTGCGGGCACGCCACGATCGGTGCGCTGTGGTGCCTGGCCATGGCTGGCAGGCTCCGGGCCGATCAGCTGCGCATCGAAACGCGCAGCGGACCGGTGACCGGCTATGTCGATCTGACGGATCCCGATGACCCGTCGGTCGAGATCAGCCAGCCGGCCGGCAAGGTCGTCGACCTGACAGCGGCCGAGGAGGAGGAGGTTCTGGCGACCCTCAACCTCTCGCGCCGTGATCTCCTCGACCTTCCCATCCAGAATGCGGTGACATCGCGCGTCAAGACGCTCATCCCCATGAAAAGCACCGCGCTTCTGAATGGCCTCTCGTCGAACATGAGGCGGACGGAAGACTGCTGCGGGCGCATCGGCTCCACGGGCCTGTATCCCTACGCGATCGAGGATCGGGGCGCGCGGCGTTTCGAGGCGCGGCAATTCCCGAAATCCTCAGGCTATCCCGAGGATGCAGCAACCGGCATCGCGGCTGCGGCCCTGGCCTTCGGCTTGCTCAGGAACGGGCTAGTGGGTCGCGACAGCCAGCGCATCACCATTCTTCAAGGGCGGGCCATGGGTTCCCTGTCCGAGATCGGCGTGCGCCTGGGATTTGCCGATGACAGGCCGGTCGGCTGTCTTCTTGGAGGCTCCGTCAAGCCAGCGGAACCGCACGAATGGCATCAGGGCAGCGAGCGCTTTGCCGTCTAGGGGTTTCGCGCCGACGCTTCTCCTGGTCGAGCCCCCTATCGCGCCTGATCGCGGCCCTGCCGTGGCTCGACTGCGGCGATAGAGGCGTCGCGCGAGGGGCCGGGCTGGTCGCGGCAGAGCTCGACCAGCCCTGCCCGGTCGCCGGCCTCGAACGCTGCGATCATCGCCCCCTGCCCGGCGCAGGCCTGCGCCAGATGGGCCGGTTTGCTGCCGTGTTCGATCGGTCGCGATTGGCGCGAAATGGCAAGACGGGCAGGCTGTCCACGCACGAAATGCCCGCCGCGGGACTCGCGGGCCGATTCGTCCGCGATTGCGTGCTGCAGCGAGCCGGAGCGCTCACGCAGGAGCCGGCACGGCAGGGGACAAGCAGCAATGTCAGGCGCAACGGCGCGCGATCTCGCCTTTCCGCAGTCTGCCGACACAGTCTCCTGCGCGACGGTTCTCAGGATCGACAGCAGGTGGCCCCCGCGCCAGGCCAGGGGGGCAAGCCCTATGCCGGATTGCGCCGCGAAGGCCGCAGCCCTATCCCGGCAGTATCGGGGCGTCCCTCCCTTGCAAGGCGTTCAGAACGTTCTCCGTACCGGACAATTGTCTGGCTTGGACGGACTGGTGTCGTCGACTTCCACGCGAGACTGAGACCATGGCTGCTGTTTCAACGACCGACGAGCTCGAGGTTGCATCCGGGATGCTCCATCGGTTCTCCATGCTGATCGAGGACGGTCTGACGAGGAGGCTGTCAGGCTGGCTCTCGTCCGGCGGTGCGTGGCACGATTTCGTCCAAGGTCTGGAGGCCGCCGGCTATCGTCCCGCGCTGCTGGCTCTCGGCATTGCAGCGGTTTGCCTGATTGCCGCTGTTGCAACGGCAGCTTTTGCCAGCGCGATCATCGGCAAAGTGAAGGCCCGGCCGCTTCTGTTCGGGGCCGCCTGGTTCGCGGCCGCCTTGCTCGCGGTGCTGGCGGCCTGGGTCCTGCTCCTCGGTCTTATCACCGATACGGTGCTCCGCCGCGCCTTGCTCAACTGCGTCGTGATCTCGGCCGTGGCGACAATGATCTGTTTCCCGCTGGCCACCGGTCGCCGGTCGATCTTCTGGCCTTGGCGACGCGATCTCGCGGTCGCCATTGGCATCGCGGCCGGCGGCCTGGTGGTCCTTGCCTGTCTGCGCATATGGAATGCGGCCGATCCGCTACGCGATCTCTTCGCGACATTCGCGGTGTCCTTGCCGTTCACCATTCTGGTCGCAGCCGCGTATCTTCGTCATCGCGGGCTGGTGACCAGGGTTCTGTCATTCGGCAGCCGGGCAGGATCGCTCCGCCGGAAGCTGGCTGCACTCTGGCCCGGGCTGGTGGTGGCGGTCGTCATCGCCGCCTTCCTCTTCATCCAGCTGGACCTGACGATCGGAAGGCCGACGCGGGGCGGATTGTTGCTGCTTTCGCTTCTTCTGGTTCTCGCTGGTCCTCATCTCGACGTCGCCATCGAAAGACGCGGCTGGCAGGCGGTTCGCTCGCAGGGCGGAGAACTGACGGGCGCGCTGTGGCGCACCTTCCGCATCGTGGTCGCCGCATCGATTCTCGCGGTCTTGGCCACGCTCTGGCTCCTGCCGATCCTGGATGTCGTCGGTATTCCGCGGGGCACCGTCCTGCTGAAAGCCGGCGAGATCCTGATGCTCGTGCTGGTCATTGCCTTCTGCTGGAACTGGGTGGCCATCATGGCCGCGCGCATCAGACCTCAAACGCCGGGCGATCCGCAGGTCCCCGCCGCCATGATCGGCACGCGGCTGACCACTGTCGGCCCATTGCTCGTGGGCCTCACCAAGGCCGCGCTTCTGACGCTGGGGGCTCTGACCGTCCTGGTGATGCTCGGCATCAATGTCTGGCCGCTGATCACCGGCCTCTCGATCTTCGGCCTGGCGATCGGGCTGGGCTCCCAGACACTGGTCAAGGATGTGGTGGCCGGTCTGTTCTTCCTCGTCGATGATGCCTTCCGCCTGGGCGAATATATCGAGACCTCGGGAGCCAAGGGCACTGTCGAGAGAATTTCGTTGCGATCGGTCTCCCTGAGGCACCCGCGTGGTCCGGTTGCGACCATTCCTTTCGGGCAGATCGGGAAGATCCAGAATTTCAGCCGCGAATGGGTCATCGAGAAGATGATGTTCCGAGTTGCCTTGGACACCGATGTCGAAGCCGTGCGGAAACTGTTCAAGAAGATCGGGCAGGAGATCGAAGCGGATCCGGAGCTGAACGCCGATCTGCTTGAGCCGTTCAAGAGCCAGGGCATTGCAGCCCTCGAGGAAGGCACTCTGGTGATCCGCGCCAAATACAAGGCCCTGGCCGGGCGTCAATTCCAGATCCGCAAGGCTATCCTGTCCAAGGTGCGGATCGTGCTGGCGGAGAACGGCATCAAACTGGTGCCCAAGCCCCTTCATGTCCCCGAGATGGGTGGGTGAGCCCGCCTGTTCGCCTTCGTTTACCGGGCATCGGGGCCTTGCGCCACAAGAACCGGTCCAGCCAGAAGCCCCGACCGCTCATCTGCGACGGGGCGCTAGGGCGACCCAGCAGGTCAACGAATAGACAACCGATCCCATGGCGACCATCGCGATCTCAGCCATATCGCGCTCCATCGATCCTCCGGCCGTCAGCCAACCGGACACCGGGCGTATCTCGGGCGGGGCTTTAACCTGTCGGCACGGCCTGACAGTCGAAGCCTTCATCCGATCGATCGCTGTCCGATCAGCAGACGAAACCTATCGGGATCATTTCGCGCATTGCCCGGTCGCCGGGTCTTGCCATTTGGCGCCAATCGCGTCGGCAATCGTTCGATCCCGTCAGGGAAGACGCCCCGGCCGAGCACGGCGATATCTGCGAGATCGCCCGCTTCTTCCGCGTCACGGCGGAGATCGCCATGGTGCGTGAGGCTCATCCGCCGCAGTTGGACGTGGTCTATCCCTGATCCTTGAGGAGACGCTCGACGCAGGTCGCCAGCGAGCCGCGCCATGCGGGAAGCGTAACGCCGTGCCGCGCGGCGAGCTTGCCGCAGTCGAGCCGTGAATTGGCCGGCCTCCGCGCTGGCGTCGGGTAATCCGTCGTGGCGATGCGCTTGACCGCGACCGGCTTGCCGCCGAGCCGCTCCCGGTCTGCGAAGATCGCCTCGGCGACATCGGCCCAGACCGCTTCCCCCGCAGCACTCATGTGAAAGATGCCGCGCAGTGTCTCGTCCTGGGGGCGGGCGACCAGATTGCGCGCCACCGCCAGGACGGCGTCGGCGATGTCGAGCGCGCTGGTCGGGCAGCCATGCTGGTCCGCGACCACGCCGACCTCGTCGCTTGTTTCGGCCAGGCGCAGCATGGTCTTGACGAAATTCTTGCCGAAGGGGCTGTAGATCCAGGCCGTACGCAGGATCGCGTGGTTGTCCGAGGCGGCCGCGACCGCCCGCTCGCCGGCCAGCTTGCTGGCACCATAGGCTGAGATCGGCCCGGTCGCATCGTCCTCGCGATAGGGCCGGTCGAGCGCCCCGTCGAAGACGTAGTCGGTCGAAATCTGGATGACGGGGACGCCAAGTGCGGCAGCCGCGCGCGCCGCTTCACCGGCCGCCTCGCCGTTGACGCGCATGGCGAGGTCGGGCTCGCTCTCAGCCTGGTCCACCGCCGTATAGGCCGCCGCATTGACGATGACATGGGGCCTGGCCGCGCGCAGTGCTGGCGCGATCATTTTGGGGATGGCGAGATCCAGATCCGGGCGGCGGAGCGCGACGACTTCAACACCGGCCGGCACGCGCTCCAGCATGGCGCGGACGACCTGGCCGGTCCAACCGGTGACGACGATGCGCAGACCCATCAGTCGAAAAACCGCAGCATCTCGGCGAGCCGCGGATGCTTGCGATCCCTTTCGGAGAGGGGCAGCGAGGACAGGGGCAGAGCCTCGGCGATGCCGAGGGCCGGATCATCGAAGGCAAGCCCATGATCGTTCTCGGGCGCGTAGGGCCCGGTGGTCTTGCAGAGCACTTCGGTGTCCGGCTCGTGTGTGACGAAGGGCATTGTCATGTCTCCGGCCTGCTTGCGCGGCACGATATGACCGCTGGCCCTGATGTTGTCCGCTTGAACCGATCCCCCACGTAGATCGACGAATTTTCGCGGCTCGTCTATGGACGCGAGCGGGGCCCGAGTCCGCAACACCTCCCGGCTCATGATCATAGTGACCTCCAGTGCTGAAGATCAGCCTCGTCTTCGCCAAATTGAATGGCCGAAAAGCGGACGTACCCAACGTCAGAAAAGGCAGTTCCGGACATTGTCACCCGCCCCCCGGCCAAAGCCCCCCTATCGCGCCTGATCGCGGCCCTGCCTCTGCTCCACGGCGGCGATATAGGCGTCGCGCGAGGGGCGGAGATGGTCGCGGCAGAGCTGGACCAGCCTCGCCCGGTCGCCGGCCTCGAGCGCGGCGATCATCGCCCAATGCTCGGCGCAGGCCAGCGCCAGATGCGAGGGGCTGGCCGCCGTGATCGAACGGGCGCCATGAACCTTCTGCGCCATCATCTGGATCAGCTCGACGAGATGCGGATTGCCGCATGCGGCAAAGAGCGCCTCGTGAAACGCCATATTGGCGCGGAAGGCCGCGCGCGCGTCGGCGTCAGTGACCGCGGCCGCATGGACCTCCTGAATGGCTTTCAGCCGTGAGACGATCTCGGAGCCCGCCGGCAGCGGAATCTGCTCAGCCGCCAAGGTCTCCAGCGCCTCGCGCACCGAATAGATCTGGCGCACCTCTTGCGGCTCCAGCAGCCTGACGGCTGCGCCCTTGTTCGGCACGCGCTCGACCAGCCCGACCCGCTCCAGCTCGGCCAGCGCCTCGCGCACGACATGGCGCTTCACCTCGAGCCGAGCGGCGATGTCCTCCTCGATCAGGCGCTCGCGCGGCAGGAGCCAGCCAAGCACGATCTCCTCCTCGAGGGCATCGGCCACCATGCGGGTGCGGTCGGCGGTGGCAGGCTTCAGCGCGAGGACGGACATGCGGCTTATTCCAGTTCCAACATAATTGTTGACAATCCTGCCAACGGCAACGCCTCATCATGTCATGACGAGCACCGATGACAAGACTGCCTCCGCCAAACCGGCCCCGCGCGGCATGCGCCGCAATCTCGCCAGCTATGGCGATCCCGGCTTTTCGCTGTTCCTGCGCAAGGCGTTCATCAAGGCGGCCGGCTTTTCCGACGATGCGCTCGACCGGCCGATCATCGGCATCACCAACACCTTCAGCGACTTCAACCCCTGCCACGGCAATGTGCCGCGCCTGATCGAGGCGGTGAAGCGCGGCGTCATGCTCGCCGGGGGCCTGCCGATGGAGTTCCCGACGGTCTCGATCCACGAGTCGCTCTCGAACCCGACCTCGATGTTCCTGCGCAACCTGATGGCGATCGACACCGAGGAGATGATCCGCGCCCAGCCGATGGATTCGGTCGTGCTGATCGGCGGCTGCGACAAGACCGTGCCGGCGCAGCTGATGGGCGCGGTCTCGGCCGATATCCCCGCGATCCAGCTCATCACCGGCCCGATGCTGGTCGGCCACCACAAGGGCGAGATCCTCGGCGCCTGCACGGATTGCCGCAGGCTCTGGGGCCAGCACCGGGCCGGCACGATCGACGAGGCCGAGATCGAGGTCTTGAGCGGCAGGCTCGCACCGACGCAAGGCACCTGCATGGTCATGGGCACGGCCAGCACCATGGGCTGCCTCGTCGAGGCGCTCGGCATCGCGCTGCCCGGCACCGGCACGATTCCGGCAACCCATGCCGACCGCATCCGCGCCGCCGAAGCCAGCGGCAAGCAGGCTGTTGCGCTGGCCAAGGGGGGCGAGAGCTCACGTGGATTGCGGCCGAGCGAATTGCTGACCGAGACCGCCTTCCGCAACGCCATGGTGGTGCTGCAGGCGATCGGCGGCTCGACCAACGGGCTCGTCCATCTCGCGGCCATCGCGCGGCGCGCAGGCTTGAGCATCGATCTCGAGGAGTTCGACGCGATCGGCCGCGCCGTGCCGGTGCTGATCGATCTGAAGCCGTCGGGCGATCATTACATGGAGCATTTCCACTGGGCCGGCGGCGTGCCGAAGCTGATGAAGGAACTGCGCGCGCATCTGGCGCTCGACGCCATCACCATCAGTGGCCAGACCATCGGCGAGATCGCGGAGGCCGCCGAGGAGGTGCCGAACCAGACGATCATCCGCAGCGCCGCAAACCCGCTGAAGCAGACCGGCGGCATGGCCGTGCTGCGCGGCAACCTGGCGCCTGGCGGCGCGGTGATCAAGCATTCGGCCGCCTCTCCTGCCCTGCTCCAGCACACCGGCCGGGCCGTCGTCTTCGACTCCGTCGAGGACATGGTGACGCGCATGGACGATCCCGCGCTCGATGTGACTGCCGATGACGTGCTCGTGCTGCGCAATGCCGGCCCCAAGGGCGCGCCCGGCATGCCGGAGGCCGGTTATCTGCCGATCCCGAAGAAGCTCGCCCAGGCCGGCGTCAAGGACATGGTCCGGATTTCGGATGCCCGCATGAGCGGCACCGCCTTCGGCACGATCGTCCTGCACATCACGCCTGAATCGGCGGTGGGCGGCCCGCTCGGGCTGGTCCGCGACGGCGACCTGATCAGGCTCGACGTGCCCGCCCGCCAGATCGAATTGCTGGTCGAGGCGGCCGAGCTCGACCGCCGCAGGGCAGAATGGCAGGCGCCCGCCCATCTCAGCGAGCCCTCGCGCGGCTATCGCGGGCTCTATCTGAAAAGCGTCCTCCAGGCCGATGAAGGCTGCGATTTCGACTTCTGCTGACTGGCCGCAGCGCGGCTCAAGACACGTGATGCAGGGCCGGACGAACCGGCCCGCAGCCCAACCCGGAGGACAATGCCCGATGCTGAAACGCGCCTTTCTCGGCGGCACGCTCGCCGCTCTCTCACTTGCCGGTCTGTCACTTGCCGCGCAGGCCTATCCGCAAAGGCCGGTCACGCTGCTCGTGCCCTATGCGCCGGGCGGGGCGACCGACATTATCGGCCGCGTCATCGCCGAGGAACTCTCGCAGACGATCGGCCAGCGCGTCATCGTCGAGAACCGCGCCGGCGCGGCCGGCAGCGTCGGCGCGGCTGCCGTCGCCCGCTCCCAGCCCGATGGCTATCTGCTGCTGATGGGCGCGCTCACCAGCCACTCGATCAATATGGGGCTGCAGGCCAAGCCCGGCTTCGACCTGAAGAAGGATTTCGCGCCGGTCACCATCGCCGGCACGGTCGGCCTGGCGCTCGTCGTCCACCCCTCGGTGCAGGCGAAGACCATCCCCGAGCTGATCGCGCTCGCCAAGGCCAAGCCCGAGGACTTCAACTACGCCTCCTCCGGCAACGGCTCGCCGCAGCATCTGGCCGGCGAGATGTTCAATGCGCGCGCCGGGACGAAGCTCGGCCATGTGCCCTATCGCGGCAGCGGCCCGGCGATGACCGACATGATCGGCGGCCAGGTCAAGGTGATGTTCGACACCATTCCCTCCGTGCTCCAGCATGTGAATGCGGGCTCGCTGAAGGCGATCGCGACCACCGGCCGCGAGCCCTCCCCCTTCATGCCGGATTATCCGACGGCGATCGCGCAGGGGCTGCCCGATTTCGAGATCGGCTCCTGGTTCGGGGTGCTCGCCCCGGCCGGCACGCCGCAGCCGATCATCGACAAGCTCAACGCCGAGATCGTCAAGGCGCTGAAAAGCCCCAAGGCGCTGGAAGCGATGAAGCTGCAGGGCGTGACGCCCAAGCCCGGCACGCCTGCCGAGGCGGCCGCGCTGATCGACAGCGAGATGACGAAATGGAGCGACCTGATCAAGGCGACCGGGCTGAAGCCGGAGTGATGGAATTTGGCTCCGCGCTGCGCTAGGCCGGAGCGGTGGCACCGGTGAGATCCTGCGCTCATCGACGCCAGCCCTTGGGAGCGAGAGCATCATGACAAACCCCATCGAGCGCATCGCCATTGTCGGCGCCGGCATGATCGGCGCGAGCTGGGCGGCGCTCGCCTGTGCTCATGGCGTCGCTGTCGCGGCTTACGACCCCTCGCCCGCAGCCGAGGAGAAATTCTTCACTTACGTCGCGCGGGCGCGGGCGCAGCTCACCGAACTGGGGCTTGACGGGGCGGGGGCGCTCAGCTTTTCGACCAGGCTCGGCGCGGTGCTTGAAGGCGCGCAGTTCATCCAGGAGAACGGCCCAGAGAACGAGGCCGTGAAACGGCAGTTGCTGAGCCAGATCGACGCCCAGACGGCGCCGGATGCGATCATCGCCAGCAGCACCTCGGCCCTGCTGCGCAGCGCCATCGTCGCCGAGTGCCTCCGGCCCGAGCGCATCATCGTCGCCCATCCGTTCAACCCGCCCCATCTCGTGCCCCTGGTCGAGATCATCGGCGCGGATGAGGCCGTCATTGCCCGCGCCAGCGCCTTCTATCGCGCGCTGGGGCGCAAGCCCGTGGTGCTGAACCGGGAAATGCCGGGCCATATCGCCAACCGGCTGGCGTCGGCGCTCTATCGCGAGGCGGTCCATCTGGTCGAGCAGGGCGTCGCCAGCGTCGCCGATATCGATGCCGCCCTGTGCCATGGGCCGGGTCTGCGCTGGGCTCTGATGGGCCCGCATATGACCTATCATCTCGGCGGCGGCGATGGCGGCATCAAGGGCTATCTCGCCCATCTCGGGCCGAGCCAGCTCAGGCGCTGGGAATCGCTCGGCCACCCCTCCCTCAGCGATGAGGTGCAGCGCCGGATCGTCGAGGGGGTGGCAGAGGAGAGCGCCGGCCGCTCGATCGCCGAGCTGGAAGCGCGCCGCGACGAGGGCCTGCTGGCGCTGCTGAAATCGCGCAAGCTGGTGAGCGAGTAGGCGGGGTCACAGGCCTGAGTGGGCGCGCAGCAAATCGCGCGCGCAGTCCTTTCGCGGATCAGGCGGCGGCACGCCCCTCGGCCCTGACAGGTGCCCTACAAATCGGTGATCGGCCCCGTGCCCTCGCGGAAGGTTCTCTCCTGCCCCCGCGTCCGCGACGCGTCCCGGCGCTCGATCTGGACGGAGAGGCTGAAGTCAAGCGCGCCGGAGCAGCGGCCACTCAGGGTGATCCTCGTTTCCCCCTGGTCGTGGCTGAAGCT
>NZ_JBFTKP010000039.1:0-56814 GCF_056396005.1 Allobosea sp. 05T439 | reverse complement strand
GTCGCGGAGCTCGAGGTCGGCACCGTCAACCTCTGGKAGGTTCCCGGCTACCGCATCGAGATGTCGCCCTTCGGCGGCATCAAGGATTCAGGCCTCGGCTACAAGGAGGGCGTCGTCGAAGCCATGAAGAGCTTCACCAACGTCAAGACATGGTCCCTGCCCTGGTCGAGTTGATCTCCGCCGCCGCAACGCGCGCGGATCGTCCCGTGCGCGTCCGGAACAGACCGCCTGTGCGTGGATTTAGCCGGCTCGCCAGCCATGCCGTCCACAATCCAGCTTCATCCCCCGCTAGCGGACGCCCCAGGTCTCTCTGTATGGTTGCGTTAGGTCAGGGGAGACTGTCGTGGCTATCGCGTTCGGGCAATTCATCGGCGCCTTTCTGTTGGCCGTCATTCTGACGACGATCATCTCCGCGCTCATTCGCAGATTCACCACCACCTCCCGCGTGTTCATCGCCAATGGGCTCTCACTGACCATCGCAACGTTGCTGGGCGGTCTGGGAATGGCCGATGGCGGCGATCCAGATTTTTTCAACTCCTTTGGAACATACGTCCTTCCCCAACTGGCGGTATTTGCCATCGACTTCCTGCGTAGCCGTGGCGCGGCTGCACGCGGGCGGACAAAGCCCAAATCGATGGCCCTCAATCGGGCTGATCCGCCCATGCGCGGTGCTGCGCGCGATATCGCCGCGCCTGCTGCGCCTTCGTCCGCTGCGGCGGCATCCGGCCCCGAGGCCGATCGGCAGGCGCGCCTCCTGCCACCACCGATCGAGCCGGCTGGCCCCACCAATCCCCGGAAGAACTTCATCGTCCGGCACTGGCGCGGCGAGCTGAGTCTCGGCTGGTCCTTCTGGGGCATCGCCGTCCTGGGCAACATCGTCGCGCTGATCACGATCCTGGTGCTCAACCTGATCTTCTCCACCGACACGGGATACGATCCGGCACCGCTCTTTTGGCTCAATGTTCTGACCTGGCTTGTCGTGACGCTCATCGCGGTCTGGCAGGTCGTCGGCACCTGGAGGTCAGCGACACATCACGCGGAGCGGCGTGCGGCCTTGAGCCTGGGCGCTTTCTGGTCCAGGGCCGCCAAGGTCAGTCTCGGTCTCGGCGTTCTCAGGTTCCTGAGCGATCTGGTCAACGGGGCAGCGCCTCAGCTCGCCGAGCTCTACGACATGGCCTGGAGAGGCGACCCTCGGCTTCCAGCCTATTCCTTGCGGGTCATGCGAGATGGGACGGAGATCGAGATCACAGGCGGGATCAAATTCGGACTGGCTGCGGATTTCGAGCGCGTGATCAAGGCCTCGCCTCGGATCAAGGTCGTCCATCTGCACAGTTTTGGAGGGCGCCTCGGAGAGGCCGAGAAGCTGCGACAGAACATCGAGGCGCGCGGACTGATCACTTATGTTTCCGCGCGGTGCGAGTCCGCCTGCACGCTTATCTTTGCAGGCGGCCGCGAGCGATGGGCGCCCCGGTCCGGTGGCCTCGGCTATCACGGCCCAGCCTTTCCCGGCATGACAGCGGCGGATCTGGCTCCGTCCGTATTGGCCTGGAAGGCCGCCTATGTTGAAGCTGGACTGTCCACCAGTTTTGTCGACCGCGGACTCGCCGTGCCCAGCGACAAGATGTGGCGGCCGACCATCCAGGAGCTTGTCGCCGCAAACGCGGTCACGCACCAAGCGACTGGGAGTGAGTTTGCGATATCGGGCTATGGTGCCAACCCTACGCCTGACCAGCTGCTATCACCGTACCGAAAGGGCTGGCCGGCTCTGGCAGCGATCCAGGCGCGCCTTCCTGACGACTACGAGCGCATCAGGCGCGTCTTCGCCGATGGGTTCACAGCCGGAGCCACCGAGGGCCAGATCATCGCGGACTACAGGGCTGTGCTGGCACGATTGTTGGCAGTCCACAGATCAAAGGCCGACGATCAGGTGCTGATCGATCAGGCGAATCTCCTGATCGATCAGTATCGGGCGCTTKGGCGCTCGGATCCTACGCTGTGCTATCAATATGCTGCCTTTGGTGGCGGCAAAGTGAACACAGCGGGAGCGCTCTCCGATGAGCTCACTCAGCGCGATCTGATGCTGCAGGAACGCATGATCATGACCTCCGGCCCGCATCCGCCGATTCCCGAAGCAGTCTCGGACGTCTTGCTGAGCAAAGTCCGGCAGTCGCTGATCCGTCGCTATGGCGCTGACCGGATTGCGATTTTTGCTGCAGAGACGGTCGCGCCTGCGCAGCATGCCGATTACTGCGCGATATCGACCGCGTTCTATCAGGAGATTGTCGCGATGCCCCCAGCGATGGCCAGCACGCTGCTCAGGGCGCTTGAAGCGCAATAGATCGTGCGGTCCCCTTTTGCAGGGCCGGTACGACGATCCCGTTCTACGAATACGCCGCGCGGGGCCGAGCGCAGATCCCGCTATTCCTCGGCAAAGCGCCGGGTTACTCTGGCCCGATGGAAGCCCCGCATCGCGCCTTTGGCCGGGTCGGCAACAGGGTACAGCCCTCGCGGCTGGCGCCGACCGCCTTTGCCGTCGCTGTGCTTGGCCTGTGCTTCCTTGCCGGCGAAATGATCGCAGGCGATCTCGCGCGCCTCGACATGGCGGTGCTGGCTGCTTTCAGAAGCGCCGGTGATCTGGGGCAGCCGCTTGGCCCGGCATGGCTGAAGGAGGCGGGCCGCGATATCACGGCATTGGGCAGCTTTGCCATTCTCGGCATTCTGTTCGCTGCGACGGTCGGCTATCTCATCCTGATCGGCAGGCGGGATGCGGCGAAGCTCGTGAGCGTGACCGTGATGGGCGGAGCTGTGGTCAGCGCCGCGCTCCAGCTCTGGCTCGACCGGCCGGGCCCCGACGGGCCCTATATCGTCTTCACCGCGAGCTTTCCGAGCGAGCATGCGACACTGTCCGCGATGACATTCCTGACGCTTGGCGCCTTGCTATCCCAGCTGGCGACCGACAAGCGGGTCAGGGTCTATCTGATGTCCCTTGCGATCATCCTGACTTTGGCGGTCGGCCTCAGCCGCATCTATCTCGGCGTGCATTATCCCAGCGATGTCCTGGCAGGATGGTGCATCGGCAGTGTCTGGGCCGCGCTCTGCTGGACTCTTGGACTTCGTCTCCAGCAACGCCGCGACGATCAAGAGCCGGCGGCGGTGCCGGCTGAATCATAGCCCTGCCTCGGCGTTCGACAGACGGCCTCGCGCTTCCACGTCCAATGGCGCCGACATTCGCTGCCTGGGCGCGCTGAAGCGCCGGCTATTCAGGCACCGCCCTTGCGGCCGGCAACGGGCAGGTCGAGCAATAGCTGCGCTCGGGAACGAGATAGCGGATGCAGCAGATCCGGCGCCGCCGGCCGCTTCCCTCATCCGGATCGGTATAGGACACGGGCTTGAAGAGCGGGTTGGGCTTGCCATTCGGCAAGCGTGCGCTCTCCAGAAAGCTCAAGGCCTCGGCGACGGCGTCATTGACGCCCATGGCGCGTTCGATGCGCCGCACGACGAATTCGAACATGTTGCCGGCATTGCTCCAGAGCACTTTTCGCGAGACGCCGGCAGCCGCCGACAGCGCCAGGACCATGGGCTCGATATGTCCCTGGATCAGCGGCATGAAGCGCGGGCCTTCATCAGCCGGGGCCGCATTGCTCCCGATGCCGCGCAGGTGGATGTGGCGTGTCGCGCCATCGGGACCGAAGGTGCAGCCAATGGCGGCCAGGTCGATATCGACCGCCCTTTGCGCCATCAGCGCGAGCGCCAGATAGGGCGGCAGCAGCGTGGCGAAATGCTGTTTCGACCAGAGCGAGGCGATCGCGCGGCGGTCGCCTCCAGGGCATTGCTGGGAATAGAGCGCGAGCAACTCGGCCAGCCGCGCGGCATCGCCGAGATCGCTGCCCGGCGAAGGGGCCGGCGCATCCGCCGCCAGGACGAAACGGTCGCCATAGGCCGCCAGTTCGCCAGAAAAGAGCGGCGCAAACGCCGGAATGGTCATTGTGCCGCTTCGGATGCTAGGTCGGTATCACCTGGCGCGCGGGCGGGTCATAGGCCTGGATCGGCGGCAGATTGCCGTCGAAACGCTCGACCTGGACGGTCGTCAGCTGCCCCGTGCAGCCCTGCGCCAGCGCCGAGGTTCCGACATCCCGGGTCAGGACATTGGGGTTGCCGTGGACGCAGAGCGATTTGTCCTCGCTCGGGTCGGCGGGATCATACCAGGCACCGGTCGGGAGCTGGATCACGCCCTGGCGGATGCCACCGGTGACGCGTATGCCGGCAAGGCAGGCGCCCCGCTCGTTCGAGATCCGAATGATGTCGCCATCGGCGATGCCGCGCGCGGCCGCGTCCGCGGGATGCATGCTGGCGACCTCGCGGCCGCGGTGCTTGGCCTCGCTGCTATGGCCGCCGAAGTCGAACTGGCTGTGCAGCCGCGTGCGCGGCTGGTTCGCGACCAGCACATAGGGCGAGGCCTTGTCCGGCACATTGGTCGGCCCGAGCCAGGTCGGGTGGCCCGGGCAATCCGCCTCGCCAAAGCTCGCGATCGTCTCCGAATAGATCTCCAGCTTGCCGGTCGGCGTCGGCAGCGGATGCCCCGCGGGGTCCTCGCGGAATTTCCGCAGGCGGCCGCCATCATCGGGCAGTTGTGGCAGCTCAAAACCCTCGCCCGCCCAGAATTCCTGGAAGCTCGGTGCCGGCAGGCCCTGGGCCGCGAGTTCGACGCGCGTCGGCTCGTAGAGATGCTCCAGCCATTGCCGCACCGTACGGCCCTCGGTGAAGGCCTGGCGTGTGCCGAGCCGCTCGGCGAGATCGGCGAAGATCGCGTAGTCGTCGCGCGCTTCCCCATAGGGCTCGACGACGGGCTGCATCGGGACGAGCAGCGGGTCGTTGGAACTGCCGCCGATATCCTCGCGCTCGAGCGTCATCGTGCAGGGCAGCACGATGTCGGCATGGCGCGCCGTCGCCGTCCAGGCCAGCTCGTGCACGACCAGTGTGTCGAGCCGGGCGAAGGCCTGGCGCAGGCGGTTCAGGTCCTGATGGTGGTGGAACGGATTGCCGCCGGCCCAGTAGACCAGCTTGATCTCGGGATAGGTTCGGGTCTGGCCGTTATAGCGATAGCTGGTCCCCGGGTTCAGCAGCATGTCGGCGATGCGGGCGACCGGAATGAAGTCGGACACCCCATTCCGACCCTGCGCGAAGGTCGGCACCGGCACGGCATTGTAGCGCCGCCCGTAATAGGCGATTGCGCCCAGCCCATAGCCATAACCGCCGCCCGGCAGGCCGATCTGGCCGAGCGCAGCCGCCAGCACCATGCCCATCCAGACCGGCTGCTCGCCGTGCTCGGCGCGCTGCAGCGCATGGGCGACGACGATCAGCGCGCGCCGGCCATGCAGCCGTGTCGCCAGCGCCGTGATCGCATCGGCCGGAACGCCGGCAATCGCCGCGGCCCAGGCCGCATCCTTGGGCTGGCCGTCGGTCTCGCCCAGGAGATAGCGCTCGAAGATCGGCCAGCCGACCGTGCAACGCGCGAGGAATTCGCGATCATGCAGGCCATTGACGACGAGGGTGTGGACCAGCGCCATCATCAACGCCGTGTCGCTGCCGGGATTGGAGGAGACCCACTCCGCACCTGCCTCCTCCGGCAGGTCGCCCCGGAGCGGCCCGACCAGCACGAACTGGCAACCGCGTGCCCTCGCCCGGTCCATGGCGCCGCGCTCGACATGCTTGCTGATGCTGCCGCCGGCCACCATGCTGTTCTTCAGGGCCATGCCGCCAAAGGCGAGCACGATCTCGCTGTGATCGGCGATCTGCTCCCAGGAGACGTTGCGCTTCACCAGGTCCTCGTAGTCGCCGATGACATGGGGCACCAGGACCGAGGACGCGCCCGAGGAATAGCTATTGACCGAGCGGACATAGCCGCCGACCGAGGTATTCAGGAAACGGTGGATCTGGCTCTGGGCGTGGTGGAAGCGCCCTGCGCTTGCCCAGCCATAGGAGCCACCGAAGATCGCACCCGGGCCGTGATCGTCGCGGATGCGCGCGAGCTCGCCCCCGAGCAGATCGAGCACGGCCCCCCAGGACATCGGCAGGTACTCGTCGCGTCCGCGCCGATCGTCCGGCCCCGGGCCGCGCTCGAGCCAGCCGCGGCGGACCATGGGCTGTGCGATCCGCGCGCGATGGCGCAAGGCGGCCGGGAAGTTCTGGATGATTTCGTTCGGATCGGGATCGCCCGGGTGGGGCCGGACTTCGAGCCGGCCATCCTGCATGCGGGCCGAGAACACGCCCCAATGCGAGGTATGCGGGCGAAAGGCGTCATCCGCCGCAGAAGGCTCGGTGATCTGGTCGTTCGAATGGGTCATCACATGTCTTCCCAGGCGCCAAAGCCGCCACAGCGATCATGGCATCCGGCATAGTGCCCCTGGATCGCAAGAGATTTCTGCGGCCCTCCCCGATGAGTGCCGCCTCAAGCCGAACTGACGCGCCGGCCCGAAGGCCGGCACGCGTCATCCGGCGGCCTCAAACCGCCACAACATATCCATCGCGGCGCGGGTCGGCTGCGCCGGTCATCACGCCGGTTGCGGGGTCGATCGCCACGGCCTGCATGCCGCCGCATCGCATCGTCCAGCCGGCATCAAAGGCCTCGATCTCGTGGCCGCGCCGCCGCAGCTCTTCAATCGTCCCGGCTGCGATACGGTTCTCGGCCTGGATGAAGCGCCCGTCCCAGAGCCGTGCCCGCGGCGCCTCGATCGCCTCCTGCAGCGGCAGGCCGAAATCGAGATGCTGCACCATAGCCTGGGTCTGGGTCTGCATGATGCCGTAGCTGCCGGGCGTGCCGAGCGCGAGCACCGGCTTTCCGGCGCGCGTCGTGATGCTGGGCGACATGCACATCGGCAATTCGTCGCCCGGCTTCGAGCGGTTCGGACTGCCGGGCTGGACATCGGCCCAGTACAGGAAATTGTTGAGGCAGAGCCCGGTGCCCGGCACGACGATGCCGCTGCCGAAGGGGCTGCCGAGGCTGTTGGTGATGCAGACCAGATTGCCCTCGGCATCAGCGGCCGAGAACGAGGTGGTATGGGCGGGATCCTCCTTGTCCTGCGGCGTCCATTGCTCGGTCGGGCCTTCGATCGGCTCCCCGTCGCCGATGCGCTGGCGCAGGCCCGCGATCGCGGCATCGGAGAAGATCTCGGCCAGGATCTCGGCGGAGGGATTGTTGCTGGCGATCCTGAGGCCGGCCGCGAGCCTGATGGCCCGATAGACCAGGTCGAGATGCTCCGGCCCATCCTTGCTCAGGCCTCCCAGATCGAAACCTTCGAGGATCTTGAGGCTCAGCAGGAACTGGAATGCCTCGCAGGGCGGCGGCGGAACATGGATATCGAGGCCGCGATAGCTCACGGCATGCGGCTCGCGCCAGCGCGGTTGCACGGCCGCGAGATCGGCCATGTTCATCTTGCCGCCGAGCCCGCTCAGATGTCCGACGATCCTTTCGCCCAGCGCGCCGCGATAAAGATGGTCCGGTCCCTTGGCCGCGATCTCCGCGAATGTGCCCGCGAGATCGGCCTGGCGCAGTACCTGGCCGAGCTTCACCGGTCCGCCATCCGGCAGGTAATTGGCGCTGAAGGCGGGATAAAGCTCCGGCGAGGCCGCGAGGAGCGGCGCCTGCTCGTTGAACTCCTCCACACCGAATTCGGAGAGCGCGAATCCGTCCCGGGCGAGCGCGATCGCCGGCGCCAGGATCTCACTGAGGGGCTTCCTGCCATAGCGCGCCGCCAGCTCGCACCAGCCCGCGAGATTGCCGGGAACCGCGACCGCATGCGGGCCGCGCTCCAGTTCGGCCCGCTTGGTGAAGCGTTCGKCCAGGAAGCTCGCCTGGATCGGCGGTACGAAGTCGAGCACGCGGACGCGTTGCTCGGCGGCGCTCCAGAGCGTCGCCGAGCCCATGCCGGTCAGGCTCGACATGAAGGGCTCGACCACGGTCAGGGCGGCAGCGGTTGCTGCAATCGCGTCGAAAGCGTTGCCTCCCTGGATCAGGAGCCTGGCGCCGGCCTGGGCGGCGAGCGGGTGCGCCGCGGCAACCATGCCGTGGCGAGAAAACAACGTGGGGCGGCGGCCATGCATCGTCAGTCGTCCTTGCGTCCCTGTCCTCAGGCTGGATGCGATCAGAGCACAGTTCGCCGGCAAGGACAGGCCGCCAGCCCACGCTTTTCGAGGGGGTGCCGCCGGAGCTACATGCATGGCTGGGGCGATGATCGCCTCAGCCATGCGCTTCTGGAAGGAAGCAGGAATTGGAGGGGGAGCCGATCGTCGTCGGGGCTGATAACGGCGCTTCTGTCGGCTCGTCATCCTCTCCTGGTGAGAAAAGCCTCGAAAKGAAGCGGTTCCCGCTGGTGCTACCGAGATAGGTTGCCTGCCCGGCCGCTACGGTTCAGAGCGAACAGGCGTGATCACCGCTGTTCGCCGCTCCTCCTCCCGCTCTTCATCGAGTGCGCCCGCCCGCTGCCTGGTTCAGGACGCAAAGAGGGCTCGCGCTGCAGCGAGGATTTCCGCCGTCGAGGGGAATTTTCCGATACCGGCGAGCCCTTCGGAGCCGCATTCGATGTTCGCCCAGCGGATGACTCCATGCGGATCGATCAGGAACTGGCCCTTGAGCTGGGGCCATTGCTTCTCCATGTCGGAGTGGTCGGTCGGGCTCTCCCTATAGCCGTCGAGCCTGGTCAGACTGTCAGCGGCCTCCCTGATCGGCACGGGCTGCGGGAACTCATCATTCGGATTGATCCGCAGCGTCGCAAAAGCCTCCAGTAACTCCGGGGTCGCAGGCGGCTTCGGCACACCATAGGCGCGATGGGTGGAGAGCTCCGGATCGACCGCCAGGCGCAGGTTGCTCGGGCGGAATTTGAAGTAGAGCTGCGCGTTCTCCAGCGGCGTTGCCACAATCCCAAGCGTTTCCACACCGATGGCCTTGAGCTCGCGATCGGTCGCCGCCATGTGCGCGATCGCCCGCCGGCAGAACGGGCACCACAGCCCCACGAACAGCGCAAGAAACACCGAATGCCTTTCGCGGTAATCGGAGAGCGACGCGATCCCGCTTCCGTCGACCGTAGGGAGGACAAAATCAGGCGCCAATTCGCCTGGCGAGGCCGGGGGCCGGAATCCATTTGCCATACGAAGACTCTCCGCCTGACGAACTGGATCAGTTGAGAACCGGCAGGATCATGCCGGGGCCTCGGCCGGCAGGCAGGAACCTATTCCGGCCGTTCAAGTATAACTCTGCCGCAGCCCGGTTCCCAGCCTTACGGTGCAGTGCGGCGGGATTCCGTACGCGTCGGCGCGGCCCGGAGTCTGCTCCGCCCCGCTTCGCCGCTCACTGCAGATGCGGCTTCTTCAGAAAGCTGCCCCTGTCGGCCGACCGGATGCGAAGCCATGTCTCGCGGCCGTCGCGGACGACCCTGATCGGGACCTCGGCGCCTGCCGGGCCGCTCGCCCAGAGCTTCCGATAGAAATCGGCCAGGCCGTCGATCTCGCCATCGCGAACATCCGAGATGATGTCGCCGGGACGCAGGCCCGCCTGGGCTGCCGGCCCGCCTTCGGCCACGMTCATCACCACGACCTTGCCATTGCTCTCGGCCGAGAAGGCGCCGAGCCAGGGGCGTGGCGGCTTGTCGACCCGGCCCCGGGCGAGCAGATCGTCGAGGATCGGCGGAAGCAGATCGATCGGCACGACCATATTGACGTCAAAGATCTCGCCGGCCCGGCCCATCCGCAGGTGCAGCGAGCCGATGCCCAGGAGCTTTCCATCCGGTCCGAACAGCGCCGCACCACCCCAGGACGGGTGCGCCGGGGCGGTGAAGATGGCTTCGTCCAGCAGATATTCCCAGTAGCCGGCGAATTCCTGCTTGGCCACGATATTGGCCTCCACGACTTGCCCGATGCCGTCTGCAAGCAGGACGGACTCGCCGATTTCGGCATCAGTGGCGGCGCCGAACGCGACCGCCGGCAGGTCGAGCCGCTCAAGCGCCTGGACCAGGCCAAAGCCGGTCTCCTGATCATAGGCCAGCGCATGCGCTGGCACCACGCGACCAGTCCACGTCGTCAGCCAGACGTCCTCAGCTTCGGTAATCAGATAGCCGATGGTGAGCACCAGCCCATTGTCCCGAATGACGACACCGCTGCCTTCCCGCCTTGTACCCAGCGCGGAGGCCGTAAAGGCATCGGCAGGAATGGACGAGCGAACGCCCACGACGGACTGCAAGATCGGGCCGATGCTCATCGTTACATCCTGAAAGGGCGCGGCGCTGAGATCGAGGCGGTGCGCCGGCCGGCAGAAACTGGATAGCTCTCTCAAAAGGTATGAACCGGCCTGATCGACACAAGGCCCCGACGGTGATTGAGCGGTCGGTTACCCGAATGTGATCGACACAGACCGGCCGCTTGGAGACGCCTCCGCCCTTCTCGTCCAGGTTGTATTCCTCTAAATTGCGGATGGACACGGGAGACAACAAGGGATCGGGGCCCTGTCCGGACAAAGCTCGACATGCGGAACAGGGCGAGAGTGGACCACAACCMATTTCTCAGGAAACAGCTCTAAGGCACTCATCATGCGAATCTATGTGAGCAGCGTTTTCGTCGACGACCAGGCCAAGGCCCTGGACTTCTATACCGGCACGCTTGGCTTCATCGAGAAGAACGATGTTCCCGTCGGCGACTACCGTTGACTGACGGTCGTATCACCGGAGGAACCAGGAGGAACCAGGAGGAACCGAACTGCTGCTGGAACCCAGCGCGCATCCGGCGGTCAAGCCCTACAAGGACGCTCTCGTCAAGGACGGCATTCCCGCAACCTCGTTCCAGGTCCAGGATCTGAATGGAGAATTTGCAAGGCTTAGCGAGCGCGGGGTCGTGTTCACGCAGGAGCCGACGGATGCAGGCCCTGTGCGGATGGCGATCCTGGACGACACCTGCGGCAATCTCATCCAGCTGATCCAAATGAAACAGGGCTGAACGCCATTAATCTTCCCGAAATCCGGCATCCGCCTTTACGACAGATGCCTAGCTTGTCGGTGATCATGCGCCGGGGCACACCCTGTCGCAGGCACGGCCGCATGGGCCAACAGGCGCACCGACGACAACAGTGCTCTCCCCCAGTCCAAGCTCGGTTGGCACAGGCCCACGTGACGTTGCCCCTCGGTCCCAATCCAGTTTGACGTTMGTTCGGTACGCAAACAGAGGCGCCAAAGCGTCTTAGCCGCTACGGTCAACAAGTGGTAGGAACGACCGGTTACCGGGGCATGGCGGCGTGATGACGAAGCTTGGTCTTGATTGCAGAATGTCGGAAGCAAGCTGCCGCTCGCAAAGAACCTGGCTCCATCGAAAGAGAGGTCCTGTGGCCCGCTCGGTGCTGATCACGATCGCCGTTGCGTTCGCCGGTGCGGCCCTGTCCGCCGAACCGCAGCCGAGCAAGGCTCTTCCGCCTGCATCGGCAACGGCCGCCTGCCTTGAGCAGAACAGCCTGCCAAACGACGTTTTCGGCTTCAATTCGGGAAGTGACGTCAATGATCTCGGACAGTTTTCTCTCTCGGGAGCATATGGCGGTTCGTTCGGAGCGCGCAGCGGCCCACTCGCGTCGCACAACCTCAATGTCCAGGCGACCTACTCGCCATGGCGCTGTGTCGAGCTCGATCCCTTCGCCTTTGCGGGGGTGACCAATTCGAAGACGTTCGGTGCGAAGGCCAACGGCTCCACCGTCGGCGGCGGTATCGAGATGAAGTACAAGCTGCTCGGGCGCGATACAAATGGCGTCGGCCTGACCTTCGACGCCGTGCTCCAGGGCGCGGCAACCGATGGCGCGTTCTACACGCTCACCGGACGATCGCGCAGTGTCTATGACGGCGTCTTCTCKGTGTTCCTCGACAAGGAACTGGTCGCCGGCAAGCTCTACGGGGCTCTCAACGTCAGCTACGACTGGAACTATCAGGACCTCGGCTCGCCAAGCGGCGGCTATGCCAGAACCTCGATAGCTCGCATTGGCGGCGCGCTGACCTATCAGCTTGCGGACAGTTTCTTCATCGGTGCCGAGGCAAGCCATTTCCGGCGTTACGATAACCTTGCCTTCGGTCATGTCCTCGGTCAGGCGACGTTCGCGGGGCCGAACTTCTATTGGGCCTTCACGAAAGATTGGGCACTCTCCGGTGCCTGGAGTATCCAGGTGGCCGGTCGCGCCACCGGTGTTGGCGGCAATGTCGATCTGACCAATTTCTCCCACCACATCGCCAAGCTGAAGCTCAACCATGATTTCTGACGTGGTTCACGCCGCTTTGGCTTGCGGGGCGGATGGCTCGCACCCAGAGCCGATGACGACGGCTCATAGCGGATGATGGCGAAGCCCTCGGAAGCGCGCCGCGCTGCTCGGCGAGGTCGAGGGCTTGAAGGCCAGGATACAGCCGATCGACGGTCAGGTTTCGGCAATCGAGCAGCTAGCTGACGAGGCCGAGATAGCCCGCAAGTTCGCGCGCCGCGGCAGCGCCCGCCCGGTTGGCGCCGATCGTCGAGGCCGAGGGGCCATAGCCGACCAGATGGATGCGCGGGTCCTTGGCGACCTGGGTCGCGAGCCGGCCTGTCATGACGATGCCGCCCTTCTCGTCCCGGATCTGCAGCGGCGCCAGATGGTCGAGCGAGCTGCGAAAACCGGTGCACCAGAGAATGACATCGGCCCTTTGCTCGGCTCCGTCGGCCCAGCGCACACCCTGTTCGGTGATCTCGCTGAACATCGGCACACGCTTCAGCACGCCGCGCTCGCGGGCGGCAAGCAAGGCCGGTGTCAGTGGAATCCCGGTCACCGACACGACGGAGCCGGGGATCAGGCCCTGCCTGACCCGGTCTTCGACCATGGCGACGGCGGCGCGCCCATCTTCTGCCGTGAAGGGACGGTCCCGAAACTGCGGCTCCCGCCTGGTGACCCAGGTGGTCGAGGTGACGCGGGAAATCTCATCGAGCAATTGCAGAGCGGAGATGCCGCCGCCGACCACGATGACATGCTTCCCGGCGAACGCGTCGGCTGTGCGGTAATCGCGGGTGTGAAGCTGCCGGCCCAGGAAGCGGTCGGCTCCCGGATAACTCGGAATATAGGGTGTCTCCCAGGTGCCGGTGGCATTGATGATGCTGCGGGCCGAGAAGGTTTCGCGATCGGTCTCGATCCTGAAGCGGTCGCCGCGGTCGCAGACGACCTTGACCGCCACCGGGCGATAGACCGGCAGCTGAAACTTGCGTTCATAGGCCGCGAAATACCGGGGAACAGCCTCGGACGCCCTCACCTCGGTCAGGCCGGGTTCGATCACATCGGAGAACTGCATGCCCGGCAGGTCATGGATCCGGTTGACCGTGCTGAGCGTCAGCGACGGCCAGCGATATTGCCAGGCGCCGCCGGCTTCCGGGGACTTGTCGAGAACGAGATAGTTCCTGCCGGCCAGAAGACCGAGATTCTGCAGGTGATAGGCGCTGGACAGCCCCGCCTGGCCGGCGCCGATGACCATGATATCGACCTTGATCACGGCTCGGACATCGCCCCTCAGTGGGGACGACTCGGTCGTATCGGGCGGGTCGGAAGGCTCGAGATCGGCGCTCATTCCCAAAGCCATGAGACAGGAAGCGCGCGAACTCAAGCCATCCTCCCAAAGCGCAGGCACGACACCTGCCGCGGCGCGGTCGACGCCGCTTGCCGCGAAGGGTCACCCGAATTCCGGATCATCCCGGGTGCGTTCCAGGATGAGGGGGATAATCAGATCCTCTTCATCCCAGAGATGCCGCAGCAGGGTTCGGTCGAAGCCCTCGATCTCTCCGGCGATCCGCTCGGCCACGCGCAACGCGTCCCCGTCGCGCCCCGAGACCTCGCCCGACAGCGCTGCGATGAGCTCGCGGCTGGCGCTTCCGAGCCGGTCGATCGCGCCATGGATCACATCGTGGTCATTGTCGAGGATATCGAACCCCTTCTGCAGCCTCGGTGCCGCTGCGGCAAAGGACGGGAAGTAGTGCTCATCCTCGACGCGGTGATGTCCATCGAGCTCGCCGAGCAAAAGGCCCATCCGGCGCTGGAAGAGCGGTAAGAACGCGGCTGGGGACGTGCGACCTTCCCTGAGATCGGTTGTCATGCCGCCGATCAGCACCGAGAGCTCCCGAAACAGATCATGCCTCTGGAGCCAGCCTTCGGCCAGCCCGTGCAGGCTCGGATCATTCGCCCACTGGTCGCGCGGGAACTTGCGCAGCAATGCGAGTAGCTMATCCGGCAGGCCGCCCCTCACCTCGACATTGAGTGCCCTGTCGATGTCCTTCATTTCGTCGCTCTCCTTTCCGCATTGGGGCGCTGGGCCGGCCGTGGCCGAGAACCACGGCCGGCCCAGGCCTATCAGCGCGTGCCTTCCTTCAGGCCGAGCAGCTGCCATTCCCAGCGCAGCCCCTGTCCGAAGCCACCGCCATGTTCGGCGAAAAGCTTGGCGACCTCGTCAGCCGTCGGGCGCGCCCAGTCGCGCTGCAGCTCGGAGACATAGGCAATGGTGGTGAGCGGCTGCGCGCCGGCCTGGACCATGCGCTGCACGCCGCGCTCATGGCCCTCGGTGCTGCCTCCGCCGGATGCATCGGTGACGATGTAGACCTCGTAGCCGTCGGCAAGCGCGTCGATCACCGGCATGCTCAGGCACACTTCGGTCCACAGACCCGCCATCACCAGCTTCTTCTTGCCGGATTTCTTGACCCAATCGAGGACGCGCTGATCATCCCAGGAATTCAGCCCGGTCCGGTCGACCGGCGTCTGATCCGGGAAGACGGCCTGGACCTCCTCGAACAGCGCCTGGCGCTCGGCGAAGGCCGTGGTGAGCAGGGTCGGCACCTTGAACAGCTTCGCCGCCTTGGCGAGGAAGGTCGTGTTGTTGACGACCGCTTCGCTGGTGTGGGAGCGCAGCGCCAGCAGCTGCAGATACTGGTGATCGATCAGCAAGAGCGCGTGATCATCGGGGGTGAGCAGAGAACTCTTGGCCATATCGATATCTCCGTAGGGTTCGATCGAGGCCGCGGCCCCGATGCCTCAAGAAATATTCGTGGAACGAATTTGCCTGTAGTCGGCCATAACGGTACTGTCCGTTCCAAAAATGGAACGACGCGATGCAGGATCTCAATGACCTCTTCTATTTCGCCCGTGTCGTCGAGCATGGCGGATTCGCACCAGCCGGGCGCGCGCTCGGCATGCCTAAATCGACGCTGAGCCGCCGCATCGCGCTGCTCGAGGACAGGTTGGGGAGCCGGCTCCTGCAACGTTCGACGCGGCATTTCGGGATGACCGAAGTCGGCGAAGTCTATTACCGGCACTGCGTGGCGATGATCGCCGAGGCAGAAGCCGCCCAGGAGGCGATCGACAACACCAGCGCCGAACCACGCGGGATGATCCGCGTGACATGCCCGATCTCGCTGATGCTGAGCTTTGTTTCCCCGGTCATGTCGCGTTTCCTGATCGCCCACCCGCAGGTGCGCGTGCAGCTCTCTGCAACGAACCGCCGCGTCGACGTGATCGAGGAAGGGGTCGACATCGCCCTGCGCGTCCGGTTTCCTCCGCTCGAGAATGAGGGGCTGGTGATGAAGCGGCTCGCAGAGAGCCGGCAGCTCCTGGTCGGAAGCCCGGCTCTGCTCGACCGGTTCGGCCGGCCGGAAACGCCTACGCAGTTGAGCCGGCTGCCAGGGCTGGATCTGATCCGGTCCCCCCCCAGACATGCCTGGGAGCTTCGCAACGCTGCGGGCGAACCTGTCAGCATCGCGTTCGAGCCGCGATACGCCACCGACGACATGGACGCCCTGCGGCAGGCGGCCGAGGACGGCGTCGGCATCGCTCAGCTCGCGGACTATCTCGTCATGGACAAGGTCGCCTCCAGCGCGCTGGAAATCATCCTGCCGGATTGGACGCTGCCGAGCGGAATCGTGCATGCGGTCTTTCCCTCGCGCCGCGGGCTGTCACCGGCTGTGCGCGGCTTCATCGACTTTCTCGCGGCGGAATTCCAGGCGAGATGACCCCGGCCAGCCTGCGGCAGCGCCCCTGACGCGCACTGCCTTGCCATTCCCGAGGGCCGGACGATCCCGCCTTCCCTTGACTGCATCGGGCTGCGACTGTGCAGCCATGCCTGCACCAATACGCTCCCTTGCACGCTTCCTCGCACGCCCCCTGCGCCTGGGTCTCCTCGCCATCGCGCTCCTCGGCAGCGGCTGGGGGAGCGGCGCCCATGGTCAAGCCAGAACGGGCGTGCCGGCAACTGCGGATGTCGCTGCCCCCTACGGACCGGGCGGCGTCTATGCGCGGATTCCGGCTGTCGATGAATACGGACGGGATCAACTGGCGATGTTCCGCGCCTGGAACCCCGATCCGGTCGGACATCACGATGCCAATCTCCGGGCGATCCAGCCGGCGCTCGCCAGGGTGGTGCGCCGGGCCCGGGCCGACAATCCCGATCTGCGCTTCGTGATCGGCTCAGGCCGGCGCGACCGCACACTGCAACGCCAGGCGGTCGCCTGGGGCTGGTCCAGGGTGCATGCGAGCTCACACCGTTCGGGTAATGCCGTGGATCTGTGGCCGCTCGATGCGGAGGGCCGGGTGATCTTCGATCCGAATGCCCAGAACCGGATCGCAGTTGCACTCAAGCGTGCCGCCACCGAACTGGGCGTATCGCTGCGCTGGGGCGGCCGTTTCCGCGGCTACAAGCACATGGACCGCTCGCATTTCGAGCTGTCGCTCGGGGCAAGGGCGTCACGGAAGGTGGGTTCCGCCTCCCGGTGATGATCCGCTGGCCGGACAGAGTGCAGGCGGGCAAAGCCGAGAATGGCAACCGCTTCATTGACCAACCCCGGTGGCTGGCTGTGCGAGAAGGCCAAGGTCCACGTTCGCCTCGGCCCCGTTCGAGCGTACGGGTTGGCCCGACAGCGGAACCAAGTATGGTGCGCGGCAATACCTCTCTTGGTTCATATCTGAATTCTGGCGCTTCGTCTTCGTTCAGCAGCAGGTCGAGAAACCTGTCACGAGGACGTTTGAATTTTCACCGATGCAGAAGGGCGCGGGCTTCAACCTCGATGCGGTGAAGGCGAAAATCGACGTCGCCCGAACCGACATGGTCAAGTAAGGGCCAAGCCTACGGCCAAAGCCATATCACGGCAGGCGGATCAAAGCTGCCCGACGTGACTTATCCGCAGATCGCGACGCTTTCTGGAAGGGCGCCATGAAACCCAAATACGCTGCAGCCCCACTCGCGCCCCTAAGGGCCCCGCAGGGCCGTCACGCCCCGCACGTCAAGCAGACGCAGCGGGCACGGTGAAACGGTGCTTTCCGAGCTGCCCTCCGTCAATCACCTGTCGCTGGTCATAACCCAGGCAGCGGCCCCCGCCTTCCTCCTTGGCGCGGTGGTCGGCCTCATCTCGGTCTTGATCAACCGCCTCGAGCGCATTCTCGACCGGTCGCGAACATTGAACGCGCTGGATCGTTCGATCGCCCCGGATCTCAAGGCGGACTTGCCCCGCCTCGAACGGCGAGCAGGCTTGATCAACAGCGCCATCGTGTTCGCGATTTCCAGCGGGGTGACGACGATCCTGCTGATGGTTGTTGCCTTCGCCCTCGCCTTCCTGGGCTTAGCTCACGAGCGCGGCGTAGCGTTTCTCTTCGTCCTGTCCGTTGGACTGTTCGGCGCCTCGCTCACTCAATTCCTGCGCGAGGTCCAGATGGCGCTTCAGAAGATCGATCTCATCAGTTGACCGAACGCCCGGGCCAGATCATCGGACCGGATGCGGATCCGGTCCGATGATCCAATCTTTCTTAATGGGCATCAGCTTTCCCGAAATCCGCAATCCACTTTTCGGGCCCATGCTTCAGGTCCTCACCGCCTCCGAAGAGACTGTAGCCCCTGCGCTATCGGCCCGGCCCGAACAGCCGACCGCGTCGTGCGCGTTCGACGCCTCCAAGGCATTCTATTTGAGATGTCACAAAGCACTTGTGAAATCTCAGAATCTGATCCAGCATGCCTGCCATGCTCGATACCTCGCCTGCGTTCGCGCCATCCTCGTCGCTCCCGGTTGCGGAGACGCAGCTCGATGTCGCAAGCCGGCGGCTGCGCAAGGCGGTCGTCTCCTGCGAGCTTGCGCCGGGCGAATTCGTCCATGAGGCCGCCCTGGCCGAACGCTTCGCACTGGGCCGCGCCGGTATCCGCGTCGCGCTGACCGAGCTCACCGCGGCCTGCTTCGTCGACCGGCACGCCCGCCAGGGTTGGCAGATCGCACCCGTCGACGGCGCCCTGATCGCGAGCGTACTGGACGGCCGCCGCAGGCTGGAGCCGTCGCTGGCGACGCTGCAGCCGAGCGGGCAGACCCAGGCTGCACTGGCCGCGCTGCTTGGCGTGATGGACTCTGTCCGGGGCCGGACCGAGCCGGTGGCGCTTTCGACCGCGCGCTCCGCCGAACGGCAGCTGCGCAACCTGCTGGCCGCGGCGACCGGGACGCTTGCCCGCCGCTGGCTCGGCGACATCTGGGACCATGCCGATCGGATCGTGCGCATGCTMGACCTCGCCGGCCATCCGATTGCGCCGGCTGAGCTCGGCGATCTCGTGAGCGCACTTGCCGCTGGCGATGCCGAGGCGGCGAGCCTCGCCATCGCCGCGGAGCACCGGCGCTTCACCGAGGCACTCGCCCAGGGCCTGATGCTGGCGGCATCGCGGCCCGCGCCACCACCGGCCCGCTCGGCAAGGCGCTCGCGACGGACGACGACCATCACCACCGACCAGCCCCGCCCCCTCTCGAAGGAGCAGCAGCGATGACCCCTCTCTCACGGAATGCTCGTCTTGCTGCGCTGGCCGCAGCGCTCGCTTTCTCTGCCGCCCCCGCCCATGCATCGAAGGAGCGCTTCGTCGTCGACCTCGTCAACGAGCCGTCCTCGCTTGATCCGCAGGTGCAGTGGAACCCCGACAGCTACTATGTCTACCGCAACATCTTCGACAATCTCGTCACCCGCGACGACAAGGGCGAGATCGTCCCGCAGGTCGCGACGAGCTGGAAATACCTCTCCGACACCGAGATCGAATTCGAACTGCGCTCCGATATCCTCTTCCACGACGGTTCGAAGCTGACCGCCGAGGATGTCGCCTACAGCGTCAAGCGCATCACCGACCCGAAATTCGGCAGCCCGCAGCTCGGCCAGTTCGACAAGATCACCGATGCCGTCGCGCTCTCGCCGACCAAGGTGAAGCTCACCACCAACGGCGCCTATCCCGCCCTGCTGGCCCAGCTGGTCAAGCTCTCGATCGTGCCGAAGGCGGTTGTCGAGGCCGTCGGCAAGGATGCGTTCAACCTGAAGCCCATCGGCAGTGGCCCCTATAAATTCGAAGGCTGGCAGCGCGGCGTCCAGGTCTCGCTCACCCGCAACGATGCCTATTGGGGCGACAAGGGTCCGTTTCCGGCGGTGATCTTCCGCGCCGTGCCGGACGGAGCGACCCGGGTCGCCAATCTCCAGGCCGGCACCAGCGATCTCGGCGTGACGCTCGACAGCGATCAGGCGGCCCAGCTCAAGTCGTCGGCCAAGGCCAAGGCCCTGATCGGCCTGACCGAGCGCGTCGCCTATCTGCGCCTCAACACCACCAAGCCGCCGTTCGACAACGTCAAGCTGCGCGTGGCGGCGGCCCATGCCATCGACAAGGAAGGCATGGTTGACGGCCTGCTCGGTGGCTTCGACAAGCCCGTCTCGCAATTGCTGACGCCTGCGAGTTTTGGCTGGATCGAGGGCATGAGCGGCCCTGGCTTCGACCTCGCCAAGGCCAAGGCCCTAGTCGCGGAGGCCGGCCCGGCGGCAAAGGCCGAGATCGAGCTTGCGACCGCACCGGTCTTCGATCAGCGCATCGTCCAGGCGATCCAGCAGCAGCTCGTCGATGCCGGCTTCACCGTCAAGATCGCGATGACCGACATGGCGACCTATCTCAAGCGCTCGCAGGCCGGCCCCGAGGCCACCTCGACGCTGAGCTTCGGGCGCTGGTCCTGCGCCTGCCAGGATGCCGATGGCGTGCTCTTCCCGCTGGTCCACAAGAGCAGCGGCTGGTCGGCCTATCGCAACCCGAAGGCCGACAGCCTGCTCGAGGAGGCGCGCCAGACGCTCGACAAGGACAAGCGGCTTGCCGCCTACAAGCAGGTTCACGAGATCATCGCGACGGAAGCCCCGCTCGTGCCGCTCTATCAGGCGGCCGTGCTCTACGGCGCGACCAAGAACCTGCAGTTCAAGCCGACGCCGAATGAAAGCATGTTCCTGAACCGCATGAGCTGGGTGGACTGAGGCTTCGTGCAGGGCTTTCTTCTCAGGCGTGCCGGACAGGCGCTCGTCACCATCCTCGGGGTGGTGACGCTGATCTTCTTCGTCCAGCGCCTGACCGGCGATCCGACCTATCTGCTGGTGCCGGAGACCGCGACCAAGGCCGATGTCGAGGCGCTGCGCCATGCGCTCGGCTTCGACCGGCCGCTTCTGCTGCAATATCTCGACTTCCTGGCTGATCTCGCCCGTTTCGATCTCGGCCAGTCCGTGGTGCAGCGCGTGCCGGTGCTGACGATCATCGCCTCGCGCCTGCCCTACACGCTGATGCTGGCGGCGGGCGCGCTCGTCGTCGCCTGCGGCATCGGCGTGCCGATKGGCATCCTGCTCGCGGTGTTTCGCGACAGGCCGATCGCCAAGGCTGCTTCCGGCATCGTGCTGGCGGCCCAGAGCATGCCGACCTTCTGGAGCGGCATCCTGATGATCCTGGTCTTCTCGGTGCTGCTCGGCTGGCTGCCACCCTCCTCCACCGGCGATTTTTCGCATCTCATCATGCCCTCCTTCGCGCTCGGCCTGCTCAGCATGGCGACCTTTGCGCGGATCACCCGCTCGGCCCTGCTCGACGAGCTCTCGAAGGACTATGCCCGCACCGCCCGCTCGCGCGGGGTCCGCACCGGCCGGCTGCTGCTGCGCCATGTCGCCCGCAACGCCTCGATCCCGCTGATCACAGTCGCGGCGCTGGAAATCTCGAACCTGCTCGCCGGTGCGGTGATCGTCGAGACGGTGTTCGCCTGGCCCGGCATCGGCCAGGTGACTGTGCAGGCGATCCTGGCCCGCGATTTCATGATCGTGCAGGGCGTCGTGCTGATGGGGGCCTTCGTCACCGTGCTGCTCAACCTGCTCTCCGACGTACTCTACAGCATCATCGATCCGCGCATCGTGCTGGACGGGGCGCGATGAGCGCGATCGCTGCCTCCAGCCCTGGCCCGCGCCGCCGCCTCGCGCTTGGCCGCTGGTGGCCGGTCGCGATCATCGCGCTCGTGGTGCTGGTCGCGATCCTGGCGCCCTGGCTCGCGCCCTATGACCCCAATGCCCAGAACCTCGCCGGCCGGCTGAAGCCACCAGGCACCGTCTCGCGCAGCTTCCATTACTGGCTGGGCAGTGACGAGCTCGGCCGCGACCTGCTCAGCCGGATCATCCATGGTTCGCGGGTCTCGCTGATCGTCGCCTTCGCCTCGGTCATCCTGTCGGGGACCGTCGGCACGGTCCTGGGCATGATTGCCGGCTATCGGCGCGGGTTCGTCGAGGTCGCGGTGATGCGCGTCGTCGATGTCTTCCTCTCGATCCCGGCCGTGCTGCTCGCGATCATCACCGTCGCGGTGCTGGGGCCGAGCCTCGTCAACGTCATCATGGTGCTCGCGCTGACGCGCTGGCCGCGATACGCCCGCGTGGCCTATAGCCAGACACTCACGGTCGCGACGATGCCCTATGTCCGGCTGGCCGCGCTGATGGGCGCCGGCGCCGGGCGCATCCTCTTCCGCCATATCCTGCCCAACATCATCGGCGCGGTCAGCGTCGTCGCGACGCTCGAATTCGGGCTGATGGTGCTGTTCGAGGCGGGCCTTTCCTTCCTGGGGCTCGGCGTGCAGCCGCCGACCGCGAGCTGGGGGGCGATGCTCTCGACCGGCCGCAACTATGTCGCGACCGCCTGGTGGGCTGCGACCCTCCCCGGGCTTTGCCTCTTTGTGCTCGTGCTGGCCGTCAATCTGACGGGCGATGCCGTGCGCGACCGCCTCGACCCCCGTTTCCGCTAGGGATCATGACCATGTTCGACGACATCAAGGGAAGACGCGCGCTCGTCACCGGCGCCTGCGGCGTGATCGGACGCTGGATCGCGGAAACGCTGCACGAGGCCGGCGCGGTGCTGGCGCTGACCGATGCGCGCGAAGACGAGCTTGCGGCCCTAGCGGCTTCGCTCGGGCTCGGCGGCGAGAGCTTCACCAAGGCGGCCGACCTGACCGACGAAACCTCGATCAAGGCGCTTGCGGCCGAGATCGGTACGCGCTGGGGCGCGGTCGACATCCTCGTCAACAATGCCGGCATCTATCCCAGCGGCTTCCTGCTCGACACCTCGACGGAAGAGTTCGACCGGATCTTCTCGGTCAACCTGCGCGCACCCTTCATCCTGACCCGGGAGATCGCGACGCAGATGGTGCGCCAGGGCGTCAAGGGCTCGATCATCAACATCTCGTCGGGCGCCTCGCGCAAGATGCGGCGCACCGTCGTGCCCTATTGCACCTCCAAGACGGCGCTCGACCGGCTGACCAAGGGCTTTGGCGTCGAGCTCGCCGAATTCGGCATCCGCGTGAATGCGCTCGAGCCCGGCTTTGCCGCCGGCAGCAAGGTCAGCGACCTGACCGAGGCGCATATCCAGAGCACGATCTCCCAGATCCCGCTCGGCCGCCCCTCCTCGCGCGAGGATGTCGGCAATGGCCTGCTTTATCTCGCCAGCAGCGCCTCGGCCTATGTCACCGGCGCGACCCTGACGATCGACGGAGGCAACTCCATCGGCTCGCTCGCCGTCCATCAGGACAAGAAGAACCCGCTCTAGTGGAGGGCACGATGACAACCTCCCTTGCGCCTGCGCGCTTTCCCGTCTCGGATTACGAATGGCCGGCCGGCAAGAGCAGCGCCTTCTGCTTCAGCGTCGATGTCGATGCCGAGAGCCCCTATCTCTGGAACCTGTCCGAGGGCGCGCCCGCCACGCTCGGACAGATCGAGCAGCGGCTGTTCGGCCCGCGCATCGGCATCTGGCGCATCCTCGACCTGCTCGACCGCTACGGCATCAAGGCGACGATGTTCGTGCCGGGGCTGGTGGCGAAGAACCATCCGGAATTGCTGCCGGCCTTCGTCGAGCGCGGCCACGAGATCGGCCTGCACGGCTATTTCCACGAGATCGCGACCGAAGCCGGTCCCGAGGAATTCGCCCGCGCGCTCGATGAATCGCTGGCGCTGTTCAAAGCCCAGGCCGGAATCGTGCCGAAGGGGTTCCGCTCGCCGGCCTGGGAGATGACGCCGGCCATGCTGGCGGAGGTGAAGCGGCGCGGCCTCTATGACAGCTCGCTGATGGGCTTCGACCATCCCTACACGATCGACGGCATTACCCAGGTTCCGGTGCTCTGGGCGGTCGATGACGCGATCTATTTCCGCTTCACCGGCAGCCCGACGGACCGCGCCCCGCCCTCGCCGCAGGGCGGCATCCTCGAAGCCTGGCTCGACGAGTGGCACATGCTGCATCGCGAGGGCCGGATGATGATGCTGACGATCCATGACTGGATTTCCGGCCGGGCCGGGCGGATCAGGATGCTGGAGCGGCTGCTCGACGCGGTGACCTCTTCGCCCGGCGTCTGGATCGCGACCGTAGGCGAACTCGCGGCCCATCATGCCGCAAGCGCCAATGCCCAGCGCTTCAGCGTGCCGTTGCGCCTGGCCGAGCCAAGCGCGCCACGACGCTTCAAGACGCCGTGCTGATGCAGACCTTCACCGTCCGCCGGCCTGCCGTCCATTCGGCCCATGGCCTCGTCGCCGCACAGAACCGGCACGCAGCCGAGGCCGGCGCGGCCGTGCTCTCTCGCGGCGGCAATGCGATGGATGCGGCCATCGTCACCGCATTGGTGCTCAGCACGGTCGAGCCCTGGCTCTCCGGCATCGGCGGCGGTGGTTTCCTCGTCCATGCCGATGGTCGGACGGGGGCGACCGAAACGCTCGATTTCAATGTCCGTGCGCCTGCCGGCATCGACCCGGCGGATTATCCGCTCACCGATGCTCAGACCGGCAACTGGTTCGCCTGGCCCTCCGTGGTGGGGGACCGGAACGTCTCCGGCTATGGTGCGATCTGCGTTCCCGGCGCGATCGCCGGTTTCGCCGCGGCGTTGGAGCGTCATGGCACCCTGTCCTGGGAGGAAGCGCTGCAACCGGCGATCGAGCATGCCGAGCGCGGGCTGGAGATCGACTGGTTCGCGGCGCTCTGCATCGCGATCGAAATGGCGGGCATCGCCCGCGACCCGGTGCTCGCCGCCCTGCTGCTCGACAATGGCCATGCGCCCAAGGCCGGAGCCGATACGCGGCGCTTCAAGCCGATGGTGCAGAAGGCGGCCTTGCTCAGGCGGTTGGCGACGTCCGGCGCGCGCGACTTCTACGAGGGCGAGACGGCGCGCATGCTGGCAGTCGATCTCGCCGCCGGCGGCTCGGCCATCCGGCCGGGCGATCTCGCAGCCTATGACGTCACCTGGGCGCCGCCGCTGACCGGGCGTTATCGCGATTTCGACATCGCCGCCATTCCCGGCCTCAGCGGCGGGCCGAGCTTCCTCGATGCGGCGGTGCGTCTGGCGTCCGGCCCGCTCTCGCGCGAGACGACGCCTGCGCAACGGGCCCTGCTCTATGCCAGCGCCATCCGCGAGGCCTATGCCACGCGCCTGACCACGCTCGGCCATGCAGCGACACCGCAAGCGGGCTGCACCTCCCATGTCAGCGTGGTCGATCGCGACGGGACCATGGTCTCCTTGACCAACACCCTGCTCTCACGTTTCGGTGCCAAGGTCGCGCTGCCTAATGCCGGCATCATCATGAATAACGGCATGATGTGGTTCGATCCACGCCCCGGCCAGCCGAACAGCATCGCAGCCGGCCAGAAGCCGCTCGCCAATATGTGCCCGCTGGTGCTGAGCCAGGACGGGCGACCGGTGCTCGCCATCGGCGCGGCCGGCGGGCGCACGATCTTCCCGACCGTGCTCCAGCTGATCTCCGGCATCGCCGATCTCGGTCTGTCCCTGGAGGAGGCCTTCCATCGCCCGCGTATCGATGCCTCGACGCCGCGCATCAAGATCGACGCCCGCGCCGAACCCGACGTCGCCGCGACCGTCGCCACCGCCTTCCCGGTCGAGATCGTCGAGGACACGCTCTATCCCGTAAATTTCTCGATTCCCTCGGCGGTGATGACCTCTTCCGCCGGCGGCTTCATCGGCATGGCCCATCCGACCAGCGCCTGGGCGGCAGTCGTCGCGGCAACCGCATGAGCACGACCGAGGCCCCCGTCCTGGCGATCGAGGATCTCGTCGTCGAGATCGACGGCAACCGCATCATCGATCAGGTCTCGCTTTCGGTMGGTGCCGGACGGATCCTCGCCATCGTCGGCGAATCCGGCTGCGGCAAGAGCCTGACCGCGCTCTCGGTGCTCGGCCTGCTGCCGAAGGCGGCACGGTTCAAGGGCGGCGCGATCCGGCTCAACGGGCGCGACCTGACAGGGCTTGGCGAGGCCGCGCTCTCCGATGTCAGGGGCAATGAGGCGACGATCATCTTTCAGGAGCCGGTCGCCTCGCTGAACCCGCTGATGCGTGTCGGCGAGCAGGTCGAGGAGGCGCTGATCCTGCATCGCGGCCTCTMAGCCAGCGCCGCGCGCGAGGAGGCGACCGCGATGATGACGCGCGTCGGCATTCCCGATGCGACGCGGCGCGCGCGCCAATATCCGTTCGAGCTCTCGGGCGGGATGTGCCAGCGCATCATGATCGCCTCGGCACTGATCTGTCGCCCGGCCCTGCTGATCGCCGACGAGCCGACGACGGCGCTCGACGTGACGATCCAGGCCCAGATCCTCGACCTGATGCGCCGCCTGCGCGAAGAGGTCGGCACCGCGATCGTGCTGATTACCCATGACATGGGCGTCGTTGCCGATCTCGCCGACGATGTCTGCGTGATGTATGGCGGGCGCATCGTCGAGAGCGGCGCGGTCGAACCGATCTTCGCCGAACCGCACCACCCCTATACCAAGCTCCTGCTCGCCACGATTCCGACGCTGCAGGGCCAGCGCAAGGCCGTGCTGCGCACCATCGAGGGCATGGTCCCGAGCGCCGGGTCCTGGCCCGATGGCTGCCGCTTTCGGACGCGCTGCCCGCTGGCGGACGAGGCCTGCCTGGCGCCGCCGCCTCTCGCCTGCGTCGGAGAAAGCCATCGCACCGCCTGCTGGCATTCGGACCATGTCGAGGCGCTGGTATGACCGCATCGCCGCTGCTTCAGGTCCGCGATCTCAAGGTCCATTTCAAGCTGCGTCGCGGCGTCGGTACGCCGGGCGGCGTGGTCAAGGCAGTGGACGGCGTCTCCTTCGACGTTGCGGCCGGCCGCACATTGGCGCTGGTCGGCGAATCCGGCTGCGGCAAATCGACGACCGCCTATGCCGTGATCGGCCTCGAACAGGCGACGGGTGGCACGGTCGCGTTCGATGGCCGCGACATCACCGGGCTGAAGGGGCGCGAGCGGGCGCAACTCGCCCAGGAAATCCAGATCGTCTTCCAGGATCCGAGCGCCGCGCTCGACCCGAAGATGAGTATCGAAGCCAGCATCAGCGAGCCGCTCGCCATCGCCGGCTGGACGCGCAGCGACCGGCGAAAGCGGGTGGCCGAGCTGCTCGACCGGGTCGGCCTTCCCGCCGCCTTCGCGGAGCGTCTGCCGAGCGCGCTCTCGGGCGGGCAACGCCAGCGCGTGGTGATCGCACGCGCGCTGGCCCTGTCGCCGCGCCTGCTCATTCTCGACGAGCCGGTCTCGGCGCTCGATGTCTCGATCCGCTCGCAGGTGCTGAACCTGCTGCTCGAGCTGCAGCGCGATCTCAACCTCGCCTATCTGTTCATCTCGCATGACCTGTCGGTCGTCAGGCATATCGCCGACGAGGCGATGGTGCTCTATCTCGGCACGGTCATGGAAAGCGGGCCGATCGATACGATGTTCGAGGCGCCGCAGCACCCCTATACGCAGGCGCTGCTCTCGGCGATCCCGCTGCCGGACCCGCTGCTGCAACGCCGGCGCGAGAAGATCATCCTGACCGGAGACCTGCCGAGCCCGCTCTCGCCGCCGCCAGGCTGTCCCTTCGTCAGCCGTTGCCCGATCCGGATCGAGCCCTGCAGCGCGGCCCGTCCGCCCCTGCTGGAGACGGCGGCAGGGTCGCGCGTGGCCTGTATCCTGAGGCACTAGCAGCTGGCCCTTCGGAACGGAGGCTCGAACTGCCGGAGACGCAGGGCAAATGCGCTCTGTCCGCGGGCGAATTGCCGTATCCAACCCAACGGCCCATCGCTATTGAACGGTCCTTGTCGATCCGCCCGGAACCCATCGTGCGCCGCGTCCTGCCGTCTCTGCCTTCGTTGACGATCTTTGAGGCGTCGGCGCGCCATTCGAGCTTCACCCGCGCGGCCGAGGAACTGAATCTCTCGCAGAGCGCGGTCAGCAAACAGGTTCAGTCGCTGGAGGCCTTCCTGGGCCTGCGCCTGTTCGAGCGCGTGAGACAGCGCATTGTCCTGACCGAAGCGGGACAGCTCTATCTCGCCAGGGTGCGCGAGGCCCTCGAGATCATGGAATCGGCAACCATGGAAGCGCTCGCCTTCCAGGGCGGCGGCGGAATACTCAACATCGCCACCCTTCCCACCTTCGGTGCGCGCTGGCTTGCCCCGAGGATCGGCGGTTTCCGGGCTCTGCATCCGCGTTTCGCCCTCAGCCTGACCGTTCGGGCCTGGCCCTTCGACCTCGTCGAGGAGAACATCGATATCGCTGTCTATTTCGGCGAGAAGCCCTGGCCCGGCGGTCCATCCGACCTGCTGATGGAGGAAGAGATCATTCCTGTCTGCGCTCCGTCGCTGCTGGCTCCCCACGGGCCCGTCAGCACGGTCGCGGATCTCGATCGGCTCGCCCTGCTCCATCACCGCGCACGGCCGCGAGCCTGGAAGGACTGGCTGCAGCTGGCCGGCGCGAGCGAGGTCAACCCGTTCCACGGCGTTCGCTTCGAGCAGTTCGAAATGATCATCCAGGCTGCGATCAGCGGCATGGGAATGGCGATCGTGCCGCGCTTCATGATCGAAGCCGAACTGGCCGACGGAAGGCTGGTCGCACCATTCGCCCGCGCGATGAAGAGCGCGGAATCCTACTACCTCGTCTGCCCCGAGCGGAAACGAGATCTGCCGGCAGTCCAGGCGTTCCGACGCTGGGTCCTCGATGAGGTGAGCGTGTTCCGGCAGCGCCAGCGCGACGAAAACCGGCTCGCACCGAAGGGCTGAAACTTCATTCCCCGAAGGAATGAAGTGACGCGATCTTATCGTTATGGCCGGCGCTGGCAGCCACCTTACTATGCCGTTCGCGACCACCAGAACCGGGTTTGCGGGATCTGGCAGGGAGAGCGGCTCAATCGCACGGGAGCGGGTTTTGTTGGATTCTTTCGGGTCACGCGCGGCGAGCCTTGCTTTCGCGCTTCTTCTCGCCGCGCCGGCTGCTGCTTTGGCGCAAGAGAGCACGTTGACGGCCCTGCGAACGAGCGACGCCGATCGCTACGACCCCCAACGCACCACGACGCTCGCCGCAGCAGAAGTGCTGTACATGGTCGGCGAAACGCTGGTCACGCTCGACCGCGACCTGAAGACCGTTCGCCCCGGCCTGGCGGAACGCTGGGAGGTCAGCCCGGACGGCCGGACCTATACGTTCCATCTCCGCCGCGACGTGAGCTTCTGCGACGGCAAGCGCTTTACCGCTGCGGCTGTCGTGGGCACGGTCGAGCGCTGGCTCAATCCGGACTTCGCCGGCGTCAGCAAATGGAAGGCGGGCAAGGTCGAGAGCATCAAGGCGCTCGACGACTACACCGTGGAGTATCGTCTCAAGGAACCCTACTCCGAACTGCTCTATCAGATGACGCAGTTCAACTTCGTCATCATCGACCCGGAGCAAGCAGCGGCGCTGAAGGACAATTTCGGCATTTCCGCATTCAATGGGACCGGCCCTTTCTGCTTCCGTTCCTGGAAGCCGCGGACGGAGACCGTGCTGACCCGGCACGACGCCTATCGCTGGGGGCCGGCCTTCATGGAGAATGCGGGGCCGGCAGGTGTCGCCCGCTTTGTCTGGAAGATCGTGCCGGAGGCTGCGACGCTCGTCGCCGCCCTGCAGACCGGCGAAGGCGACCTCTCCTATTCGGTACCGGCCTGGGCCGTTGCCGAGGTGCAGGCGAACCCGAAGATCCGGCTCCTCAATCCCCTGGCCTTCCGCACCCATTATGTCGGCATGAAGATCACGCGCCCGCATCTGGCGGACAAGCGCATCCGCGAAGCCATCAGCCTCGCCATCGACGAAGGCGCGATCGCCGATGCCATCTTCTTCGGCGAAGCCGAGGCGGCGAACGCCTATTTCTCCAAGGCGACCCTCGACTTCAATCCCGGGATGAAGCTCGGCGCCTTCCGCTACGATCCGGTCCGGGCCAAGGCACTACTCGACGAGGCCGGCTGGGTCGCGGGTCCCAAGGGCGTCCGCATGAAGGACGGCAAGCCGCTCTCGCTGAATTTCTACGGTTTCACGGGCGACGCCAATCGCCAGATGGCCGAGGCCATCCAAGGGGATCTGCGCAAGATCGGCATCGATCTCAAGGTCGAGCTCTACGACGCGACAATCGTCTGGGGCAAATTGCGGACCCAGGATTTCGATCTCTACCAGATGAACTACCCCTATCTGAGCGCCGGCGAGGCGATGAACCTCTACTTCCTCTCCAGCAACATGCCGACGCCCAACCGGATGAACTGGAACGACCCGGATACCGATCGCCTGATCGAGGAGGGCAACCGCGCGACCTCGCCGGAAGCGCGCTACAGCGCCTTCGCCCAGGCCGAGGCGATCGTCCATGAGGCCGTGCTCTGGAAACCGCTGGTGAACGAGAAACTGACCGTCGTCTCGCGGACCACCCTCAAGCCGTTCAAGCCGCACGGCATCAGCGGAGCGGCGCTCTACAACGGGTTGGACCTCATGCCGGCGAAGTAACGGCGAGCAAGCCGCCTGCGCCGCTCGGCGCGCCGGATGTGGAACAGGCGACGGCAAGGGGCACCTGGATGCCCGGAAGCCGTGCGCCCAGGGACGAATTGACGTGACGCGACAGCTGTTTTGGCGCCTCCTGAGCTCGCTACCGATCCTGCTGGGGGTGCTCTTCGCCGGGTTCCTGCTCTTGCAGGTCATTCCCACCGACCCGGCAACCATCATCGCTGGCCCCACGGGGACGGCGGCCGAAATCGATGCCATCCGGCGCCAGCTGGGTCTCGACGCCCCGATCCTGGTGCAGTTCTGGCTCTACATCCTGCGGGTCGCCCAGGGCGATCTTGGCCGCTCGATCATCAACAACGCCCCGGTGCTCGACGAACTGGCCTCTGCACTGGGCCCCACCGTGGAGCTCATGGTGGCGAGCCTGAGCTGGGCGGTGCCGCTCGGCATCCTGTTCGGCACGCTTGCCGCCACGCGGCGCGGAAAAGCGTTCGATCGCGCGGTCATGGCGCTGTCGGTGGCCGGCGTGTCGGTGCCGGCCTTCTGGGTCGGGCTGCTGCTGCTGCAATTTGCGGCCTATCGCTGGCAGCTGTTTCCGCTCCAGGGCCGTGGCGGACCGCTCTGGACATTGCAGGGCCTGCATCACGTCGCACTGCCGGCGCTGATGCTCGGCGTCATCTTCATCGGCCCGGTCGCACGGATGACGCGGACGGCGGTGGTCGAGGTGCTGGGTGCCGATTTCATCCGTACCGCGCGGGCCAAGGGCGCATCCGAGTTCCAGGTCGTCACGCGCCATGCGCTGCGGACGGCGCTGATCCCGGTCGTGACGCTCATCGGCCTCCAGATCGGATCGCTGCTCGGCGGCGCAGTCATCGCCGAGACGATCTTCTCCTGGCCGGGCGTCGGCCGGCTCGCGGTGGGCGCCATCGTGTCGAGCGATTTCCCGATGGCGCAGGGCGCCATTCTCGTGATCGCCTGCGGCTTCATCGTCGTAAACCTGATCGTCGATACGCTCTACGGCCTGCTCGATCCGCGCATCCGGAGTGCCCTGCGATGAGCGCCCAGGGTCCCGCATCGACCGTAACAGCTGCTCGCCCGTCTCGGCCGGGCATGTTCCAGCGCCTCAGGAGCGACAAGGTCGCGCTCGCTGCGCTGATCCTCCTTCTCGTCATCGTCGCGGCAGCCGTGTTTGCGCCACTTCTGACGCCGTTCGACCCCTATCATACCAATCTCCGGCTCCGGCTGCGTCCTCCCGGCGGCGCTCACCTCCTCGGAACGGATTCTCAAGGCCGCGACCTGTTGACCCGCCTGCTCTACGGCACGAGGACGACCCTGATCCTCGGCTTTGCCGGGGTCGCCATCGGCACCTTGATCGGTGGCAGCATCGGGCTCCTGGCGGCGTTCTATCGCCGGCTCGAAGGGCCGTTGATGCGCATCGTCGATGTCCTGCTCTCGTTTCCCTCGATCCTGTTCGGCCTCGCGCTCGCAGCGATGCTCGGCATCGGGATGGACAGCCTCGTGATCGCGCTGGGGCTATCGGCCTCGCCCCGGATTGCCCGCGTCACCCGCGCGACGGCCGCGACAGTCATGCAGGCGGAATATATGGAGGCCGGCCGCGTGATCGGGCTATCCGACGCGACGCTGATCCATCGCTACCTCCTGCGCAATTGCGCGGCCTCGATCGTCGTCTACTGCACGCTGCAATTCGGCGAGACGATCCTGCTCGCAGCGGCTCTCGGCTTTCTCGGCCTCGGCCTGCAGCCGCCGACCGCGGAACTCGGCAGCATCGCGGCCGAGGGGCGGAGCTTCATCTTCCTGGCGCCGCATGTGTCGACCGCCGCCAGCCTGCTGATCTTCGTGATCGTGCTGTCCTGTAACGTTCTCGGGGACGCCTTCCGCGACCTCACGGATCCGAAATTGCGCCGATGACGACTGAGACACCCGTGATCGAGGTCCGCGGACTGCGCGTCTGCTTCAACACCGCTGCCGGCAAGGTGATGGCGGTCGACGCGGTCGACTTCGCCGTCGGCGCCGGCGAGACGCTCGCCATCGTCGGAGAATCCGGCTCGGGCAAGAGCATCATGTCGCTCTCGCTGCTGAGGCTCGTGCCTGCGCCGGGCGAGATCACGGCGGGGCAGATCCTGTTTCGCGGCGAGGACCTCGTCGCCAAGCCCGCCCATGCCATGCGCGACATTCGCGGCGGCCAGATCGGCATGATCTTCCAGGAGCCCAACACGTCGCTCAATCCCGTCCAGACGATCGGCGACCAGATCATCGAAGCGATCCAGTTGCATGAGCCGACGAGCCATGCCCAGGCGCATGCAAGGGCGATCGAAGTACTGCAGCTGACCGGCATTCCGTCGCCGGAGACGCGGGTCAAGGCCTATCCGCACGAGCTCAGCGGCGGCATGCGCCAGCGGGCGATGATCGCAATGGCGCTGGCCTGCCGTCCCAGGCTGCTCATCGCCGACGAGCCGACAACGGCTCTCGACGTGACCGTGCAGGCCCAGATTCTCGACCTGATGCGGGAGCTGAAGGCCACGACCGGAGCCGCCATCATCCTCATCACCCATGACCTCGGCGTCGTCGCGGAGATGGCCGACCGTGTCGCGGTGATGTATGCGGGGCGCATCGTCGAGACCGCTCCGGTCGGGGCTTTGTTCGACAGCCCCGAGCATCCCTATACCGTCGGCCTCCTCAGCTCGATGCCGGCGATCGAGGGCGACGAGGAGCCCCTCACGCCGATCGAGGGCGGCCCGCCCGATCCATTGGCCCTGCCTCCCGGCTGCGGGTTCCAGCCCCGCTGCCCGTTCGCCATTGCGCGGTGCAGCACGCAGGTCCCACCACTCCGCACAGTCAGGCCGGGGCATTCCTCCGCCTGCTGGCGCACACCGCTTCTGGAAACCCTCATGCAGGAAGGGCAGGCATGATGCCGGCTGCGGATGCCGCCACCACGCTTCTCACCGTCGACGGGCTGAGCAAGCAGTTCAGCGTCGCAGGCACATGGCCGTGGCAAAGGCGCAGGCTGAGCGCCGTCAACGACATCAGCTTCTCGATCGCGCCGGGCGAAACCCTGTCGCTCGTCGGCGAAAGCGGCTGCGGAAAGTCCACGGCGGGGCGAATGCTGGTCGGGCTGACGGCCCCCAGCAGCGGACGCATCCTGTTCGAGGGGCGAGATATCGCGACCCTGTCGTCAAGCGAGCGGCGCGCCCTGCACCGCAATGTTCAGCTGATCTTCCAGGACCCTTACGGCTCGCTCAATCCCCGCATGACGGTCGGCGAGCTGATTGCCGAGCCCGCCCTGCTCTTCGGCCTCGCCGACAGGCACAGCGTTGCCGCCCGGGTCTCCGAGCTGCTCGGCCTGGTCGGCCTCGCCGACAGACATGCAGATCGCTACCCGCACGAGTTCTCCGGCGGACAGCGCCAGCGCATCGGGATCGCGCGTGCGCTGGCCGTCGAGCCGCGGCTGATCGTCTGCGACGAGCCGGTCTCTGCGCTCGACGTCTCGGTCCAGGCCCAGATCGTCAATCTGTTGCGGAGCCTGCAGGAACGGCTCGGACTGAGCTATCTCTTCATTTCGCACGGGCTGTCCGTCGTCCGGCACCTGAGCCACCGCGTCGCCGTGATGTATCTCGGCAATATCGTCGAGATCGGCCCGAAGGACGCGATCTTCGCCCACCCGGCGCATCCCTATACGCAGGCGCTTCTGGCCGCCGCGCCGGTTGCGCGACCTGGCGCACGCCGAAGCCGCGCCGTGCTGTCCGGAGACATGCCGAGCCCGCTCAATCCGCCGTCCGGCTGCCGCTTCCATCCGCGCTGCCCATTCGCCGTCGCGCTTTGTCAGCGCGAAGTGCCTGCGCTCACACCGGGCGATGACGGGCGCTCGGTTGCMTGCCACCGCTGGCGCGAGCTCGCATCGACTCCGGCCGCGGCGCAACCCCCGCGGCATGCGCCGCGCACCGCCCAGCTGCTGTCGCTCTATCGCAGTGCTGCGGCCGCCTCCGGCTCTCGCATCGGGACCAACTGACCATGCCAGCAATCGAGGTCACGCGCATTCCCGGCGGCCAGGACGCGCCGCACGGCTTGCCGGCGGAGGTCACCAGCCGCCTGGGCCCTCTTCTGTCCGCACCCGGGCAGCTCATTCTCGTCGCAAGACAAGGGTCCGTGATTGTCGGAGTTCTCGCCGGGCTTCGCCGCCGGACGACCGCGATGCTGCGCATCGTCAGGTTCTGGGTCGATCCAGCGGACGCGAATGGCGCCGGCGAGGAGATTGGCCGCGCGCTGGTCGCCGCGCTTGAACTGATCTCGCTCGAGGCCGATATCCTGACCTGGCGGATTGCCAGTGCGACCGGAGATGACGAGCTGCCGCCGGCCCTGCGGAGGCTGACCGGTATTGCGGCTGCCGAACAGGGCTCCGTCTACACCGAGCGCAAGCTGCGCAACGCGCAGCGGCCGCCGAAGCCGGTCGCACCGCTCTACCCGCAATCGACCGGCTTCACCTGCGGCCCCGCTTCACTTGCCATGGCCTTTGCTGGCCTCGAGCCCGCGGTCGTTCCCGATCGCCAGCTCGAAATCGCCCTGTGGCGCGAAGCCACGACGGTCATCGGGCTGACGGGTCCGGGCGGCTGCGACCCGTATGGGCTCGCACTGGCCGTTGCCGCGCGCGGCTATGCGCTCCGGCTGTTCACGAGCGCTTCGGAGCCGGTCCTGCTTGACCGCGGCAACACGGAGGCCAAGCGCGAGCTGATGACCTTCGTCCAGGCCGACTTCAAGAGCCGGGTGCTCGCCTCCGGCATCGATGTCGAACATCGCGCCTTCGAGAGCTGGGAGCTGCGCGACGCCATCGCCGAGGGTGCCATTGCCGTCGTTCTGATCGACCAGATGGAAACGCACGGCCGGACAGCGCCCCACTGGGTTGTCGTCCACGCCGTCCATGACGACCTGTTCCTGCTGAATGATCCCTGGATCGAGACGGACGCACTGGAAACGGAGGCCGACGTGCTCGACCTTCCCATCCATATCTCAGTCCTGGAGCGCATGGCCCGGTATGGCGAACCGAGCTACCGGGCAGCGCTGCTGATCGGACGGAGTTCCTCGTAGGCGTCCACAACGGCAGGGGAAGGCCTAGGATGCCCCCTGCCCGTCCGCGACGCTGTCCGACCCGGTCCGGAGATGCTGACGATCGAGGGCCAGGGCGAGAAGGCTTGCGATGATTTCGACAAGGGTGCCGGGCTGCGGCGGGCGCTCTTCGGGATCGAACGCCAGCCCGATGACGGCGCGGTTTCCCACTGACGTCATCACCGGCCAGAAATCGAAGCGCGAGCCATTGAAGGGGTAGACGTCGGCCACCGAAACCGCGCCGGTGGTCAGCGACGAGCGCGCCGCGTCGATGTCGACCTCGCGAGGCTCGATGGCGCCGCGTCTCTCGACGAAATCGCCCAGGGGCTCGGACATCAGCATCACGATGACCGGGACCTGAAACAGGGTTTCGAGCGCATTGGCGGTGCGGGAGAAGACCGCCCTGGGTTCGCCGGCCGCGACGATGTCCCGGCTGTAGGACCGCACGATCCCGGCCTGCCGCCGCGCCAGCACCGCATCGTCTGCCCTGCGGCGGGCGGTCGAGGCCACGGCGCTTGTGATCAGACCGACGACAAAGAGCAGCCCGATCGCCCAGATGCTGGCGGGGTCGTCGACGCGCAGCGTGAAACGCGGCTCGGTCAGGAAGAAATTATAGGACAGCGCCCCGAGGACAGCCGCGCAGAGCGAGGGTCCCAGCCCGAAGAAAACCGCCGCGATCACCACCGGGACGACAAAGACGAGCGACAGGTTCGGGATCGTCACCGCGTTGTMGAGCCCGACCGCCACCACGGTTGCGATGACGGTCATCGCGACCGCCAGGACATAGCGAACCACCATCGGAGCCTTGAAGAGCTGCAAGGCCGTCAGCGTATCGGGGTCCGGCAGAAGCTCGAACTCACCCGGAGACCTGAGGGTGCTCATGGCAATCTCCCTGATGCCGGTGGGCATGCCCACCATATGGTGCGCCAATCCTGCATCGGCAGCCGCGCTTCCGGCCTGCGCCTAGTGCGGTGCCGTAAAATTGATCCGGACCGCCAGGATGCAGGCCAAGAGCAGCAGCAGGACAAGGGACTGCAACAGGTCGCGCGCGATCCCGCCGAACGGCCGATGGCGGCGCGAGGCACGATAGACTGCTTCGCGTCGCCGCCTCAGGGATGCCTCATAGGTGACCATGTTCGCCTCCGTCATGCGAAAAGCGGATGATCGGCCTTCTCCCCGTAAGCTCGCTATGCGAGCTCTCATCCAGCGGCATAAGGCAGGCGTAAGGGGCATCACCGGCACGGTGGTTCCTTCAGAGGCAGGGCTGGGTTCCGCGCCTAAAGCATCGGCCCGAAAAGTGGATTGCGGTTTTCGGGAAAGCCGATGCAAACACAAAGGGTTAGATCATCGGTCCGGAAGCGATTTCCGGTCCGATGATCTAGGCGGCGGAAAGCCGATGGACCGCGCGGCCGTTGATCGGCCGGGGCAGATCATCGAGCGCATAGGTCAGGTCCTCGACGAGCGACGCGGCCGCCGTGACAAGGGGCAGCCGACAGGCGGGGCTGATGCCGGGATGCTGGAGCGACAATGCCAGTTTGATGGCGACGGGGTCCGGCTCCCGGGCGGTGAGGCCGAGGAGCGGAACCAGGCGGCGCTGCAGGATCTGCGCCTGCTCGAAGGAGCCGATGCGGCAGGCCTCCCTGATCCGGCCCAGCAGCCGCGGCGCAAGATTGCCGATGCTGGTGATCGCACCGCAGCCGCCGGAGGCAAGATAGGCGGGGATGGTGTCGCCGGCACCGGTCAGGCGCATGAAATGCCGGCTGCAGCTGCGCATGATCCGGTCGCAGCGCGCGACGTCGCCGCGACGCTCGAGCACGCCCATGATGGTCGGCGTCGCCGCCAGTTCGGCCAGGGTTTCGGGCGCGAGCTCGACCGCGCAGCGCTCGGGATCATTGTCGATGATCAACGGCAAGGGGGTCGCGGCGGCAACCGACAGGATGTGCTGGACGAGACCGGCCTGGGTCGGCCTGTTGTAATAGGGCAGACGCAGCAGGATCGCATTGGCTCCCGCCGCGGTGGCGTTGCGGACATCGGCGATGCTCTGCGCCGTCGCGTTCGACCCGGCCGCCGCGATGATGGGATAGACCGGCCCCGCAGCGGCCCGCGCCAGCCTGAGCAAGCGCATGCGCTCCTCATCCGTCAGCGTCGAGCCTTCGCCGCTGGCAGAGCCGAGAACGATGCCGTCCGCGCCCTCCTGGATCTGCCAATCCACCAGTCGCAGGAAGGCTGGTTCGTCCAGGCTATTGCCGCTGAAGGGCGTCACCAACGGGGTGAACATCCCGCGAAGCCAGTGATCCATCGGAAACCTCACCCTGTCAGACCATCGATCGTGGCACGTCGCTGCGGGCCATCGTCCCGACAGGCTGTCCCGCTCGGGAGGACGGTCAGGCGCGACCACCGTCACAGTCTCGGCTGGTTCCGCATAAGGATTCGATGCGGATCGGCATGGGCCTCACGTAAGGGCGCCGCGTGCCCGGGAACGCCCGGCCGGGCTCGCATCGACAAGCCCAAACCCTGCTGACATGCCGGGCGCAGAACGGCCCGGCGGGTGGCTTATGGAGCGTTTATGGCGCGCTCTGCAGAAGCACATCGCAAGCAGAATGACGCGCAATATCTGTCAGGTACATCCCGTGAAGAGATGCGCACCGACAGAATGCGTGCCGTCATGAATGTTGCAGCGTACCCTCAAACTCCTGGCCCTGCTCCATTCCCTCGCCAAACGCTTCGACGCTCATCTCACGCGCGGCGTGGAGCGGCATGGCCGCTTCCTGGCGGGCCTGACGCCCCCAATCCGCCCCGCCATCGCGGTCGCGGTGCCTCGAAGCGCAGACCAGCCGCGCCCAATCCGGCCCGGACCATGCCCCCTCGCGCCCAGGGCGGGGCTCGCTGAAACGCCCCGCCGGCCGCTCCGGTCAGTCCCCCTGCAACCAGACCGGATCGCGCATGCGCAGGCCGATCGCCTGCGCATGCCTTGCGACGCTCAAAGCGATGCGGTCCTGGATCGCCGCATCGGCCGCAATCGTCGGAAACGACAGGCACAGGCCCATGATCTCGTTGCGGCCGGGATCGGCAATGGCTGCGCCGATCGAGGAGATGCCCGGCGTGATCAGGCTCGATGAGCGGGCGATCCGGTCCTTGCGGATGGCGGCGAACTCGGCCCTGACATCGTCGTCGCTCATGCTGGCGCGGATGCCGAGCTTGCCCTGGGCATCGAGCTGCGCCATCGCCTGCGCGTCATCGAGGCGAGCCAGGATCGCCCGTCCGATGATCGAATCGAAGGCTGGCTTGCGCTCGGCGACCGAGCCGGTGTGCTGCAGCGCATAGGTGCCCTGCTGCGCGACGAGCAGCACGCGCTCGTGACCCGCGACGATGCCGGCATGGCCGGTGAAGCCGAATTCGCGAACCAGATCGTCGATAGCGACCCGCACGAGATCGAGCAGGTTGTGCCGCGCGAGATAGAGCGCGGCCAGATCCAGCGCCTTTCCACCGACCACATAGCCCTGGTCACGCTCCTCGCGCTCCAGCAGGCCGGCCTCGGAGAGCGTCTTGAGCAGCCGCGAGACCGAGGCCTTCGGCATGTCGAGTTCGCGACAGACCTCGCCCACACGCAACACGGGTCGCTCCTCTCTGACGAGGGAGAGAATGCGCAGTCCATTTTCGAGCGAGCTCATTGCTGTTCCATTAGAGATAACAGTGTTGACATATATGGGACGACTCAGGATACATAACAACAGCGAGCACGTACTGCACAGCCGCGAACGAGAGAGCGGAGCCAATGATGATCGGGACAGCCAAACCGGCCAAGGGGGAGATCACCCGCGGCCATGTCGAGCTTGGCTCTTATCCGGATGGCGCGATCTACTCGCCGGTCCTKATCGCCGAAGGGCGCAAGGACGGCCCGACGCTCTGGCTCCAGGCCTGCATCCATGGCCCGGAAGTGGTTGGCCCGCTCGCGATCCAGCGCTTCCTGAAGACGGTGGACCTGAACGAGCTCTCCGGCCGGGTGGTCTGCCTGATGCTGGCCAATCCGCTCGGCTTCCGCGGCTACAACCGGCTCACCCCACAGGACGGCTACAACCTCAACCGCGTCTTCCCCGGCGATCCGCGCGGCCACCACACCTATCAGCTCGCCCACCGGCTGCTCGATCTGTCGCTGGCCCATTCCGACGCGATGCTGGACCTGCATTCGGGCGGCGATCTCACGATCACCTGCCATTACACGCTGTTCCACAATAACGGCACGCCCGAGGGCATCGAGTCCGAGCGGCTGGGACGCGCCTGCGGCGCGCCGAATGTCTGGAACTCGCTGGAAGAAGGCCTGTCGGGCTGCCATTTCACGCATTACACTAGGAGCGGCAAGCCCTCGCTCATCGTCGAGAGCGGCGGCGGCGCCCGCGTGACCGCCGAGGATCTCGATCGCCTCACCCTGGCGATCTTCAATGTCTGCAAGGCGCGCGGCATGCTGCCGGGCGCGCCGGTCCTGCCGGCGCAGTTCCGCCTCGGCGGCGACGCGATCCATCACAAGGCGATCAAGGGCGGCCTGTTCATTCCAAAGGTCGGGCCTGGCGACGACGTGGTGAAGGACCAGCATCTCGCCGATATCGTCGATCTCTTCGGAGATGTCGTCGAGGAGGTGCGCTGCCCGGTTGAGAAGGCCTGGGTCGGCTCGATCCGCCGCCCGCATATGCMGATCTACAATGGCGACCAGGTTTTCGAGCTGGTCGGGACCAAGGGATATGACGCGGCCTGAGCCTTGCACTTGAACTCGGTAATTCCAGACCGGGTTCGGATGCCCGGTCCAACAAACAGGGGATCGTGATGGGTACCAGCTCTCTTGACCGGCGCCAGCTTCTTGCAGCGCTCGCCGCCTCGACGGCATTGCCGTTTGCCTCGGGCCAGGCCCAGGCTCAAGCCTTCGCCGGCCGCAAGCTGGTGAGCTCCGGCTTCGGCGGCTCGACCATGGACATCATCCAGTCGGCCGTCTTCACCCCCTTCGACAAGGCGACCGGCGCCTCGTCGACGCAAGTGCCGATGCAGTCGGCGGCTGCGCTCGCCCGCATGAAGGCCGAGGCCGGCAACCCGCAGATCGACCTGTTCCAGTTCTCGGGCGGCCAGGAAGCCTTCGCCAAGAGCGAGGGCTTGAGCCAGCCGCTCTCGGGCGTCTCCCGGCTTGGACAGATCCCGGCGGGGCTGAAGGATCCGGACGGCCATTGGGTGACCTGGGCAGTGATCGCCGAAGGAATCGTCTACCGCAAGGACAAGATTCCTACTCCGCCAACGAGTTACAAGGACTTCCTGAAGCCGGAATACAAGGGTCACATCGCCTTTCCGGCGATCACCAACGGTTATGGTGTCGATTTCCTCGTCATGCTCGCCAAGGCCTTTGGCGGCAGCGAGGACAATATCGAGCCCGGCTTCGAGGCGATGAAGCAGATCAAGGGTGAGACGATCTTCAAGGCGGCTTCCGACCTGCCGACGCTGTTCGGCCAGGGCGATATCTGGATCATGCCCTACGACACCGGCAATACGTTCAAGCTGCAGCAGGCCGGCCTGCCGGTCGCCTTTGCGACGCCGAAGGAAGGCAGCCCGGCGGTCTTCATCACAGCCTGCGTCGCCAAGGGCGCCAAGAATGCCGACATCGCCAATGCCGCGATCGACGCGATGCTGAAGCCTGAGGCACAAATCGAAATCGCCCGCACGATGCGCTGGACCGCCTCGAACCCCGAGACCAAGCTCCCGGCCGATCTGACCGGCGAGGTTCCCTCGGTGGACAAGCTCGCGCAGCTCGACCGCGACAAGATCAACGCCAAGCGCGCCTCCTGGATCGAGCGCTGGAACCGGGAAATCGCACGGTGACCAAGGCAGCGACGCGCAGCAGCGGGCCGCGGTGGGCGCTCTTCGCGCCCGTCCTCCTGTTTGCTCCCTGCGCCTTCGTCTACGCGGTCTTCTTCATCTGGCCGCAGGCGTCGCTGCTGGCGATCAGCGCGAGCGACGCAACCGGCATCACGCTCGCGCATTATCAGCGCTTTGCCGGGGATTCCTATTACTGGGAAATCCTGGGGCGCACCCTCGGGCTCGGTGCGGCCGTGACCGCGATCACGCTGGTGCTCGGCGTGCCCACCGCCTATCTGCTCGCCCGCGCACAGTCGCGCTGGGCGGGCTTTCTCCTGCTGCTCACGACCTTCCCCCTGCTGGTCAGCGCCGTGGTGCGCTCCTTCGGCTGGATGGTGCTCTTCTTCCGCGACGGGCTCCTCAGCCACGGCCTGATGGCGCTTGGGCTCGCCGACCGGCCGGTGCAGACGATGTATACGATGTCCGGCGTCATCATCGCGCTGGCGCAGGTGCTGCTGCCCCTGATGATCCTGACGCTGCACGGCGTCTTCAAGTCGATCGACCGCGATCTGGAATATGCCGCGATGAGCCTCGGCGCCCGGCCAAGCGTCGCGCTCGGCCTCGTCACGCTGCGGCTTGCGAGCGGCGGCATCGTCGCCGGCTCGCTCCTGGTCTTCTCGCTGGCGATCAGCGCGTTTGCGACCCCGAGCCTGGTCGGCGGCGCGCGGGCCAATGTGATGGCGACGGCGATCTACGAACAGGCGATCGAGCTGCTCGACTGGCCCTTTGCCGCGGCGCTGGCGACCATCCTGCTGGTCACCGTGCTCGCGCTGTCCCTGGCCTATGGCGCCCTGCTCGAAGGCCGTGGCGAACGCGAGGCGGCGCGATGACGATCTCCTTCCGTTCACCGCTCGGCTTCGTGCTGCTGCTGCTGGCCGTACTCGCCTTCGTCTACCTGCTGCTGCCGATCCTCGTCGTCGTCGCCGCACCGCTCGGCGATACCGGCTACCTCGCCTTCCCGCCCCGGGGACTGACGTTCAAATGGTACGCCGCCGCGCTGCATGACACGCGCTATCTCTCGGCGCTCGCCGTCAGCCTGCGCATTGCGCTCGTCAGCGCGCTGATCGCCTGCACCATTGGCGTCGCGGCGGCCTATGCGCTGACCCGCTTCAGCTTTCCCGGCCGGCGGCTGCTCGAAGCCATCTTCCTCTCGCCGCTCATCCTGCCGACCCTGGTGCTCGCCGTCGGGCTCACGCTGTTCTTCACGCGCACCGGGCTTCTTGCCGGTTCCTGGAAGCTCGTTGCCGCGCATGTGATCGTCTGCACACCCTATGTGCTGCGCGTCTCGCTGCCGGTGCTGCGCCGCTTCGACCGCAGCCTCGAGGAGGCCGCGCGCAATCTCGGTGCCTCGCCGGTCGCCGCCTTCTTCCTGGTCGTTCTGCCGGTGGTCCGACCCGGCATCGTCGCCGGCACGGTTCTCGCCTTCATCACCTCCTTCGACGAGGTGGTGCTGGCGCTGTTCCTGGCGGAGCCCGGGGCTCCGACGCTGCCGGTTATGATCTACTCGGCGGTCCAGCTCGGCTTCGAGCCATCCGTTGCAGCGGTCTCTGGCCTGCTCGTCCTGGCGACGCTCGGCCTGATGATCCTCTATCACCTGCTGGGCACCTTCGGAGGCCGCCGGAACTGACCATGGACATCCAGCTTCAAAACCTGCGCAAGACCTATGGCTCGGCGGTCGCCGTCGCCGACATGAGCGCAAAAATCCCGCAAGGCCGCATGCTCGCGCTGCTCGGCCCTTCCGGCTGCGGCAAGACGACGACGCTGCGGATGGTGGCGGGCTTCATCGCGCCGACATCCGGCTCGATCCGCGTCGGCGACAGCGACATCACGACCCTTCCGGCGCATAAGCGCGACACCGGCCTCGTGTTTCAGAACTACGCCCTGTTCCCGCATCTGAGCGCCGCCGAGAACATCGCCTTCGGATTGCGCCGACGCGGCGTGGCGCGCGCCGAGCGCGAACAGCGCGTCACCGCGATGCTGGGCAAGCTGAAGCTGTCGGGCCTCGCAGACAGGCTTCCACGCCAGCTTTCGGGCGGCCAGCAGCAGCGTGTGGCGGTCGCCCGCGCGCTCGTCATCAACCCGTCGATCCTGCTTCTCGACGAGCCCTTCTCCAATCTCGATGCCAAGCTGCGCGAGAGCACAGGCCTCGAAATGTCGCGTCTGCAGCGCGAGTTCGGGCTGACCTCGATCTTCGTGACGCATGACCAGACCGAAGCCATGAGCATCGCCGACACGATCGCGGTGATGAAGGACGGCCAGCTGCAGCAGATCGGCTCGGCCAGCGAGATCTACGAACGGCCGGCCAATCGCTTCGTCGCGGATTTCATCGGCAGGGCGAACTTCCTCGCCGGCCGGATCCTGCGCCGTGAGGGACAGGACGCCGTCGCGGAGCTTGCGGCCGGGCTGGAGATGCGCCTGCACGATCCCGGCGCCGCCGCGGTACCCGGTGCCCAGGGCGAAGCCCTTCTGCGGCCGGAGGCGATCGCGCTTGCCGATCACGCCTCCCCGGGCAGCCTCAAGGCCACCGTCGAGCAGATCTCCTATCAGGGCGCGATCGCCAATCTCCATGCCCGGCTCGGCGACGGCAGCGCGATCGTCGCCAGCGTTCCGCCTGAGGATGCCAGGGGATTGGAGCCCGGCAAGCCAATCGGCCTTATCCCGAAGCCGGCCGGGCTGATCTGGTTTCCGAAGGCCTGAAGGGACAATCCCCTATCGCGCGCGGCTGGGCATCGAAAGCCGCCCATCCGCGGACGAAGACAAGGGGCCACGCGCAAGCGGCCACCCGACGCCGGAGTGACCTCAGGTCTTGGTCAGCCCGAGAGCGATGGCGCAGGCTTTGGCGACATCGGAATCGGGTGACGAGCTACCCGGCATTGTCGCCCATCCCCCCTTCGCGATGAACTCGCCCTGCTGCCATGAGCCGATCTTCTTCAGCTCGACAAGTTGTTCGGTCGCGTTGGCCTGCTGCTGGAACCTGACCACGCAGATCGGCGAGAGGGCGGAGATCACCGCCGTGCTGGAACGCGCCGCGGCGTCGCGCTCCGCCCTACCCTGCGTGACCCAGCCGCCCCAGCTGAAGCCGATAATTGCAAGCGCGACAGCTCCACCGACGGCGCCCCAGGCGGCCGGCTTCAGTTCTGCTGGGATTTTCATGATTTTATCTTTCCTCATCGGAATAAAATTGTCCGATGACCAACAGTATCATCTTTTTCGATCACAGATTTTCTTTTCACCGCAGTGCCATTCTCTGCTGTTTTTTGAAATTTACATTGAGGCCTCGTCAACTCACGGGTCAGCCCGTGCTCCCCGTMAGCGAGCGCAGCGGCTCAAGCGGGCGCTCCGCCAACCCAGATCATCCTCAGGCGGACTCTCAGCTTTCCGGGCTTCCTCGGCAATTTCGGCATCATCGGCACCGATATTTCACGTCATGACGAACGGGCATCGCTGAACAGGGTCAATTCTTTCTCGAGCCAAGCACCTTGTTCTTTGATTTCTTCCGTAATGAAACTTGTTGTTTACTTTTTCGATAATTCATTTACTGTCTGATTGTCGATAATTTTTTGGCTGTTTTCTCCGCGTGTTTATGCGCGCCTGACGAACCCCCTTCGAAAATCGTGGTGAACCCATCGGGCATTCGCTCGGTGGCCGACAAGTATTGCCAGAAGGAGAGTTCGTGATGAGCACCGGCACAGTAAAATGGTTCAATTCCACCAAGGGCTTCGGCTTCATTCAGCCAGATGACGGAAGCCAGGACGTCTTCGTCCATATCTCCGCCATCGAACGCGCTGGTATGCGCGAGATCGTMGAAGGCCAGAAGCTTGGCTATGAAGCGGTCCGCGACGCCAAATCCGGCAAGATGGCCGCCGAGCAGCTGCAAGCCGCGTAATCGCTATTCAGCTTCACCGATAGCCACGGATGTACTGGTGTCGGTCATGAGGTTGGAAGGAAGGGCCAGGTTCAACGCCTGGCCTTTTTCATATCCGCCGGTGGTATTGGCTTAGCGCCGATCGGGAGAAGCCGCTGTCCGAAAAAACCAGAGCCCGCACCCAGGCGGAAGCCGCATCCCTCAAGACGCAAACCCGATCCCTGTCACGCAACCGGATCAGCTCAGAGACTGAGGCCATCATTCAAGCCCGCGACGCCAACTCCGCCAGGTTCAAGGATCAGCGGCTGAACAAGGAAGCGCTCGACCGCGCCGCCGCTGCGGCCGCTCCTGGCATCCCGCTCCCATGACCGCGCCTTGGTGGCAGAGCGGCGTGATCTACCAGATCTATCCCCGCTCCTTTCAGGATGGGAATGGCGATGGCATGGGCGATCTCAGGGGTATCGGGCAACGGCTCGACTATCTCGCCGGCCTCGGGATCGACGCGATCTGGATTTCCCCGATCTATCCCTCGCCGATGGTCGATTTCGGGTATGACGTTGCCGATTACTGCGACATCGATCCGCGTTTCGGCGCGCTCGCCGATTTCGACGATCTGCTCGCCCAGGCCCATGCGCGCGGGATCAAGATCCTGCTCGATTTCGTCCCGAACCACACCTCCGACCGGCATCCCTGGTTCGTCGAGAGCCGCTCCTCGCACGATAATCCGAAACGCGACTGGTATCTCTGGCGCGATGCCGCTCCCGATGGCGGGCCGCCCAATAACTGGGTGAGCGATTTCGGCGGTTCGGCCTGGGAATGGGACGAAGCCACCGGCCAATATTACTACCACGCCTTCCTGAAGCAGCAGCCGGACCTCAACTGGCGCAGCCCCGCCGTCCAGGCTGCGATGTACGACGTGATGCGTTTCTGGTTCGACCGTGGCGTGGACGGTTTCCGTATCGACGTACTCTGGCACCTGATCAAGGCAGGGAGCTTCCCGGACAATCCGCCGAACCCGGCCTATCACCCCGCGCTCGCCGAGATGCACCGCGTGCTCCAGCTCCATTCGACCGACCAGGCGGAAGTCCATGTGATCGCTGCCGAGATGCGCGCGATTGCCGACGGGTACGGCGCGGCCGGGCGCGGTGAGCGCGTGCTGATCGGCGAGATCTATCTGCCGGTCGATCGCCTGATGCACTATTACGGACGTGAACGGCCGGAAATGCATCTGCCTTTCAACTTCCAACTGATCGAGGCCGTCTGGGAGGCGCGCGCGATGGCTGCGCTCATCGCCACTTACGAGGCGGCACTTCCGCCGGGCGGTTGGCCGAACTGGGTGCTTGGCAATCATGACAGGCCCCGCGTCGCCACCAGGCTTGGACAGGCTCAAGCCCGCGTCGCGGCGATGCTGCTTCTGACGCTGCGGGGCGCTCCGACGCTTTACTACGGGGACGAACTCGGTCTGAGCGATGTCCCAATCCCGCCCGAACAGCTGCACGACCCGCGCGGCCTGCGTGAACCCGGGCTCGGCCTGGGCCGCGATCCGGTGCGTACGCCGATGCCGTGGGATGGAAGCGCCCATGCGGGCTTCAGCACGGCCCAGTCCTGGTTGCCACTCAATGCGGACTGGCCGACGCGGAATGTCGCGCGGATGATGCCGGAGCCTGCCTCGATCCTCCGGCTCTATCACCAGCTGCTGGCACTCAGGCGCGACCATCCGGCCTTGGCGGTCGGCGCCTTCGCGCTGCTGGAATCCGACGGCGACGTCCTTGCCTATGAGCGGCGCGAGGGCGCTCAGCGGCTGATCATCGCGCTCAATCTCGGCGGACAGCCGCAGCGCCTGGCGTTACCCAGGGACACAACCGGTTGCCGTTTGCTGCTTTCGACGCTCGCCGCGGCGCCCCTCATCGAGAACGATGTGCTGCTGCTCCGGCCAGACGAAGGCGTCATCCTTGCCGCTTGATCCTGAACGAGGAAAGGCCGATCGCTTGCGCATCGCAATGCTGGCGCCGATATCCTGGCGGACGCCGCCCCGCCATTACGGTCCATGGGAACTGGTGACCAGCCTCCTGACTGAGGCCCTGGTGGAGCGCGGCGTCGATGTCACGCTTTTTGCCACCAGGGACAGCCTGACCTCCGGCACGCTCGCGGGTCTTTGCCCGGCGCCCTATTCCGAGAACCCTGCCATCGACGCCAAGGTCTGGGAGATGCTGCATGTTGCCCATGTCTTCGAGCGCGCAGGCGAGTTCGACCTCCTCCACAATCAGGCGGATTTCGTGCCGCTCGCATTCTCCAGACTGGTCGAGACGCCGGTCGTGACGACGATCCACGGCTTCTCGTCGGACCGCATCCTGCCCGTCTTCAAGACCTATGAGGATCGCGTCCATTATGTCGCGATCAGCGAGGCCGATCGCCATCGGGACCTGCGCTATGCTGCCGTGATTCATCATGGCATCCGGCTCGAGGACTTTCCCTTCGACCCTGATGGCAGCCAGGACCTGCTCTTCTTTGGTCGCATCCACCCCGATAAGGGCGCGGCGGAAGCGATCGCGACGGCGCGGCGGGCGGGTCGGCGGCTGGTCATGGCCGGCATCGTCCAGGATGAGGGCTACCACGCGGCGCAGGTGGTTCCCGCACTCGACGATCGTTCGGTCGTCTATCTCGGCCCGGTTGGCGGGGCGCTACGCACGAAAACCCTGGGCTCGGCGCGCGCGCTGCTTCACCTCATCAGTTTCGAGGAGCCTTTCGGATTATCCGTCGTCGAAGCGCTTGCCTGCGGCACGCCGGTCATCGCCTTCAACCGCGGCTCGATGCCGGAGTTGATCGAGCATGGCGTTACGGGCTTCCTGGTCGACAGCGTCGATGAAGCCGTCGCGGCTGTCGACCGTATCGGAGAGATCGATCGCGCAGMCTGCCGGGCGTCAGTCGCCGCGCGCTTCACGGTTGAGCGGATGGCCGACCGGTACTTGAGCTTGTACCGATCCCTCCTCGGCCACTGACGCCGGATGCGGCGGCGCCCGACAGGGCGACCGCGGTCGACGAGAGCGGGAATGGCAGCGCGCCTTCGCCTTTGAATGGCGCGCCGAATGGTCAGACCACTGCCGCGCTATCGCCCGAGCGCCGGCCTCAGTCCGACGATCCTGTCGGAATTCCAGGCCCGATGGCTTGAACGACGCGCCGGAAGGATCGGACTGACAAGCCCATCGTCCGTCGAGCCTCACCCGCGCGCCTTGCGGCGCGCGTAGTGGGCGCGCGCCTTCGCGCGGTTGCCGCAGCCCTCCATCGAGCACCATTGGCGTGACTGGTTGCGCGTTTCGTCCAGGAAGACCCAGCCGCAGCTCGGATCGGCGCAGCGGCGCAGATGATATCGCCTGCGCGACGCCGCCAGTTCCAGCACCGAGACCGCGACCGGCAGCAGCGGCAGCCGCAGATCCGGCGGTGATCCGCTGGGGTGCCAGTGATGGATGCGGGCGGCACCAGTGTCGACGAGCTGCCCCACGCGTTCGATGTCGCGCAGCAACGCTTCGACCTCGACAAGTCGCGCCAGGCCGGCATGCGCCGGATCGAGGGCCTGTTCGATCTCTCCCCGCAATCGCAGCGCCAAACCGTGGACCTGCTCTGCTGCCCGGACTTTCGCCTCGGCCTCATCCAAAAGCAGCGCGGCGGAGCGCGTGTCGATGAGTTCCAGCCCGGTGGCCCAATGCACCAGTTCGGCATAGTCGTGCAGCCGCTCTGCGCTTCGCGCCGGGTCGCCCCGCCAGGCCGTCGTGTTGATGAAGTCGAGACAAAGCGCTCCCCCCAACGCTAGCGGGGGATGGGTCGCATAGGAGCGCGGGTCGGTGGCCGGCTGGATCAAACCAGATTTCCCTTCTTGCCGGACGTACTTGACAGCTGCGATGGCTGCTCGACAATACTAACCTTGTAAAAGGTTAGAAAGAGTTGACATGGCATCGGGTGCGCGATCGCCTTTCACCCTCTCCGGCTTCAAGCACGGCTTCGTCCGCGCCCAGGCATTGGCTCCCGGCGTGCTCCTCTACGGCGTCGTGTTCGGCATCCTGGCAACGGAGGCACGGCTTTCCGCGCTCGAATCCGTCCTGACCAGCATCTTCATCTATTCCGGTTCGGCGCAGATGGCGGCTCTTCAGGTCTGGCGGGACGGGGCGCAGCTGCTGCCATTATTCGCCGCTATCGTGCTGATGAACGCGCGCTACGTGCTCTATGGCGCGGCACTGCGCCCCTGGCTCGCGGGAGCGCCGCCGCTCGCAAGCTACGGAACCCTGTTCTTCCTCGGCGATGGCAACTGGGCGCTGGCGATGGCCGAGCGGGAACACGGTCAGGACGATGCGGCCTTCGTGCTGGGTTCGGGGATCGCGATGTTCGCGCCCTGGATTTTCGGCACCTTGATCGGCCGCCTCAGCGGCGGCCTGATCGGCGACCCGGCGCGCTACGGCCTGGACTTCATGCTGATCGCCTTTTCAGCAGCGCTCCTCATCGGGATGTGGAAGGGCAAGGCCGATCTCGGACCGGTGCTCGCTGCCGGCCTTGCGGCTGTGATGCTCGCTCCCTTCGTCTCCAGCGGCTGGATCATCGTCGCCGGCGGACTTGCCGCAGCCGCAGCCGGCGCCCTGCTCTTCCGCAATCCGGCCCCGAGCGAGGCCCTGCCGTGAGCCTCGACCAGCGCTTCGCGATCGCGCTCGTGGTGATGGCGACGGCCTCCTATCTCTGCCGCGCCGGCGGGTTCTTCTTCATGCGCTTCGTTGCTTTGACGCCCAGGCGCGAAGCGGCGCTGCGAGCCCTCCCCATCGGCGTCATGACGGGCATCATGGCGCCGGTCGTACTCCAGGGACGCGTCCCGGAATGCGCAGGTCTCGCCGCGGCCATCCTGGTCATGAAAGCGAGCGGCAGCGACCTTGCGGCAGCGCTCGCCGGGGTCGCCGTCGTCGCGCTGCTGAGACAAAGCCTCTAGTAGAAGTTGCGTCCATGCCGGTACAGCCTCGCCTTTCCCAGGTCGCGCTGCGTCGGATACAATCGTCGATCTGAGCAAAAGCCTGTTCCCGCTGCGGGAGGTCGCTGCCCATGGTCATGTCGCCGCCCCCGGCAGTCCCGAGGCGGCCGCCGTTCGTCCCGACGCATTGCCACTGTCCGCCGTGCCGCCCAGAACCGGAAGGGACCGATCGATGGAACGCCGAGATCTGCTGAAGGCCATCGCGCTCGCCTCCTCCGCCGGCGCAGCCGGCGGGCTCTCGCTTGCCGCGGAAGCCCAGGCCCAGACGGGCAAGCGCGGCATCGGTACCAGGGACGTCGCGCCGCTCAGCCCGGATTACTTCATCCCCGAGCGCTTCAAGGGCAAGACGCTCATCGTCACCGGCTGCGCGCGCGGCATGGGCGCGCTCGCGGCCCAGCGTGCCGCCCGCGAGGGCGCCAATGTCGTCGGTGCCGACTGGTTGCAGGAACAGGGCTCCGAACACATGAACGCCATCGCGAAGGCAGGCGGAAAGGCGGAGTTCGTCTTCGGCGATATCTCCGACACCGAGACCTGCGAGCAGATGGTGAAGGTCGCGGTCGCTCGCTTCGGCCGGCTCGATTACGCCATCAACAATGCCGGCGTCATGGACGGCGTCTATTCCGGCGCGCCGATCGAATACGAGCGGCAAAAACACCTGCTCTTCGCGCCGATCCATGAGGCCACGGACGCCTACTGGGACAATGTCTTGCGCACCAATGCGACCGGCGTGTTCAAGTCGATGCGCGCCGAGCTCAAGCAGATGGTGAAACAGAATCTCGGCGGCGCCATCGTCAATGTCGGCTCGGTCACCGGGCTAACCGGGTTCGGCGGAAATCCGGCCTATGTCGCCAGCAAGCACGCGGTGACCGGCCTCACCCGCTCGGCCGCGATCGACTATGCCGCCTATGGGATCCGCATCAACTCGGTGAACATGGCCCAGACCGCAACCCCGATGGTCGAGCGCGCGCTGGAGCTCGTGACCAGGAAGCTGCAGGACACAGGCGGCGGCCCGAGCATGAGCATGCTGAAGGCCGACAGCCTGCTGCAGGCGGCCGATTCCCATAAGCGCGACGCGACGCCGGCGGAACAGGTCGCGATCATGCTCTTCCTGCTCTCGGACGAAGCCTCAAACCTCACCGGCGGCACCTACGCGACCGATGGCGGCTGGACGGCGTATTAGAGTGGTGGCGACGCCGCACGCTGCTCCCGCCAGGGGCGATTCCGGCTCTTCTCACGAGCAGGATGCCCGCCTATCCTGACGCGATGCGCTTCAAGGCGGTGATGGTCGATGTCGACGGCGTGCTGATCGTACATCCCGATCCAAGGGGATGGGCGGCTCATCTCGAACGTGATCTCGGTCTCTCCAGGGAGACCTTGCAGGCGGAGTTCTTCGCCCCGCATTGGCCCGACATCATCCATGGCCGTGCTGATCTCCATGCGCGACTTGAGCCCGCATTGGCGAAAATGGGCGCGACAGTGAATGCGGGCACCCTCGTCCGATATTGGTTCGAACAGGATTCCCACGTCGATCGGGACCTGCTGGGACAATTGGCGGAGCTGCGAGCGCACGGCCTGGAATTGCATCTCGCGACAGTCCAGGAGCATGAGCGCGCACGATATCTCTGGCACACGCTCGGCTTCGAGCGCCATTTCGACGCCATCCACTATGCGGCGGCGCTGGGCTGGGCGAAGCCCGCTCAGGGCTTCTTCGCCGCCATCGAGGCGCGAACAGGTTTTGAGCCGCACGAGCTGTTCCTGATCGACGACGCCCCGGCGAATGTTGAGGCCGCAATCGCGCGGGGCTGGAGCGCGGCTCTGTGGACTGGGCAAAGCCGGCTTGCCGACCTGCTGATGGAGTCCGGTTCTTAGGTTGGCATGGGCGTCGAACCGGCAACGCCAGGATGCTGGCCCTGCCATCCCGGCGTCTCCGGGCCAGGAAGCGGAGCTTTGCAACCCCAGCCTCTCGGCCCAGTCCCGGATGAAAAGCCGTCCGGGCTTGGACAGCTAGTGGGCCATGGGTTCGGAAGCGTGCCGCGATGCGTCGCGGGCAACAAGCCGTGTGACCTCGCCGAACAAATCCTTCGGCGCTCTCAGCGCCAAATCGGACAGAGAGAGAATGCCAGTCATCCGCTTCTGCGTGTTCATCACCGGCATGTGATGGATCTCCTTGTCCGTCATGCGGCGCGTCGCATCCCTGATGTCATCGTCCTCGAAGCACCAGGTGATACCCKCCGTCATGACCTTTCTCGCTTTTGTCGTGTTGGGATCGGCCCCTTCGGCGCAGCCACGGCAGGCAAGGTCTCTATCCGTGATCATTCCGATGAGACGATCATTTTCTCCCACGGGGAGGCATCCGATATCCGCGTCGCGCATCTTGCGCGCGACCTCGGTCAGCGAGATGTCCGGAGAGATCCATTCCGCATGCGCGGTCATAGCGTCACGAACGAGCATGGCTACCTCCTGCTCTGCGCGGTTTCAGATCCGAGGCATGTCACTCGCCGTGGGATTGCCTGGTGGTCTCCCTGTCGCGCCGGAATGCGCTGCGACCAGCCGAATACGCTTGCGGGAATACTGCTTCGCGCGCCGAAAGCATGGTCTGGGAGAGGGCTTTGGCGAAGACCCGCCCCAGAGAGCGGCATGCCCGTGGATGATACCGGATCATCGCGGGGCCGGCCAGCATCCTGTGCTGGTTGGCCGGAGTTCAGGCGCCGCGCAGCCGCTTAAGTGGTGTTCAAACGCGCGCATAGCGCCTCCTGCTGGGCTATGATGCAGATGATGGGTCCGACCAGCAGGAGCGGAGCATGATCCACGCGACGTGCCACACAGCCGATGAGGCGATGCGGGCGGAGTTCGACGCCACCCCCTGGTTCGAGGAGGCCGATCCGGCCAGCATTGCGCTTCTCGCCAAACGGGGCTGGTCGACGCCCTGGATCGCCGACGCCCTCGAGGGCCGGCCCGGATATGAAACGCTCCGCGAGCTGATCCGCTATGCCCGAGACCGGCTGGAGATCGAGTCGCGAGAGGACCCGTCCTGGCCGACCTTCGAGTGCCGCGTCGATGGCGCCGAGGCGACCGCATGGCTCGACCGGCACCGATCCGATATCGCTGCGGACGTTCGCCGCGCCGCTTCCTAGATTGGCATTGGCGTCCGCCGCCGAGATCTGGCGCGACGGTCCATCATCGCAAACGGAGCTTCATTCCGGGTTTGGCGCGGCCCGGTCGCGCCAACTGAGCCGCGCCAGCTCAAGCTCACGAAGACGAGCAGGACAACGACCACAATCCTGAGAGAGACGGAATTCAGCAGGAACGCAAAATTGAACGGCGCTATATACTCCCCATTGAAAATAACAGTCCATCTTATGGCCCTCTCACCAAAGTTGATGAACTGATCGTTGCTCAATGACCATACGATCCACCAGATCGTAAATACAGCACAAGCCGCACTTCCGATCGCTATCTCCAGACGGTTGCTGTTGCCTGGGCGCAGCACATCTCCGGACAAGATCCCGGATTGCGCGACCAGAAGGACTGCGAGCACGGCCGTGGCGGCGAACGCAACAAGGCCGGCCGTCGTGAGGTCGGTGTGCAAGGCTGCGAAACACTCCGAAGACAACCGTCGCAAGGTCTGCACATCGCGCCACGCTGCGGGGAAATAAGCCTCCAACCAGCTTTCGCTCGTCGCACGATCCCATGGCAAACCGAGGCCGCAGCGCTGCTGCTCAAATGCTCGCCGCGCCTTGATTCCAAAGACGCTCGTGAACACAAACGAGACGAGGATCGGGATAGCCAAAGCCCATCCAAAGCGGGCCCTTGCCTTACTCTTGGTCGTCTCGCGCATGAAGCAGTGCTGCCATAAGCGGAACCCGGCGCCAAGAGCTCTGGGCATCGCGCTTTCCGCTGTGCGTCAGCCGATGACCAGGTTGGCGTCGAGAGCCTCCTTCCCTGAGTCCCAGGAGCACTGACCCTGCCCTGCACTGCCGATGCGATTGCCCTGCGTGTTGCCGGCTTGACCGCAACTCGCGATTGCAGGACGGTCGGATCGACCGATGGTGATCGGGCCGGCGGAGTTGCATTTTTGAGACCTGCACTTTTGCCGCACGTTTGTGGCGCCCTTACCTTTCCGGCTCCGTCCGCGATCCCCTCGATCCTCCGTCCTGTCACCGTCGCTGCCGGCCCCGTGCCGATCGTTTGGCGCGATGGACGGCCTGAGTGATCACGAAGCCTCGAAGGGCGCGCCAATGACCCTGCACCGCAGACATGTGGCGACGCTGCTCGCCTTCCTGGCGTTCAGCCCCCTGCTGAACGGGCCGGGCCTCGCGCAAGCCCCGGCGCGCACGGCGGAGCCGGACGAGAAGACGATCGCGGACGCCTATGTCTATCTGCTCGGCCGGGCCTTCGTGATCCGGCAGGAACATCTCGACCGGAAGGGGCCGGGCTTCGCCTATAACGCGATCAAGTATAACCCGCTGGGCTCCGCCGATTTCGTCAATCCCAATTTCGACGTCGCCTATCTCGAGGCCTGGTTCGCCGTCGACGACAAGACGCCCGTCCTGCTCGAGGTGCCCGAGGTCAAGGGACGCTACTACACCGCCGAGATTCTCGATGAATGGGGCGAGGTGATCGTCAACATCAACGAGCGCTCCTTCCCCTCAAAACCCTTCGGCACGTTTGCGCTGGTCAAACCCGGCTCGACGGCGAAGATTCCGGCCGGTGCGGGGCGCATCGAGCTGCATTCCGGCAAGGCCAAGATGCTGGCGCGGGTCGAGCTCAAGGGCGATCCCGAAGGGGCCGTGAAGCTTCAGCGCCAGTTCAAGGTCAGGTCCCTCGGCAAGCCGGTGATCCAGCCGCCGCCGGCCATGCCCCTGTTCGAGAACAAGGACCTGATCGGCGTCGAGATCTTCGACAATGTCGATGCCAGGCTCGCAAGCGCGCTCGATGTCGCGCCGAACGCCGCCGAGATGCAGCAGAAGGTCCGGGTCGTCGCAGCCTATGCCGCATCCGGCAAGGAGGCGCGCGCCGCCATCGACACGCAGCTGCGCAAGGTCATTCCCGCCTTCCAGGAATACGCCCTGACCAGGAGCGCGCCCTATAGCAATCACTGGATCGGCGCCGGCCAGGCGGGCAATTACGGCAAGGATTTCTGGCTGCGTACCTCGGTCAATTTTGCCGGCATCTGGGCCAACACACCAGATGAAGCGGTCTACCTGATCGCCACCCGCGATGCCGACGAGAAGCCGCTCAACGGCAGCAACAGTTATGTCATGCACTTCCCCGCCGACAAGCTTCCGCAATCCGTGGTCGATGCCTATTGGTCGGTGATCCTGGTCGGCGTGCCGGATTACCGCGTGGTGGCAAACCCGCTCAATCGCTTCAACTTCAACACCAATTCAAGCCTAGCGAAGGAGCCAGACGGTTCGCTGAAGATCGGGATCGGCCCCAAGCCCGTCGCCGGTGTTCCGGACTCGAACTGGCTTCCGGCCCCCGACAGCAAGCCGTTCTCGCTGACCTTCCGAACCTATGTCCCGAAGGACGTGGTGAAGCGCGGCGCGTGGCAGCCGGCACCGGTCACCAAGGTCGATTGAGCGCTCCCGCGCCGCGAGAGGCGCGCCGGGTCAGGTCCCGACCGTCGCGCCATGCATTCTCCGTTCGGCGCGGCCCGGCATCGAGAGCGTTCCTTGCCGGGCAATCGCTCAAATGCGAGCGGTCCCATTTACAAAACGCTCGTCCTTTGGCGCGACCCTCTCGCTGCAAGGGAGGCGGCCATGAGCACCAATTACCCACTGGCCCGGGCCTATCTGATCAACGCCTTCCTGACGCTGGACGGGGACAACCCCGAGGATGACCGACTTCGGCGCGCCGTCGAGTTGCTCCTCGAAGCGGTTGCCCGCGCTCAACGCAGCAGCACGCACTCCAACGTCGTGCGCTTTCCAGGTGCAGAGCCTGTCGTCGCTGGCGGCCCGCCGCCACGACCGGCGTCGTAAGGCAGCGGGCGAAACGCGGGCTTGAGCCTGCGACGCCCCGATCTCAGCCGCTGCGGCCCGCCTTGGCCTCGGGGGCCGTTGCGGACTGGTTGCCGGTCGCGCGATCGAGGCACTCGGCCATCTCCGAAGTGCCCCATTTGTGCTTGGAACACTGCGCCGTCCCCTGTGTCAGGTCGCGGGCGACGCCCCGGGGTTGCGGGGAGCCGCTGCAGCCCAGCAGTGAAAGAGCGACAAGGGCGAGCATCATCGATCGCATCTGGTTCCTCCATTGAACGCGCCAGACCGGATCACGCCGGTTGGGCAAGAATGTGAGGAAGGCGCAAGACGGGTCAATCGGCGGGGGATATTGGCCAATGGCGGCCCTCGCGGCATCAGCGCTGCGTCGATTGGCCTTTCTGACATGAACCCGGCGGATGTTCGCGACGGCAAACGGCGGGCGCCCAGACCATTTTCCGGCTGAGTTTCGTCAATGGACGACGCCGATTCGACCGGCCTGATGGCGGACTGCAGGTGACTGGTGCTGAGCCATGGGCGCGGGTTAGGCCCTAGTACGCCAAGTGGTATTCTGATGCCGCGCAGACGCCCGGCCGTCACTCAACCGGCCCGCATGCGCGGAGCGAGTGCGTTCGGCGGCGGGGCGGTCATTGCCTATCTCGCCGACCTGCATATTAATGGGTATCTTCTTGACAATGCCGGCCACCAATCTGGCGGCTCTCGACAAGTATTCACTGGCTGACGCGGTCCGGATTTCGACCTTCCGGTCCCTCTCTCGAGCACCGCGAGCCGCGCTGTGTGATGACCGGGGGGAGAGCGAATGGTTGCCGGGCTGACTGTCGCAGAACGCCAG
>NZ_JBFTKP010000038.1:0-58316 GCF_056396005.1 Allobosea sp. 05T439 | reverse complement strand
CTCGTCGCCGCCCTCGGCGACCGCAAGCTCCAGCCCGGAATGCCGGTCGAGGTCTTCATCACCACCGAGGAACGCACCGCGCTCTCGTTCCTGACGAAACCCTTCGCAGACCACGCCAACAGGATCTTCAAGGAGAGGTGAGGCGACCGGGACACGTCTCCGCTCAAGCGCCGCGATCACTAGCCATGCGCGCGCATCGAGGCCGGAAACGTCATGCTGAAACGCGTGCCGGCGCCTTTGGTACTGACGACCGCAATCAGGCCGTGATGCATGGCCACGATGCTTTTCGTGATCGACAGTCCAAGGCCGAGCCGTCGCTCGGAGCTCGATCGGGAGCGGTCGCCGCGGAAGAAGCGATCGAAGACGTAGGGCAGGTCCTCAGCCTCGATGCCGTCGCCGCCATCGGCGACAGCGACGACCACGCTGTCGCCGTCGCGATGGGCTGTGATGTCGATGAACTGGCCAGGTGGCGTATGCGACAGGGCGTTGCTCAAGAGATTGCTCAAGGCTCGCCTGAGCAGCATGGCGTGGCCCACGATCACGAGCTCGGGATCGGTTCTGATCTGGAGCTCGATGCCCTTCTCCTGGGCCAGCGCCGAATAGAACTCGTGCACGTTTGCGATTTCTTCGGCGAGGCGCACGGGCTCCATCTGAAGCTGGACCTCGTCGCTGTCCGCCCTGGCCAGAAAGAGAAGATTGTCGACGATCTGCGCCATCGTCTGCATGTCGTCTCGCGTGTTCTCCAGAACGTCGCGATAGGAGGCCTCGTCGCGCGATTTCGAGAGCGCCACCTCGACATTCAGCAGCATGCGATTGATGGGGCTGCGCAGTTCATGGGCGACGTTGTCGGCATATTGCCGGAGACGCGAATAGGCGCCCTCGAGCCGGTCGAGCATATGGTTGAATTCCAGGCCGAGATGGGCCAACTCCGTCGGCAGGCCGGCCGTGACGAGGCGCTCATTCGCCGTCGCGCGCTCGATGCTCGCGGTTGCGTGGATCACGCGCCGCAGCGGCGAGAGCTGTCGCCGGATGATGAACCAGCCCACCAGGGCGCATAATGCGCCGGACAGCAGGATCACCGTAACGAGCACGTCCCTGAAGCGGTCGATCGCCATGTCATCGAGTGTCGTATCCATGGCGACCTGGACGACGGTGTCCTTTGGCCAGCCTTCCGCCTGCAGCGGCACAAGCGCGCTGTGCGCCCGAAACCTGAAGCCGTTTTCAGTAATGGTTTCATAATGGGGCGTTGCACTGGGGGCTGGCGTCTGGAAGCGCGTGGCCGGTAGCCGCTTGTCCATGTCCGGTGTCGTCAGCACCAGGTCCGGAAGATTCGTCAACACACGGATCAGAACCTGGCGGGGCCCATCGGCTGCCTCGCTCAGCTCGTGCGCGATCATGGCGGTGTCGGGCTTGGACGTCTGCAGGAGAGACCGTATTTCGATGAGGTGCTGCTCGAGAACCTGATCCTCCGTCCACTGCACGGTCGCGCGGACGGCATCGTACAGGACGAAGGCGGCCACCAGGACCAAAGTGAAGGCCGAGGCGCAGAACCAGGCCGTCAGGCGGCCTGCGATCGATGCCGGCACGCAGCGGCTCAGCAGGCTACTGGATGACATAGCCGCGCCCGCGGATGGTGTGGATCAGCTTGCGGGGAAAGGGGTCGTCGATCTTCTGTCGCAGGCGGCGGATGTTGACGTCCACGACATTGCTGTCGCAGTCGAACATCATGTCCCAGACCTTGTCGGCAATGAAGGTTCGAGACAGCACATCGCCGCGATGGCGCAGGAGCAGTTCGAGCAGCAGGATTTCCTTGGGCGAAACCGGGATCGGCGTGCCGCCGCGAGTGACCTTGTGGCGCTGGGGATCGACCTTCAGATCATCGAATTGCAGGATCTCGGCAGGAACGGAACTGGCCCGGCGCAAGACGGTCCGGACGCGTGCAAGGAGTTCCGCGAAGGCGAATGGCTTTGTCAGGTAATCGTCAGCGCCCAGAGTCAGACCCTTGACGCGCTTCTCGATCGCATCCTGCGCCGTCAGCATCAGGATCGGCATTCGCTGGTCGGCCTGCTTCAACACCTGCAGCACCTGCCAGCCATCCATGCCGGGCAGGTTCACGTCGAGGATGACGATATCGTAGCGTCCACCCGGGGCTTCCGTGACGGCGTCCAGGCCGTCATGCACCATGTCGGCGACAAAGCCTTCCTCGATGAAKGCCTTGCGCAGGATCGCCGCGGTGCGGACGTCATCTTCGACGATCAGGAGTTTCAACTGTGCGCAGCCCTCCTGTGCACTCCTGAAGGCTGGCGAAGACGCTGCCGCGGCCCATTGCGAAATGCTCCGCCACTGTAGCACAAAATGAACCGCGCGCTTTACGAACTTTGGGAGTGGTTAGTCTCGTCGTTCGCCTGCGAAAACCATGCGCTTGCCTCAGGGCCGCACTGCGCGGCTTGAAAGCGCAGTTCTGGGGCAGAATAAAGCCTCCTCTTCGGTCCTCGCGAAAATGACAGTTCTGTTAACTGGGCGTCATCGATGCGTCATTTCGCGTTCGCTAGCCTGCAATTCATAGCCAGGTGCCTGTGTCGCGTGCGTACTGAAGTCATTCTGATCAAGCCGCAGTTTGTATTCTAGCGGCGTTCGCCGGCAATCAGAACTTCAGCCACACTCTGACCAAAAGCATTTTCACGCTTGAGGAGGTATTCCTTGGAATTTTGGTATATATGGCAATCTTGCGAGATGAATTTATAAGTAAAATTCGCTATATTATGATATTAAAATGAAATTGCACATCAGTAATAGACAATATTGCTTCGGGGTAATAAATCTATGGGGGCATGGTCATGGCGGACCGATCGATCGCTATAGTCGATGATCACCCGATGTTGATGGAGGGGATCGCTGCGTTTCTGAAGCAACGGGGCGGTTTCGCGCTCGCCGCGACCGGGAATGCTGCGGACGATATCGTCTCTATCACCTGCACCCATCAGCCCGATGATATGATCGTCGATCTGGGCATGGCAGGGGATGTTTTCAAGGCGATTGCGGAGGCATCCAGGATCTCCCCCAAGACGAAGATCATCGTGTTCACGGCCTCGGCCAGCACGGATGATGCGATCGGGGCCCTTGATGCCGGGGCGAAGGGCTATGTCCTGAAAGGCGGCCCGGGAGACGACCTCATTCAGGCCCTTCAATGCGCGCAGCGGAACGATGTCTATGTCAGTCCCTCGTTCGCGACCAAGCTGATCTGCGCCTTGAAGGACAAGGCGCTCGAACGACAGAAGCCGGCCTGCAACAGGCTCAGCGTCCGCGAGGAGCAGATCGTCAGGCTCCTGCTTTGCGGGATGATGAACAGCGAGATCGCGCGCGAGCTTTCGCTCAGCAACAAGACCGTAAAGAGCCACATGACCACGCTGATGGCCAAGCTGAACGCCCATAATCGCCTGGAGGCGCTCATCGCCGCGCAGAAGCTGGTTGCTGCGTCGAGCATCCCGGCCAGCCGATTCCGCCTGTGAAGGACGTCGGGTCCGACCGGCTTTACCAAGGCTGACCGGGTTGGGGCGTCGCGGAAACCCATACCTACCCATCGGTGGCCGATGTGAAGCCTGATGCCCTGCTGCCGATCCGAGGCGGCAGCGCATGGCGCAGGGCGGAGCGACGATTTCGGATCGGAATTCTGGCGACGCGGTTCGACCTGATCCCCGATCTGCCAGGGGCGGGCAATCACAGGCTGGCGCCTGATGAGACGTCAGCTTGCGAACCGGAATCGAAGAGGCAGGATCGCCCGTTGCGGGCCTGGCTCGTCGCCTTCATCATGCGCTCCGACAACGGGAGCAGCACTGAACATGGTCGATCGAGCGCTCTACGATGATCCTCTGGTCAGCGTTGCCTATGGCAAACTGCGATCCCGACCAGGGMGTCCCAATGAGGTTATCGAGCAGCCCGCGCTCCTATCGCTGATGCCTCCGCTTCAAGGAAAGGATGTCGTTGACCTGGGTTGCGGTACCGGCGGCTTGGCACGATTGGCTCTCGAACAAGACGTGCGTTCGGTGAAGGCCTTCGACGCTTCGGAGCAGATGATCCGAGAGGCGATCAAGCTCGGTGGCGACGCTCGTGCGTATTATGAGATACGCCGGATCGAGGATGTCGAGCTTCCCGATCGCAGCGCTGATGTCGTCGTTAGCGGACTTGCTCTGCACTACATCCATGATTCGTGACACTGTCGAGACGTGTCAGAGGGTGGTTGAGAGAAGGACGGGCAGGGCAAGCGCGTCCGCGAGCGCAAGGCAATGACGCAGAATGGCCGTGCCCGAGCCCTGTCCGTGGAGGGCCGGCAGGAGATAGAATTCGCCGAACCGGACATGGTCCGGCATCACCATCAGGGATAGCGTCCCGATCGACTGGCCGGCGCGCGTGATCAGGAAGAACGGCTTGTCCTCGACGCGGCGCTGGTGAAGGCCCCGTTGGAATGCCTCGTCCCAGGGCCAGCGGCGACGGATATGAGGCCCCATCGCTTCGCGCTTGGCCTCGAAGGCGAAGTCGCTGGCCTCCTGGGTCCGGGGCAGGCGCGGAAAGGCGTAGTCAGGCGGAAGATCGGGCAGGTCCATGAGGCTGAAGCCTAGCGCTATTTCAGGGTTGTCTGGAGTGGGTGATCCTGCCTTTTGCCGGGCGTCAGGGAGATCCATACTGACGCGTTGGTGGCCGATGTGAAGCCCGACGCCGTGTTGCCGATCCGAGGCGGCAGCGCATGATGCAGGGGTGAGCKACGGTTTCAGATCGGAATTCTGCCGCGAAGCTTTGCCTGAGGACGCTGCTCATCTGATCCTGGCGTAACTGAAACAGTCCCGTGGCTCGTCGCTGATGTTCGGATGAACGGTCCAAAGTCGGAGAAGGGCTTCGCGCTTGAGCCCTGCCTTCTCCATCACCCGGGCCGAGCCAAGGTTGGCGGCGCGCTCCCGGAAGCCAGGGGTCGACGCCGCGTCTAACGCTCCGGCTTGCGTTCCGGCGATCGCCATTCGCGACCGATGGTCCGCCGCCGTGTCGCAGAATTCGCCCAGTATTCGACACCCCGTCAGCTGGTGCGGACCTATAACATGGTATGGTTCACCCTATCCTCAGACCCAATCGACCGCTTGGACAGCTCAACCTAGCGTCGTCGATACCGTGAATGGAACGGTGGTCAGTAGGAGACAGACATGAGCCTGGACATCGCCTCACGCCCCGCCAAGCCGGGGCCCGAAGAGTTGGTGCCGTCGCGCTACGCCGTACGGATCGGCGAGATTGACGTGCTGGTGGTCAGCGACGGGGTGCTGCCGCTTCCCACCAAGATGCTGGGACACAACGCCGAGCCGGCCGCGCGGGCAGCCTGGCTGAACGACATGTTCCTGCCGCCCGACGCTTTCGACTGGTCGCTGAACGTGGTCGTGGTCCGCAGTGGCAGCCAGACTATCCTCATCGACGCCGGGCTGGGCCTGGACCCGAACCTGAACCTGCCGCGGGCCGGGCAGCTGGTCAGGCGACTGGAGGCGGCCGGCATCGATCTCGCGTCGGTCACCGACGTGGTGCTGACCCATATGCACATGGACCATATCGGCGGGCTCCTCGTCGACGGGGTGAAGGACCGGCTGCGTCCGGACCTGCGGATCCATGTGGCGGCCGCCGAGGTGAAGTTTTGGGAGGCGCCCGACTTCACACACGTCAACATGCCGGCGGGTTTCCCGGATGCGCTTCGGTCGGCCGCCAAGCGGTTCGCGGAAGATTACCGTGAGCAGTTGCGGCCGTTCGATGAGAAGCACGAGGTGGCGCCAGGCGTAGTCGTCCATCGCACCGGCGGCCACACGCCCGGGCACAGCGTCGTCCGCCTGGCATCCGGCGCAGATCGCCTGACATTCGCCGGAGATGCCGTTTTCGCGGTCGGGTTCGACCACCCCGACTGGCACAACGGTTTCGAACACGACCCCGAGGAGGCGGCCCGCGTTCGTGTCCGCCTTTTGACGGAGCTCGCCGCGACCGGCGAGCAGCTGGTGGCCACTCACCTGCCGTTCCCCTCTGTCGGCCGCGTGGCGGTCGAGGGCGATGCCTTCCGCTTCGTCCCGGTCTTCTGGGACTACTGACCACCTTTTGGGGTGGGGCCGAACCAGGGTGTGCAGCCTTCAAGCCCATGCCCGGTTTGGCCGACGAGCCCGGCCTCGATGAGGCCGTTCGCACTCAGGGTCTATCGAACGGCGTGCCGCATGGACGGCCGCGAAAGGAGACATCTCATGAAAATCATCATTATCGGTGGCACCGGACTGATCGGATCGAAGACCGCGGAGCGCCTGCGCAAGCAGGGGCATGAGGTCATTGCGGCTGCCCCCAATACCGGCGTCAATACGATCACCGGGGAAGGTCTGGCAGAGGCCCTCAAGGCGGCCGAGGTCGTGATCGACCTCGCGAACTCACCGTCCTTCGAGGACAAGGCCGTGCTCGAATTCTTCCAGGTTTCGGGCCGGAACCTGATGGCTGCGGCAAGGCAAGCCGGCGTGAAGCACCATGTCGCGCTTTCCATCGTCGGCGCCGACCGGCTGCCCGATAGCGGCTATCTCCGCGCCAAGGTCGCGCAGGAAAAGATCGTCAGGGAATCCGGCATTCCCTACACGATCCTGCGGTCCACGCAGTTCCTGGAATTCCTCGGCGGCATCGCCCAGGCCGGCACGGTCGGCGACACGACCCGTCTGTCGACGGGCAATCTGCAGCCGATCGCGTCCGACGATGTCGCCGATTTCGTGGCGGAGGCCGCTCTGGCCGCCCCAGCCAATGGCATCATCGAAATCGCCGGCCCGGAGCGCGCGCGGCTTTGCGATTTCGTCGCGCGCTACCTCAAGGCGATCGGAGACAGCCGCGCCGTCGTTGCAGATCCGGAAGCCCAGTATTTCGGGACCAGATTGGAGGACGGCTCACTCGTCTCCGACGATAAGCCCCGCCTCGGCCGCATCGAGTTCGATCGCTGGTTCGCGACAGCGCCGCGAAAGTAACCACCTGTGCATGGGCCGCATCTGAGACGGCCCGGTGCCTGAACCATGAAAGGACTCTGGATATGATCAAGCTGTTAGGGTCTGCGGTCGTGTTGACGGCCCTCCTGTCGGGGCCGGCCCTTGCGCATGACACGCCCGGTGGCGGAAAGGGCGCAAAGGTCACGTTGGTCTATGACCACGTCCTGCCGAACGTGCCCGGCAAGAGCATGAGGGGCGTTCTCGTGGAATACGCTCCGGGCGGCTTTTCGGAGGGCCACACCCATCCGACCTCCGCCTTCATCTACGCGACCGTCCTCGAAGGGGTGATCCGCAGTCAGGTCAATGATGGCCCCGTCAAAGACTATCGGGCCGGCGAAAGCTTTTCGGAGCTGCCGGGAGACCGCCACGGCGTCAGCGAGAATGCCAGCAAGACGCAACCCGCAAAGCTCCTCGCGGTCTTCGTGGTCGATACCGCCCAGCAGGAGCTGACATTCCCGCTCAAGAAATAGAGGGACAGGCCAGGTGGACGATCCGGTTTCCCGATCCGGTTGCACGATCCGGGCGCCCGATCCGGTGCCTGGCCGTCCTTCGACATGACCAACCGCTATCGGTGAATCCCCCATGTTCGGTGATGACCACTTCCTGTCGCTTGTCCTGATCAACGTGCTCGGTGCTGCCGGCATCGTCGTGTGGCACGTTCAGGGCTGCAACCGACCGACCGGTCGCCTGATCGTCCAGATCCTGTTCTTCACCGGCATGAGCCTGATGCTCGGCATTGGAGGCATCGCTCCACATCAGCCCGATCGCATCTACACCGAGGGTTTTGCCGCGTTGCTCGCCAAATCGGCGCTGATCCTCTGGTGGACCCATCTCGCTTGGACGATCATCGGCTTCATCCACATCTATGTCAGGCTCAATCGCAAGCCGCGGGAAGCCCACCTCATCTTGGACATGGCCATTGCCGTCATCTATCTCGGCGTGGCGCTGTCGGTCATGGGTTTCGTCTTCGGCATGCCGATCGCCACCCTGGCGACAACCTCGGGTGTCGTCGCCGTCATCCTGGGCCTGGCGTTGCAGAACACGCTCGGGGATGTCTTTTCCGGCATCGCCCTGACGCTCGGCAAGGCCTATGCGATCGGCGACTGGGTCCAGTTGAGCGACGGCACTGCGGGCCGTGTCACCGAAACCAACTGGCGCTCCACCAACCTGCTGACCGGGGTGAACAATGTCGTCGTGCTGCCGAACAGCGTGCTCGCCAAACAGAGCCTGACCAGCTTGAGCCGCCCTGACGAGTCGCATCTCATCACCTTGAGCCTGCGCTTTGCCGCGGGGCAAAGGCCACGCGTCGTCGAGGACGTCATGCGCTCCGTGCTCGAAACCAGCACCCGGATCGTCAAGGACCCGGCGCCGGCCGTTGTCCTGAAGGCCATCGATGCGGCTGCAATCGAGGTGGAGTTGCAGTTCCGTGTCGCGAGCCTCGCCATGGGGATATCCGCCAGGAACGAGATCATCGACCTGATCCATGACCAATGCGGTGCAAGCGGTCTTTCGCTGGCCATGCCCGCCTAGGCCACAACGGGCCCAGGCGGAAAGCGGCGGCGGGTATCCTGCGCCGGGTGCTGGCGCGCGCTCATCCCCGCCCGGTCCCGGACCCCTGCCTGGACCGGCACGCCCCGGTGGCGTTGCAACGGCAGGAGAGGCGGCTACCCGCTGCGACCGGCCGCTTGCACGGCGACGTGCAAGTCATGGATTTCCATAAGTGCGGCGCAGCCGTCCCAGCGTTAGGTTTCGCTGAGTTTGCCAGCCGTGTCTTCGAGGACTGGTGCTAGTGAAGCTGTGACGGTTTCCAGGCATTCCGTCTCCGGAGGGAGCAGCCGACCATGATCGCAGCGCTTCATCGAACGCCGTCGGCCCTGATCGTCGGGACGCTGGCTCTGGGTCTGTTAGCATGCTGGCTGACCGGCACTCCTTTCGGCCTCCTGGCTCCGCTCGGTGCAGTCTTTCTCCATGCGCGCGGCTATCTGCTTGTGGCGCTCTGGGCCGCGCTGCTCACCGCCTTTGCCGGTGCGACCGTCGCCGCCCTGCTATACCCGGGCGCCATACGGGAGGCCGCGCTGTCGCTCGGGGCATTCCTMCTGGTTGCCGCTTGCATCGCCGCCCTCGTCTTCCCCGAGCCCACCAGCCGCAGCGCTCGGATCGGGACAGCACCGCGGCAGGCGCCTGGCCGTCCGGACGGGATCGGAACCGCTCCGGGCGAGGCGATCGAGAGCGCCGTCCACCCGGAGGACAGGGCTGCGATCGCACAGGCGGCGGCCTACGCATTCTGGACCGGCGTGCCCCAGGTGACGAGCTATCGGCTGCGCCAGCTGGACGGCAGCTATCGCTGGACTGAGCTCCGTGCCGAGCCGGGCTATGGCGTCAGCGTGAATGTCGACGCCATGGTCTCCAGGCCGGGCGACCGCTGGACCATCGCGCAATCMCTCGGCGAGACCGTGGACGCGGTCAGCGCAGCCAAGGTGATCGAGAGCCTGCACGGCAAGGCCTGGGCTTTCGACGCGATGGGCAAGTTCACCTATGTGACCCCCGCCGCCCAGATCGCCATCGACATGGCCCTGGAGGATCTCAACCGCCGCCTCGGCGAGCGCGAATTCATCGATGGCGGCGAGGCTGGCTGGATGCGCGGTGTCCATCCCGAGGATGTCGACAGGGCCGCCTCGACCCTGCGCCATTGTCTGAAGACGGGAGAGCCGTGGAACATCGAGTACCGGATGCTGCGCGCGACCGGACATTATGTCTGGCACCGCATCTCGGCGCGGCCGACGCGGGATGGCGAGGGGCGCATCACGGGCTGGTTCGGCACCTCGATCGACATCGACGTCTACAAGAAGACCGAGGCCGCCCTGCGCGAGAGGGAGCAGCATCTCGCGCAGTTGATCGACACGGTCCCGGCCATGATCTGGAGCATGACGGCGGAAGGCCGKCCCGCCTATCTCAACAAGCGGATGATGGAGGTGACTGGCGCCACGCTCGAGACGGTCACGGCGCCGGATGGGGCCCTCTCGTTGAGGAAGATGATCCACCCCAATTTTCTGGAACTGGCAGAACAGACCTTCATCAAATCCGTCACGACGGCGACGCCCTACAATATCAAATACCTTCAGCATCGAGCCGACGGCAGCTATCGATGGACTGAAACGCGTGCGGAAGCCCTGCGTGACGACGCAGGCAAGATCGTCCGCTGGTACGGCGTATCCGTCGATATCCATGACCTGATCACCACGCAGACGGAGCTGCACCTCCGGAAGCAGGAACTGACGCGGCTGGTCGATCTGGTGCCGAGCTTCCTCTGGCGGTTGACGCCCGCCGGGGAGCCGAATTTCTTCAACCGCCGCTTCCTCGATTTCCTGGGTCTTGACGAAGGCGGTCTTGAACCGCCCCAGACGGAGCCTTACGCGGCAGCCCTGAAGGCCGCCATCCATCACGACGACGCCGAGCGTCTATGGGCCGAACTGAAGCAATGCCTGCTCTGCGGCCAACCTTTCTCGATGCGCTACCGCCTGCGCCGCCATGACGGCGTCTATCGCTGGATGGACGGACGCGCGGAGCCGCTGTGCGATGAAGGCGGCAGCATCATCCAGTGGCACGGCCTGTCCCACGACATCGACGATCAGCTTCGGGTGGAGGAGGCGCTCAGGGAGAGCGAACGTTCGCTGCGTCAGTTGGTCGAGACGCTGCCGGCCCTCATCTACTGCGCCGCACCGAACGGCGAGCCGATCTATCGAAGCGAGAAGCTGCGCGAGTTTCTCGGCTTCGGGCTCGGGGACAAGGATGAGGAGGGCAAGACACGACTGGCCGGTACCCTGGAGACGATCATCCATCCCGACGACCTCCCCGACGTCAAAGAGAAATATGGGTTCTCGCTGGCGACGGGCTCCTCCTATGCGATGAAACACCGCCTCCGCCGGGCTGATGGCGCGTATCGCTGGGTCGAGACGCGAACCGCGGCGATGCGAAATGTCGAGGGGGAGATCGTCCAGTGGAACKGCATCTGCTTCGAGATCGAAGATCAGGTGCGCGCACAGGAAGCGCTGACATTCACGCAGGAACGCCTGGCGCGCGCAGCCCAGGCCGCAAGCCTTGCGGAGCTCTCCGCCTCGATTGCCCATGAGGTCAACCAGCCGCTCGCCGCCGTGGTCGCCAATTCCCATGCCTGCCAGCGCTGGCTCACCTCGGACCCGCCCAATCTGGAGCGGGCGCAGAAGACCGTCGAGCGCATCATCCGCGATGCGAATTCCGCGTCCGACGTCGTCGGTCGGGTCCGCGCCCTGTTCAGGCAGACGGGCGAGGCGCGAAACCCCTGCCAGCTCGGCACCATTCTCGAAGAGGCCCGGGGTTTGATGACGGAAGAGGCGGCCCGGCGCCGCATCCGCATCGAGATCGACGTCGAGGCCGGGCTTCCGCCGCTGGACCTGGACCGGGTCCAGATCCAGCAGGTTCTCGTCAACCTGATCCGCAACGGCCTGGAGGCGATGGAGCCAGCGCAGCGCGGGGTGCTTCGCATCCGCTGCCTGCGCGCCGACGATCTCATCCGCACCGAAGTCCGGGACACGGGCGAGGGCATCGGAGCGCCTGAAAAGGTGTTCGAGCCGTTCTTCTCAACGAAACCCAATGGAATGGGCATGGGCTTGGCCATCTCTAGAACAATCATCGAAACCCATGGCGGACGTCTCTGGGCCGAGAACAATCAGCCCGGCGGGGCGACGTTCATCTTCACGCTGCCCGTTGAAACGAAGGCGGATCATGACCGCTGACGATATAATCGTGTTCATCGTCGACGACGACGCCGCTCTCCGGGAGGCGCTGGGCGAGCTGCTGGCGGCAAACGGCGTCCCGTCCATCCCGTTCGAGACGGCTGGCGACTATATCGGTGCGGACAAGCCTGATCTCCCGGCCTGCCTGATCCTCGACGTCGAGCTTCCCGATATCAACGGGCTCGCGCTGCAAAGGCAGATCGCACAGGGAAATCATCCGCCGATCGTGTTCATCACGGGGCATGGCGACATTCCGTCCTCGGTCGCCGCCATCAAGCATGGCGCCGTCGATTTCCTGACCAAGCCCTTCAGCGATGTGGCGCTCATGAGCGCGATCCGCGCGGCGATCGCGCAGGATCTGGAAACCAGGGCGAAGCGCGGCGAACTCGCACTGCTGAGGCAGCGCTATCGCGAGCTCTCCCCTCGGGAGCGCGAAGTCCTGCCTCTCGTGGTGAGCGGGCTCCTCAACAAGCAGGCGGCGGCCGCGCTCGGCATCAGCGAAGTCACCCTTCAGATCCACAGAAGGAACGTCATGCAGAAAATGTCGGCGTCATCGCTCGCCGACCTGGTGCGAATTGCGKAGCGGTTGGAAATCCCGATCCAGCATTCGCGCCGGATGGGAGGAGCCTGAGCGTGAGCAAGCAGAGACATGTCGTGGCCGTGGTCGATGACGATCCGAGATTGCTCGAGTCGCTCGAGGACCTGCTCGAGTCGGCCGGCTATGCGGTTCGCAGCTTCCCCTCCGCGGCAGGGCTGATCGGGGCGGGCCTCTCCGGGTTGGATCTCCTCATCACGGATATCGGAATGCCGGGGATGGACGGCTTCGAGCTGCGTGACCTCGTAAACCGGGAACGCCCGAACCTGCCGGTCTTTCTCATCACCGGGCGCCACGAGATTGCCGGGCAGATCAGGGCGCGCGCCGTGGAGAGCTTCTTCTGCAAGCCCTTCGACGGCCAGGCCCTGCTCACGGCGATCGCCAGAGCCTTGCGTCAATAGAGAGGTGGAAGGTGGACATGATCGTTGACCGCTCGCTTGCCCGAAATTCCGTGCCGCGCTCGGCCCAGCGCCAGGCCGAGGCGGAGCAGCCCCTCGTCATCATCGTCGATGACGACGCTTCGGTGCGAGAAGCGTTGTCCGAGCTGATGCTGTCGGCCGGCTTCCAGGCGGTGTCGTTTGGATCGACACAGGCCTTGCTGGAGACCGGCGCACTCGACAAGCCGGGGTGCCTGATCCTCGACGTGCGCATGCCCGGCTCCAGCGGGCTCGACCTCCAGCGCCAGCTGACAGCGAATGGACATCCCAAGCCGATCATCTTCCTGACCGCGCATGGCGACATCCCCATGACCGTTCAGGCCATGAAGGCCGGCGCGGTCGACTTCCTGACGAAGCCKGTCCGCGACCAGACGCTACTGGACGCCGTCAGCGCCGCGATTGCGCTGGATGCGGCGCGACGGGCGGAAGCGGCGAGGGTCAAGGGCCATGCCGAGCGCCTGCGGACCCTGACGCCGCGGGAGCGCGAGATCATTCAGGAGGTCGCGCGCGGCCGTCTCAACAAGCAGATCGCCTTCGACCTCGGCATCAGCGAGGTAACGGTCAAGCTGCACAGGGGCAACCTGATGCGGAAGATGGAGGTCGCCTCCATCGGCGAACTGATCCGGGCCTGGGAGGCCTTGCCCGTCGGACTGCGCGAGGCGCAGGCGGCCTAGGTGACGCGGAGTTGGAGCGCCGCTCCCGGGGGAAAGGCGGGGATGCTCCAGCCTTGACGAAGGCGAGGGCGCGGCAATCCCGCCGCCGCGCCGCGATCCTCGGGATTTTCGGCGCGGGGGAGGGCGTAGGGCCTCTGCGGCGATCAGGTCAGCGAGATGCCGCCATCGACGGCGAGGTTGACGCCCGTGACGAATGCGCCCTCGGCGGAGCAGAGAAAGAGGGCTGCCTGCGCGAGTTCTTCGGCCTTGCCCATCCGGCCGAATGGGATCATCCGTGCGGCCTGCGCTTCGACCTGCGGCTGCGCTTGGGGAGCGACGCCGAGCTTTGCGAGGATCGGTGTGTCGGTCGGGCCGGGGCTGAGCACATTCACGCGGATGCGCCGATCCTTGAACTCCAGCGCCCAGTTGCGGGCGAACGCCTCGATCGCGGCCTTGCTGCCAGCGTAAACCGCGTGGCCCTCCAGCACCTTGCGGCTCGCGACCGAGCTCGTCAGCAGGATCGCGCCGCCATCACGCAGCAAGGGGGCCATCGTCTGCACACCGAAGAAGGTGCCGCGCGCGTTGGTGAAGAATTGCGCGTCATAGTCAGCCATCGTCACGGCGGAACTGGGCTGAATGCGGATGCCGCCCGCATTCGCCACATAGATATCGGCCTTTCCGAACCGCTCCGCGACCAGCGCGGCGACACGCTCATGCGTGACGACATCGGCAAGGCCGATGACCTGACGCCCCAGTGCCGTGACCGCTTCGTTGACTGCGGTTTCGCGCCGTCCGACGATCACGACCTTCGCGCCTTCGGCTGCGAAGAGACGCGCTGTCGCGAAGCCGATGCCGCTATTGCCGCCGGTGATCACGGCGATCTTGCTCGACAGTTTTCCCATGTGGACCTCCATTTGGATGATCCGAAGCTGGGCCGGTCTGCGCTGAAATCAAATCATGCGAAAGGTATTATATCCTATACCTCTGTATAGAGTGGATCGACCTGGGGCGTATTGATCGAAAACGACAATAATTTCAGGATCGAATTGCCTCGAAAACCGCTTGTTGCGTGAGTGTTTCTGCGGTTTCGGGGTCGACGGTTCGGGGCGTCTGCGATGAATTCGTCTTCCTGAAGTCTTCAGGCCGTCGCTGAATATTTTAGCCTTGGAGGCGTCGATGCCGAACAAAGCCTTTTCCTGCCCGCCCGACCTCACTCGGCGGGATCTCCTGCGCGGCACGGCCGGCATGGCGGCGGCCGGAGCGCTTCCGTTCCCTGCTTTCGCACAACCCGCCATCGCGCCCCCTCACAACAGCAGAAGGAGCCAACGCATGAACTACGTGACGACCAAGGATGGCGTCGAGATCTTCTACAAGGACTGGGGCCCGAAATCGGCCCAGCCGCTTGTCTTTCACCATGGCTGGCCGCTCAGTTCGGACGACTGGGACGCCCAGATGCTCTTCTTCCTGGCGCAGGGCTTCCGGGTCGTCGCTCACGACCGGCGTGGACATGGCCGCTCCAGCCAGGTCAGCGAGGGCCATGACATGGACCATTACGCCGCCGACGCCGCGGCCGTCATCGAGCATCTCGACCTGCGCAACGCCGTTCATATCGGCCACTCCACGGGTGGGGGCGAGGCGACGCGCTATGTCGCGCGCCATGGCCGGAGCCGCACCGCAAAGCTCGTCCTCATCGGCGCGGTCCCGCCGATCATGGTCAAGACGGACCGCAATCCCGGCGGCCTGCCGCTCGAGGTCTTCGACGGCTTTCGGCGGAGCCTCGCCGCCAATCGCAGCGCGTTCTACACCGATCTCGCGGCGGGTCCGTTCTACGGCTTCAATCGGGCCGGGGTCGAGGCGGATCCCAGCCTCGTCCAGAACTGGTGGCGCCAGGGCATGATGGGCGCTGCCAAGGCGCAGCATGACGGCATCAAGGCCTTTTCCGAAACCGATTTCACCGAGGACCTCAAGGTGATCGAGGCGCCGGCTCTTGTCATGCATGGCGATGACGATCAGGTCGTCCCGATCGGCGCCAGCGCACCGCTTTCGGCCAAGCTGCTGAAGCGGGCGACGTTGAATATCTACAACAAGTTGCCGCACGGCATGGCGACCACCCACGCCGATATTGTCAACAAGGACATCCTCGCATTCATCCGAGGTTGACGATCGAGGACGAGGCGGCGAACGAAACCGCCTCGTCCTCATTGCAGTCCCCGGGCGTCAGGCGTGGCTCTCCGAAGCCGGGCGCGACCTCGCTCGGAGGTCAGGCAGAGGAACGTGCCGGTGTGACCGCGGCCCCGCCGGCTGGCTCCTGGGACCGGGCCGGCGTCTCTGTTGCGGGAGCCTCTGCGTMGCCGTCCTCCTGCTGGTCGCCMGGCCGCCTGGTCCTGAGCAGCCTGAGCACGAACACGAAGAAGACCGGTACGAAGAATATCGCGAGCACGGTCGCCGAGATCATGCCGCCCAGCACGCCGGTGCCGAGCGCGTTCTGGCTGGCGGCGCTCGGGCCGGTCGCGATCGCCAGCGGCACGACACCGAGGGCGAAGGCAAGCGAGGTCATGATGATCGGCCTGAAGCGCACTTTCGCCGCATCCGCCGCCGAATCCAGCAGCGACCGGCCCTCGGCATAGTAGTCCTTGGCGAACTCGACGATCAGGATCGCGTTCTTGGCGGAGAGGCCGATGATCGCGATCAGCCCGACCTTGAAGTAGATGTCGTTGGGCATCCCCCTCAGCATGACGGCGAGCACGCAACCAATGATGCCCAGCGGCACGACCAGCATCACCGAGAGCGGGATCGACCAGCTTTCGTAGAGACCGGCGAGCAGCAGGAACACGAAGAGGATGCTGAGCGCAAACAGCATGGGCGCTTGCGAGCCGGACTTGATCTCCTCCAGCGATTGCCCGGTCCATTCGAACCCGAACCCGCCCGGCACTTCGGCAACGAGCCGCTCCATCTCGGCGATGGCCGCGCCCGAGGACTGGCCGGGAGCCGGCTCGCCGGTGATCCGGACGGTGGGATAGCCATTATAGCCCACGATCTGCGGAGCGCCCTTCTGCCACTGCGCGATCGCGAAGGACGACAGCGGAACCATCCCGCCTTGCGCGTTGCGAACGTTGAGCTTGAGCAGGTCCTCAGCCTGGAGACGGTCGCGGTCGCGCCCCTGGACGATCACCCGCTGCATGCGTCCGGCGTTGGGGTGGTCATTGACATAGGACGAGCCGAGATTGGCGGTGATCGTGGTGTTGATGTCGGTGAAGGTGACGCCGAACGTGTTGGCCTTCTCGCGGTCGATGACGAGCAGAAGCTGCGCGGCGTCCGGCATGCCCTCGATCCGCAGGCCCGTGACCACGTTGCTCTTGGCGGCGCGGGCCAGCAGGTCCGCGGCCGCTGTGGCGAGCGCCCGCTGGCCGGCGCCGGCGCGGTCCTGGAGGCGGAAGGCAAAGCCGTTCGTCGTGCCAAAACCCTCGATCGGCGGCGGCGACAGGGCAAAGGTCGTCGCGTCCTTCAGGCCAAACAGCTGGGCATTGGCGCGGTCCGCCACGGCCTGGGCCGTGCTGTCGGCGCCACGCTCGCTCCAGTCCTTCAGCGTCACGAAGGCAAGCGCGGCGTTCGCCCCGTTGCCGGAGAAGCTGAAGCCCTGGATCGCCACGACATTTGCGACGGCGGGGTCGGCCTGGAAGATGCCTTCGATCTGCTTGATCGAGGCGAGCGTGCGGTTGGCGCTGGCTTCCGGCGGGCCCTGGATATCGACGATGACATAGCCCTGGTCCTCGTTCGGCACGAAGGCGCTCGGCAGCTTGACGAACAGGTAGCCGAGCCCGACGACCAGCGCGAGATAGACCACCATGACCCGACCGGCCCGCTTCGCCAGGCTAACGACGCTGCGGGAATATCCCGCGGTCACCCGGTCGAAGCAGCGGTCGAACCAGCCGCCGAGCCCCTTCTTCTCGTGATGTCCCTTGGCGATCGGCTTCAGGAACGTCGCGCACAAAGCCGGCGTCAGCGACAAGGCGAGGAAGGCCGAGAACAGGATCGAGACGACCATGGTCAGGCTGAACTGGCGGTAGATGATGCCGGTCGATCCGGGGAAGAAGGCCATCGGGATGAAGACGCTGGCGAGCACGAGCGTGATGCCGAGGATCGCGCCGGTGATCTGGCCCATGGCCTTCTGCGTCGCCGCGCGCGGGGACAGGCCTTCCTCGGCCATGATGCGCTCGACATTCTCGACGACGACGATGGCGTCGTCGACGAGGATACCGATGGCGAGCACCATCGCAAACATCGTCAGCACGTTGATCGAGAACCCGGTCGCGAACATGACCGCGCAGGTGCCCAGCAGCGCGACCGGCACGACCAGTGTCGGGATCACGGTGTAGCGGATGTTCTGAAGGAAGATCAGCATCACGATGAAGACGAGCCCGACTGCTTCCAGCAGCGTGAAGAGCACCTTCTTGATCGAGGCCGAGACGAAGGGACTGGTATCGTAGGGAATCGACTGCTCGACGCCCTTGGGGAAGAACCGCGAAAGCTCGGCGAGCTTGTCGCGGATCGCCTGCGAGGTCGCGACCGCGTTGCCGGTGGACGAGAGCTGGATGCCGACCGCCGCGCTCGGCTTGCCGTTGAGACGGCTGCTGAAATTGTAGTTCTCCGCGCCGAGCTCGATGCGCGCGACGTCGCGCAGCCGAACGGTGCTGCCGTCGGCATTGGCGCGCAGTACGATCTCGCCGAACTCGGCCGTGTTTGCGAGCTGACCCTTGACGAGCACCGTCGCGGTCAGGTCCTGACCGACCGGGTTCGGCGCGGCGCCGATCTGGCCGGCCGCCACCTGGGCGTTCTGCGCGCTGATCGCGGCCGTGATGTCGTCGGCGGTCAGCTTCAGGCCGACCATCTTCACCGGGTCGATCCAGACGCGCATGGCGCGCTGGGCTGCGAAGAGCTGCGCCCGGCCGACACCCTCGATGCGCCGAAGCTCGCCGAGCACATTGCGGTTGAGGTAGTCGCCGAGCGCGACCTCGTCCATTTGTCCGTCCAGCGAGGTCAGCGAGACGATCATCAGGAAGCCCGCGGATGCCTCCTCGACGGAAACGCCCTGCGTGGTGACCGCCCGCGGAAGCCGGGACTCGACCCGCTTGATCGCGTTCTGGACCTTGACCGAAGCCTGATCGATATCGGTGCCGGGCTGGAAGGTCGCGTTGATCGAGACCGAACCGGAGGTATCCGAGGTCGACTCGAAATAGATCAGACCGGCGACGCCGTTCAGCTCCTCCTCGATCAGGCGGGTCACGCCCTGGTAGATCTCCTGGGGCGAGGCGCCGGGATAGGCGGTCGAGATCGTCAGCTGCGGCGGCGCGACCTTGGGGTACTGCGCGATCGGCAGGAAGGGCAGGGCCAGCGCGCCGGCGATGCAGATGAACAGCGCGAAGACCCAGGCGAGGATCGGCCGCCGAATGAAGAACTGTGCCATGTCAGGACCTATCGGCTCTTCGAGCCATCGGCATCGGTCGCAGACGACCAGGGCTCCGGCGCCAGCTTCGCGCCGGGCTGGAGTTTCTGGACGCCGTCGACGGCGACCTTATCGCCGGCCTTGAGGCCGGACAGGACGAGCCAGTCGGAGTCGATCGCCTCCCCGAGCTCGACGTCGCGCGCCTCGGCGGTATTCTCAGGCGTGATCACGTAGACTTGGGCTCGCCCCTCCTGCGTGCGGACGACGGCGCGCTGCGGCACGGTGATCGCGCCCTCCCGGACCGCCTGCTCGAGACGGACGCGGACATACATGCCGGGCAGCAGATCGCCCTTCGCGTTCGGGAACTCGGCACGCAGCGTCACCTGGCCGGTCGTCGCGTCGACGCTGGCACTGGCGAACAGCAGGGAACCGGCCTGCGCATAGGTCGCGCCATCGTCGAATACCAGCTCGACGCGGGCTTTGCCCGGCTCCGGGCTGGCGAGCTTGCCCGCGTCGACCGATCGCTTCAGCGCCAGGAGTTCCTGGGCCGACTGCGTGAAATCCGCGTAGACAGKGTCGATCTGCTGGATCAAGGCCAGGTGTTGGGTGGCGTCGGCGGTGACGAGCGCGCCCTCGGTGACCAGGGCTGCCCCGATGATGCCGGTGATGGGGGCCCGGACCTGGGTGTAATCCAGGTTGATCTTCGCCTCGGCCAGCGCGGCTTCGGCCAGCCCGACATCCGCGTTGGCCTGGGCGAGCGCCAGTTCCGCGTTCTCGAAATTGATCCCGCTCGCCACTTCGCGCTCGCGCAGCGTCTTCTGGCGCGCGAGCTGCTGCTCGGAATTGGCCTTGAGGGCCTTGGCCTTCTGAAGGGCGGCCTGCGCGCTCGCGACCCTGACCTCGAAGAGCTTGGGATCGATCCGGTAGAGCACGTCCCCCTGCCTGACGAGGGTGCCCTGCTGGAAGACGCGCTCCAGCAGAATGCCCGAGACCCGGGCGCGGACCTCGGCGACGCGCGTCGCGGCGATGCGGCCGGGCAGGTCGCGGACGACCGGAACCGCGCGCGGCTCGACCTGAAGGACGGCAACGGCAGGCGGCGGCATCTGGGACGGGTCCTGGGCGTTCGCTGCCGCCACCGTCATGGACAGGATGACCGCGACGGCGCCAAACCGGCGCAATAGGGATTGCTCCCCGACCTTCGACAGGCGGGAAGGACGCAAAACAGATTGGGAATTCATGGGGAAGCCGGAGTTTCTGGGATGAGTTCAAAAATGCTTTTGATGCCGTTCAGGATGGCGGCGCGTTCGGACGGATCGAACTCGCGGAACCCCTGATATTCGATGGAGGAAAGCCCAAAGAGGGCGAGATAGGCCATCAGGGACGCGAAGGGCTTGTCGGTCCCGGCCTGGATCGCATCGAGGTCGCGGGAGAGCCAATCGCGCATGCTGCGCTGAAAGGCATCTTGGTGGGACGCCGCCGCGCTGACCGCCATCGCAATGGCGCGTTCGTCCTCGGAGGGCTGCCCCGCGGCGGTGGCCTCGATCCTGCCGAAAAGTTCGGGATTAGGGGTCGCGACGGCTGCCGCTACGGCGGCGGCCACCTTCTTGTCGTCGGCCTTGATGATCCGCCCGATGAGGGCCTCGAGCACGGCGCCTTTGGACTTGTAGTCATAGAGGACGCTGGATTTTGCGATCCCAGCCTCCTTGGCGACGGCATCGATCGAGAGGCCAGCCGCGCCGCGGCTGAGCACGACCCGCTCCGCCGCGTTCAGGACCTCTTCTGGATCGTGCTTTCTGTGTCTGCCCATATCGATTTCCTGGCCAAGGCGGGAAACCGCCCGGCCTCATTGTGATATTTATATACGAACGTTCGTACGGAAAAACAATCCTTCTCCGCCGAGGAGGCGAGGGGCGGGAATAGGGTATCGCGCGGCCCGTTTTGACGCGCGAGAGGGACTGGTCCGTCCATCGCCCCTGCGGCGGGCCAGTCCCATTGATCAGAACACTTGGATTGCCCGATCGTTGCCGATTGGCTCGCGTGTCAGTTTGATCGCTGAATGGCACTGATCATCAGCGGCCAGTGGCCCGTGCCGATGGCTGCACGAAAGGTGGTTTCCGCCAACCCGCTTGCCGACCCGCCTGAGCGGCACCGAGTTGGAAAATCAACCCTTGTCGATTTCCGCCGCGGCGATCTCCGCGACGCGAAGGGTGGGCGCGATATGTTCGGTTTCCCCATCCTCGATGAGCCAGACCGCCGAAAGCCCCGCCCAGGCGAGAATCCAGCGAAGCAAGCGGCCGCGTTCCAGCTGTGCGGCATGAGCGACGACGTCCACCTGTCGGGCGAGGCGACCACGCGCCGTGGCGACCGGATGATCCGGATTGCAGAAGAGATTGGCGTAATCGAAGCCGCGTTCGCCTCGCAGGCCCTTGGGATCGATTGCGAGCCAGCCTCGTTCTGCGAAATCAAGGATGTTCGCGTGATGAATGTCGCCATGCAGCGGGACGACATCGCGCGGATCGGCCAGAAGCATGCGTGCGGCCTCGGCGCATCGGACGAAGATCCCGCCCTGAGGTGCAGCATGGAGCGCCCGAAACCAGTCGGAGAGCGGGACAAGATTCGATGGAGGCGCTGCACGCGGCTTGTGAAGCTCGGCAACGGCCCTGCAGAGCACGACGCTCGCTTCATCATCCCTTCCATGCTCCGCCATCGCAGCGAGCGAGCGGTTGCCGGTCGCGCGTTCGAGCAGGATCGCATCATCGTGGTGTTCAATGACGCGAGCAGCCCCGATCCCATTCCACCAGATCAGGAGGCCCGCACCCCGCTTTTCCTCAGGCACCGTCGCGATCTTCAGCATGGGCCGGCTCGCCGTTCCAACGAACCGGGAGGAGGCGGCTGGTCCGTGTCAGGATCGGCTCGCCGTCTTCAGCCAGCGCCCAACGACGAATGTAAGGGGTGAAGTCGCTCTCGATCGCCATGATCTTCTTCAGTGTCAAACGGAGGGTTGCGGGTGATGCAAGGCAGCCGCCTGGCCTGGAATGTCCTCGTTCAGGCAAGCGCATGATGTGACAAATCCCTGAAGCGGGGAACTTGTCTGCCGGGCCGTTCGTTGCCCCCCGTCCAGGCGTCGACAAGGTCCCTTCCGTGAGCAGCATCTTCCTCCCGCTTCTCAGGCGGATCAGGCCAAGCGAGACGTCGGCCCCGGCGATCGCGTCCGACCAGACGCTGAGCAGTTTTGTCTGGCGCGCCAGCGGCGCCCATCAGTTCTATGTCGGCCTGATCGCGATGGCGGTGGCGCTGCTCAACTTCGCGCCGATCGATCTCCAACGGCGGATCGTGGATGTGGCGATCGCCAACCGGGACGTCCGGACCTTGCTTTTCCTGGGGGCGCTCTATCTCGCCATCGTCCTGCTCCAGGCGGCGTTGAAATATGCGCTTCTGGTCTATCAGGGCTGGGTCAGCGAAAGCGTCGTGAAAAAGTCGCGCGACCACTTGACGGTCGTTGCCACCGAGAGGGCATCGTCCGACGGGAACACGAGCGGGCAGACGGTCAATGTCATCGGCCGGGAAATCGACGGTGTCGGCGGCTTCGTCGGGGTCGGCATCTCGGAATTCGTCGTCAACCTGACCTTCCTTTGCGTGATCCTCGGCTACATKCTGTACATCCAGCCGCTGATCGCGCTGATCAGCATGGTCTTCCTGTTGCCGCAGGTCTTCCTCGCACTTTACATGCAGGCCGACCTCAACACGCTCGTCGAGCGGCAGGTCGGGCTGGTGCGCAAGCTCGGCGACGAAACCGTCGCCCAGAGCGGGAGCGGGGCCCGGAGCGGTCCAGAATCCAAGCCGACTCCGACGGAGTCCGCCACGATCCATGCGATCTTCCGCAACCGAATCCGGTTCTATGTCCTCAAATACGGGCTGAAGACCTTGCTGAACGTCGCGAATGCCATCGGTCCGCTGATGGTTCTCATCGTCGGGGGCTGGATGGTGATCCAGGGGCAGACGACGATCGGCACCGTCGTCGCCTTCATCTCGGGCCTGGAGCGCCTTTCCAGTCCCTTGCGCGACCTGCTCAACTTCTACCGCGAGTACCAGCAGGCGAAAGTCCAGTACCAGATGATCGGACGCTGGGTCGAAGGCAAGACCTGAGCCGGATCGAGGCCGGGTTTTCCGCGCGGGGCAGGGGCGCTGCCACGGCTTCACCCGTTTCCCGGATCAGCGCCAGGGCTGTCGAATGGTCCGGCCTCAGTGTTGCAGGCGGGATCATCGCCGAAGCTTTTTTGGGAATGCTACGGTCGGGACCGAAGCATTTATCCGCCCGATGCTGCCATAAGCGCCTGAGCCGCGTCAGGAGCTTCATCATGTCCTCTCTTTCAGCGAAGCCACCGTTCTTCGGCTGGCATATCGTCGCTGCGACCTTTGTTCTGGCGGCATTCGGGTGGGGCGTCGGTTTCTACGGGCCGCCGATCTACCTGCAAACCGTCGTCKAACGGACCGGCTGGTCGGTGGCCTTGGTCTCAGCGGCTGTCACCCTGCACTTTCTGGTCGGAGCGGTCGTCATCGCCAATCTGCCGCGCCTCTATCGAAGCCTGAGTGTTCCCGTGGTGACGGCTCTCGGGGCGGCCTTGCTTGCTGCCGGGGTCGTCGGCTGGGCGATGGCCAGCGAGCCGTGGCAACTCTTCTGCGCAGCTCTGTTGAGCGGCGTGGGCTGGGTTGCGATGGGCGCCGCAGCCGTCAATGCGATCATCTCCCCCTGGTTCGTGAGTTCTCGCCCTGCGGCTCTCTCGATGGCCTATAACGGAGCCAGTATCGGCGGCGTGATTTTCTCACCTCTATGGGTCGCTCTCATCCTCGCCATCGGTTTTCTCAAGGCGGCGATCGTGGTCGGCGTGACGATGATCGCCGCTATTCTCTCCCTGTCGATTTTTGTGTTTTCAAAGACTCCCGAGCGACTGAGCCAGTTTCCTGACGGCATTCGGCCAGACGCAGGTCCGGCTGCGGTCAGCGCTTCGGCTGCGGCGGCCATGCCAAAGGGATCGCTGTGGCGGGACCGTCGTTTCCTGACGCTGGCGGCAGGGATGGCGTTGGGTCTGTTCGCCCAGATCGGCCTTCTCGCCCATCTGTTCTCCCTGCTCGTCCCGGCGATCGGGCCTCAAAATGCCGGGCTGGCCATGGGCGGCGCAACGATCGCCGCGATCGCAGGCAGGACGGTGGTCGGCCTCGTCATGCCTGCCTCGGCGGACCGCCGCCTCGTCGCCTGCGCGAGCTATGCGGTCCAGATCGGCGGGTCATTGACCTTCCTGATCGCGGGCGATGCCAACGCAACGCTGATGATCATGGGCGTCATTCTGTTCGGTGCGGGGATTGGCAATGCCACATCCCTGCCACCGCTCATCGCACAGGTCGAATTCGGCAAGGCAGACGTTGCCCGCGTCGTTCCACTGATCGTTGCCATCGGACAGGCAAGTTATTCCTTTGCGCCGGCCGTGTTCGGCGCTCTGCGGACGCTGTCGCCAACCGGACTGTCGAGCTTCGATGGGGCAGCGCTGTTTGCGGTCGCTGCCGTGGTGCAAGCAGCCGCCATTGCCTGTTTCCTATGGGGGCGCCAAAGGCGCTCGCTGCCAGGCGCGACCGCATGACGGAGACAGGCCCCTTGGACCTGGCAGGGGCGAACCCTGTGCGGCTAGCCCTCGCCACCTGCGTCGGACAGCACCCTTGCCGGCACKGGGAGGACGGTCGCCCTCTGGCCGTTTTGCGTGGCCAGCCATTTCAGATAGCGCAGGCGTGCCGCCACCGTGTTGCTGCGATGGGTGTTTTGCAGCCACTCAAGATACTCGGCGAGGCGAACGGTGATGATCTGGACGGTCTTGCCCTTGGCCAGAAGCAGCTCCGTCGCGGCAGCGAACTGGCGCTTCCATTCGGGATAGGAGCGGGGGATCCTGGGGTCCTTGCCGACCATGTCCAGCAAGGCAGGAAAGTCATCTTCCGAATACCACGGTACCAGCACGGTGTCGTAGTAATCGAACTTCCGCATGGCTGTGTCCGCCCAGCAATCGGAAAGCGTCGCCCACCTGCGATCCTACCAGTTCTCCAGCTGGTTTACGAGTTGCGCGCAGTGCCTCACCGGTTTGCGCGCGGGCGAGTTGCAGATCTCGGGATATCCGGTCGGCGCCATCACGAAGGATGCAAGCCCTCCGTCGGGCACGGAAAGCCCGTTTCAAGCCCGTTTCCTGGGCTCTGCCCCGATCCCGCCCCGGCGCGGGGATCGGCCGTTTCCTTCGCGCCCATTCGGTCAGGCGCGCCTAGGCGCTGGCCGGCAAGGATTTCAGCGTCCTGATGATCTCGCTCTCGGTATAGGGTTTTCGAAAGAACCGGGCCCGCTCAGGCAATTTCTGAGGGTCGACCCGGACATGGCCCGAGGTCACCATCAGCCCGATCGGCGGCCATTTCTCGCGCACGACCTCGACCAGCTGCAGGCCGTTCAGCGAGCCCGGCATCTCGACATCGGTGAAGAGGATGCGGACATCGTCGCGTTGCTCGAGAATGGCCAGGGCCTCGTCGGCGGTCGCTGCCTCGACGGCGAGGTAACCGGCCTCCTCGACGAGCAAGGCCGCATACATCCTGATGATCGGCTCGTCGTCGACAACGAGAACAACCGGCTTTTCCGCGTCTGTAGGCACTGGGCTTCTCCTGAACCGCCTTCTTGTCGCGGCGGTAGAGGTCCAACGGCTCATGGACCGGAACGTTCCGCCGTCGCGCCTGCTTTGGGCGCTACGGACAATGCAGGCTGTTGGCATGGCCGGCGGAGCGCTCCCTCGTGAAGCTGCCCGCCTGGCCGCGCGTGCCGGCAGCGGAAGCGGAGCGCGGGTGAATGGCGGCAGGCGAGGTGCCTCAGCAGCGCCTTGGACCGGCGAAGATTCCCGGCCCCTGGCCCGCCAGCCGGGGTCCTCCCGGCGTTCGTGTCTGATTGGCCTTGACCTCGCTGCCGCCCCGGCTCCAGACTGCGCGGATCCAAGGAGATCCCCGGCAAGGGGCTGAGAAACCGCTAGCAGACCGGGTGTTCCCCGGAGAGGCGCGCGGAAATCCTTCGAACCTGATCCGGCTCATACCGGCGGAGGGATGGAGCGTCGCGGCACTTGCCGGCAGCCGAAGGGCTGCCAGATCTCCTTCCCCGAGCGGGCGAGGAGTTTGCCTATGCGAGGCCCGCCACACACCACCCTTCGCCGATCTGGCGACGCTTCCGGGCCCGTCGCCTGCGAGGCGCCGGCCGCCACCGATATCGCCATCATTGGCGGCGGCCTGATCGGTTTGTCCATCGGCTGGCGGCTGGCCCGGCGCGGGCTCGATGTGACCGTTTTCGAGCGTGGCACGATCGGGCAAGGGGCAAGCCTTGCCGCGACCGGCATGCTGGCCGCGGCCGCCGAGCTGGAGCCGGGCGGCGAGGAGCAGCTGCCACTGGCGCTCGAAAGCCAAAGGCTCTGGCCGGGTTTTGCGCGCGAGCTCGAAGCCGAGAGCGGGCTCGGCGTCGACTATCGCCGGGACGGTGTCCTGCTGGTCGCGCTGGGGCGTGAGGAGGTCGAGCGCCTGCGTTTCCGCCATGACATGCAGCGGCGCGCCGAGGTCGAGGCTGCATGGCTTAGCGGGGCGCAATGCCGCGAACGCGAGCCCGGGCTGAGGCCCTCGGTCGTTGCCGGCATTCTCTGCCCGGCCGACCATCAGGTCGATCCGCCGCGCGTCATGGCGGCGCTACGACGCTCCTGTCTCGCGGCCGGAGGGCACCTGGTCGAAGCCTGCGAGGCCGAGCCGGAGCTGGCCGGCGGCCGCGCTCTCGGCGTCTCGACGCCGCGCGGGCTCTGCAAGGCCCCGATCGTGATTGCGGCCGCCGGCGCCTGGACCCGATTTCAGGGGCTCGACATCCCCGTCCGCCCGCTCAAGGGTCAGTCACTCGCCCTGCGCAGCACGCCCGAGACCGGCACGCTCGCGCGTGTCGTCTGGACCGAGCAGGTGCATCTCGCTCCCAAGAGCGACGGCACTCTCCTCGTCGGCGCCACCATGGAAGAACGCGGCTTCGACGACAGCGTGACCGCTGGCGGCGTCTATGCCCTGCTCGACGGCGCCCGGCGCGCACTGCCCTCGATCGAGGAGATGCCGGTCGAGGCGATCTGGTCCGGCTTCCGCCCGACCTCGATCGACGATGCGCCGATCCTTGGTGAGACGGGGATAGCGGGCCTGCTCGTTGCGACCGGCCATCACCGCAACGGCTATCTGCTCGCCCCCGTCACGGCAGCCGCGATCGAGCAACTCCTCGTCGAGAATCGCATCACGGGTCCGGCCGCGTCATTCGGCCAGGCGCGCTTCACCCCCTGTCTGGAGGCAACCTCATGAAACTCATCATCAATGGCAAGGACCGCGATAGCGCAGCGGAGAATCTGGCGGCGCTTTGGCAGGAGGAGACGGCCGAGATGGACTTGCCGGGTCCGCAGGGCTTCGCGATCGCGCTCAATGGCACCGTGGTCCGGCAGGTCGACTGGGCGCAGACGCCTCTGTCGCGCAACGACCGCGTCGAAATCATCCGTGCCTTCGCAGGGGGCTGACATGAGCACTCCGATCGAGGCCCTCACCATGGCGGGCACGGCATTGTCGTCGCGGCTCCTCATTGGCACGGCCGGCTATCCGAGCCAGCGCATCATGGTCGATGCCATCGAGGCCAGCGGTTCGGATCTTGTCACGCTCTCCCTGCGTCGCATTTCGCTGCAGGGCCATGGCTCCGACACGGTGCGCCTGCTTGCCGGCCGCCGCTTCCTGCCCAACACGGCAGGCTGCGAAACCGCGCGCGACGCCATCCTCACCGCCGAGCTTGCACGCGAGGCGCTTGGCACCAACTGGATCAAGCTCGAGGTGATCGGCGATCGCGAGACGCTCTATCCCGATGTCGGTGAGCTGCTGGAGGCGACGCGCCAGCTCGTCGACAAGGGCTTCGTCGTCCTGCCCTATTGCAACGACGATCCGGTGATTTGCGCTCGCCTGGCTGATCTCGGGGCCGCCGCCGTGATGCCGATGGGGTCGCTGATCGGCTCGGGCATGGGCGTCGCCAATCCGGCCAATCTCGAGCTGATCTGTGCCCGCTCGCCCGTGCCCGTGATCGTTGATGCCGGCATCGGCACGGCCTCCGACGCGGTGATCGCCATGGAATGCGGCGCGAGCGGGGTTCTGCTCAACACCGCCGTCGCCAAGGCCGATGATCCGGTGCGAATGGCACTCGCCATGCGTCACGCCGTCGAGGCCGGCTGGAACGCCCGCTTGGCGGGGCGCATTCCGCGGCGTGGGCGGGCTCAGCCGTCCAGCCCGCAGCTCGGGCTTGTGGGGTCGTGAACAGGCTGCCCGACCGGCTGCTCGTCGTCACCGACCGGCATCAGGCCGTGAAGCCTTTGCCGCAGCTTGTCTCTGCGGCGCTCGCCGGCGGGGCACGCTGGATCTGGCTGCGCGATCGCGATCTCGATCAGCCGGAACGCCGCAGCCTGGCGCAGCAGCTGCATGAGCTCGTGAGCATGGCGGATGCGGTTCTGACGATCGGCGGTGATGTTGATCTCGCCGCCCGGGTCGGGGCACGGGGCGTCCATCTGCAATCGGCTGGGGCGATCTCCGCGGCCCGCGCCGTGCTCGGCGTCTCCGCGCTGATCGGCGTTTCCGCGCATGACGAGGCCGATGTCCGGGCGGCAGCAGCGGCAGGCGCCGATTATGTCACGGTAAGCCCGATCTTCACGACGGCGAGCAAGCCCGGCTATGGCCCGGCCCTGGGCCTGACCGTGCTGCGGCGCTGGGCAGCGATCGGGCTGCCGGTCGTGGCCCTTGGCGGCATCACCTGCGACCGCGCGCCACTCTGCATCGAGGCTGGTGCTGTGGGCGTTGCAGTGATGGGGGAGGTGATGCGAGCCGTGGATACGGCCACGACCATTCGCAGCCTTCGCGCCTGCGCGCTGATGAGTCCACGCGCTGGTGTATGAGCAGGTCGAAACGAGAGGAATGGCCTGCGCCGATGCGACGGATCGTGATCCTGGGGAATGCCGGCAGCGGCAAGTCGACGCTCGCGCGAGCACTGGGCAAGCGCCTTGCGCTGCCGGTCGTGCATCTCGACCGCCTGTTCTGGGAAGCCGGCTGGACAAAGGCCGAGCCCGGGCTCTTTCGGGATCGCGTGCGGGACGCCGTGTCCGGCGATGCCTGGATCTGCGAGGGCAACTACTCCCGCCAGACCTTCGAACTGAGGCTGCCGCGCGCCGATATCGTCATCTGGCTCGACACCCCGCGGACGACCTGCCTGGCCCGCGTCCTCTGGCGCTGCATCCTGAACCGGCCGCGGCCGGATCTCCCCGATGGCTGCACCGAAAAGCTGGATGCGGAATTCCTCGGCTTCCTCCGATATGTCTGGGCCTTCGATAGGGATAAGCGACCGCATATCGAGCGCGAGCGGGTCGCGACGGCCGCCAATGTCCCGGTGGTCTATCTCCGCGACGCCGGACAGATCTCGGCATTCGTGAATGCGACATCGGTCGGGCAGGGCGGCGCGGGGAGGGCACGGTGAAACAGGATCTCGACCTGATCAGGGGGCTGGAGGAAGAGCTGTTCAAGCCGTCGGTTCGAACCTCTCCGGAAGCCCTTGATCGGCTTCTGGCGGATGGTTTTGTCGAATTCTGCCGCTCCGGCGGCGTCCATGACAAGACCGAGGTGATCCGAAGTCTTGCCGAGGGCAATGCCCAGACGGTCGAGGTGCCGGCAGCCAGGGATTTCGTTCTCCGATCCCTGGCCGACGACGTGGTCCTGCTGACCTATCTGAGCTTTCGTGTCGCCCATGGCCGGGAAGAGCGGCACACGCTGCGAAGCTCGATCTGGCGGTTCATCGACGGCCGCTGGCAGATGGTCTTTCACCAGGGAACGCCTGCTGGCCAGCCGTCCTGACGGGGGCTTCGTGGGGGGCTTGAGCCGCCCCGGCGGTGTTGACCCAGATCCGCGATCGTCCCTCCCGCTGCGCCCGGGCGGGACAATCGCAATCGCCATCACCACGCCGAGCCCGGCCTCAAGCCCGGCGCCGTTCGAGTGCGTGCTCGATCCGGGCCGTCATCCGGCGCAAGGCATGGTGCAGATGGTCGCGCATGAAACCCCGGCAGTTTCGCCGCGCCGAGGACCGTCGTAGCAAAGCTGACGAAGTCCAATGTGGGACATTTCGGTGTACTTGACGCCGCGTCTGCAATCTCTTGATACTGCGTGCGGCGAAGCAGATCCGGCGACGCAAAAAGCGGGCAAGGGCGGCTGATGACTGTCGATGAGGCGGCCGCGTTCGTCGCGCAGAGCGAGGAGATGCTTGCGGGTGCGGAAGCGGTACGCCGGCTGCAGCGTTGCTACGAGGCGATMAACGGCGACGATCGCGCCGGCGAGACGCTGGGCGCCATCGCATTTTCCTTCGGCTTCCGCAGCGAGGCGCAGTTCAGCCGCACCTTCAAGGAGCGTTTCGGCATGGCGCCGCGCGAGTTGAGATCAGTCGCCCGCGAGCGCGGCGTCAACATGCTGCCGCCGACCACGGTCGGCGTCGCCCCGGATTTGGTGCAACGACTTGAGCGCTGACATCCTGCCGCAATATAGGCCCGTGCCGATCCCGTCCGGCCGGGGCGAAGCGCTGTCGGTGCCGGAGGCAATCGCCTACACAACGCGATGGATCGACATCCGCCTTTCGCCCGGGGAGGACTTCGACGCGCATCAGATGCGCTGGCTCATGACACAGCTCGCCATCCGGCGCTTGCCGAAACGATCAAGACAGGCGGCGACGGCTCGGCATACTCGGACCGTCTCCATCAGTCATACACAGTCCCCAGGAGGGCGCAGGCGGCGCTGAGCGACGGCAAACATCAGTGGTGGGGCAGCCCGGCTGAAGACCAGGCCCGGAAGGCTGCCGAGCGTGTGATGTGGCAGCGGCGCGATCCGGGCCGCGGATACGTGGAGGGCTACGAAAGCCGCTATCAGACCTGGCTCCGCGAGGACCAGTTCAACAGCTGCGTCGCAGACTATCTGGCGCAACCGTGGATGCGGCACCCTGTCCTCGATTGGATGCTCGTCGATGCGATGGTGACGCACGAACTGTCTAGGTTCGGGGAAGCGGTGAAGAAAGCAGAAGAACCGGGGGATCCATGGCGCCGGGGTCGCTATTTGAGGGCCCGCGGCAACCTCGAGAAGCTCCGGAAGCTCGAATGGAAGGCCGACTTCCAGCTGCAATTGGCGTCTGCCGCCTTTTTTATCGTTGTGCCTCTGTTGGGGATAGGGGCGGCCTTCCACTTTGATTGGACAACAACCGGCATATGGCTGTTGGGCATCTACACCCTCGTCGTGATCAACGAACTATGGTCGCTGGTGGTCAAGCTGATCCGTCGCAGCGTACCAGGTCCCGAGAGCAGTTCTCAAACGCTGTGGCGCGAGATGTACGAGGTCTGGCGACTGCTTGAAGGGCCGGTCGTCAACCCGATGCTCGTGGGCGCCGAGTTGGCCAGAACGACGAGGAGGGGAGCTGGATGGAACAGCGCTGCCTGGTCGATCGTCGTGCGCGCGATGGAGCATGATCCACTGGAGTGAGTCGTCGTGCCGGCCGAGCGGGACGCGGCACGCAGCGATGCCGGTCGCCAGGACGGAGCCAGATCGGCGCCGTCTCAATCGTTGAATCCCACATCGTCCGCTTCGGCATCGTAAGGCAGCTTGATGCCGCGCTGCTGGCGCTCTTCTTGGATGGCGCTGTGACGGCTTCGTCTGCTGGCCGATCGGCTGGCGCGGGTTCGGAAGGGGAGAGACCCGCCGCCGAACCCGTCTCTCGCTGATCGCTCAGAGGCCGAGCACCTTGCGCAGCTCCGCCTTGGCGGCGGCGAACTCGGTCTGGAAGTCCTGCTGCTCCATGATGCGCGCAGCGATAACCGAGCCTGCGATGCGGCCGGCGTCGATATCGGAGCGATAATGGATTCCGCCGATCACGCGGTTCCAGCCATAGATCCAGGCCCTGGCCATGATCTCGGTGCGCTTTTCCGGAACCATGTTCGACAGCACGATGCCCATCAAGGTCCCGACGGTGGTGTGGCCGGAGGGATAGGCGCCGGAATTCGAGACCTTCACCACAGGCTTGACCAGCGGGCTCGCCTGATGCGGCCGCGGCCGCTTCCAGCTGTCCTTGGCCGGATCGACCACCGCGCCCTCGGTCGCGACGATCCGATCGAAGAAGGCCGAAAAGACGGGCAGCGCCTCAGTCTTGAAGGCCGGGCCCATCACGTCGGCGAAGCGCCAGACATCCTCGACGGCATCGGCCTGGGCCAGCGCTTCCATCTGCGGCGTGCGCGTAACCTGAATGGTGAGGACCTCGCCGATCTCGGCCTTCGTCTGGACGGAGTCCGGCGCCGGGGGCGGCTTCAGGACGGCTGTGAGGTCGATCGTCTTGCCGGTCGCGAAGGGTTTCGCATCCTCGGCATGGGCGGGAGAGAAAGCCAGCGTGGCGGCTGTCAGAAGAGCGAATGCTATATGGCGCATGGTTGTGGTCCCTGTTGGCCAGGGATCGACGCTCCCCACATATGACAGTGTGATGTAGGTCAATCTCCCGCCGCGCGGTCCTTCTCGCCTTCGGTCGGCGCCCCGGCGGCGACGTCTCGAGCGATTCGCGCCAGGGACATGCCGCGCGCGCCCAGGGAGGTATTTCGCCTCCAGCGTCCTTAGCGTCTCAATTGTAGGATTCCACCTCGTCCGCTTCGTCATCGTAAAGCAGCTTCATCAGCATGACGTAGCGATTGAGCGAGGCCATGCTGAGATCGCGCAGGCATCTCTCGCGAAGCTTGAGGGCTTCTGCGCGAATGCTCAGGCGCAGTTCAGGCGTGTGGATGCTGAACGCCTCGCTCCAGTCGAGCAGATGATGCAGGTCCTTGTCCCAGACCGGGCAGGTCCGCGATTGAAATGTCCTGTGCTGCGGGGCGTCCGCCGCGATCGCAGAGGTCGCCGCCACCAAGGCGACGCATGCAAACGAGAACAAGGGCAAGAGCAGAGGCCTTTGGAGCGACCGGCCTGACATTGCAATCTCTCCCGCTCGAGGATGTAGCCAGGATTCCAGGCAGGCTCAGCCGCTCAGTMTCACCCGTCCGTGTCACCTGAAAAACCCGAGCTCGTATGTGATCTTCATCACATACGAGCTCGGACAGTTCGACAATGGTGCTGGGCGGCAATTTCAAATGGGGGGGGCAAAACGGGGGCAGAAAGAATAGATCTTCATATAGTACATATTACTTACAGCCTATATTGATAGAAACATAAACTATTGTGATTATATTATCATATTGTTGATATTCAACGTGATTCAGTAGAGTGTATTTCGTCGCCCGATATCGATCATTCATTTCCAATTTCGATTTGATCATGCCCCGATCGTTCCGGGGCCATCCAGAAGGCGCGCGCGGCTGCCACCAGCGGCCTCGCGCGCCAGTTTTCAGCGTGACCCGGTTCGGACGCGGAGGCTGTGGTTTCCGTCCGCGCGGCGTGAAGACGGTCGATCCGGGGTAGGATGGTGTCGCGCCAGTCCCGCGCCTCGCTGGGATCGCCGACGGCCTGGGCCATGCGCCGCATCCCGAAGCGTCCGAGGCCGATGATCGCGAACCGGTCGGTTTCAGCACAGGGCTCCTCCGCCGTGCAATGAGGGGAGAGGTCAGTGAACTGCCGGTCCAGGAGGGCACTCCGACCACTGGAAGGACGCTATGTCCGCGCCCCACGGATTTTGCATGGCAGCCGGCCGGTCATTGCCATGGCCAGTTGCGCTTCGCATGGCTCAATATCATGACGGCCTGTTGACAATCCCCGACGGCCGATCTCATCATTCCGGTATAGTGGAATCTTGGGAGGGATTCGATGGGGACTCGGTGGATGGCAGCGGTCCCTGGATCACGGCTTAGCCGTGCATCCGCGGCATGAATTACCGCTGGAACTGGTCCATCCTCCTGCAGGAGCCCTATTGGGAGTGGCTGTGGAGCGGCGTGCAATGGACGCTGGCCATCAGCTTGGTCAGCTGGGTCCTGGCGCTGACGATCGGTCTTGGCGTTGGCATTGCGCGCAGCCTGCCGGCTCGTGGCGCTCGCCTGGTCGCGGGCATCTATATCGATGTCTTCCGCAATATCCCGCCGCTGGTCCAGCTCTTCCTCTGGTTCTTCGTTCTGCCCGAGATCGTGCCCGAAACCATCGGGCTCTGGCTGAAGCGCGATCTGCCTTACCCTGAGTTCGTCACGGCGGTCGTCGCGATCGCCCTGTTCGCCGGATCGCGCGTCGCCGAGCAGGTCCGGGCCGGGATCGAGGCGGTCGGAAATCCGCTGCTGCCGGCCGCGCTGGCAACGGGGCTTCGTCCTGTCCAGGCCTTCCGGCTGGTCGTGCTGCCGCTCGGTCTTCGCGCCATCGTCGGGCCGCTGACCTCCGAATTCCTGATCACGATCAAGCTGTCATCGCTGAGCCTGACGATCGGTGTCCTCGAACTGACGGCGCAGAGCCGCCATGTCGAGAACTATACCTTCCAGGGGCTCGAGGCCTTCACCTTCGCCACTGTCGGCTATCTCGTCATCGGCTTGTGCGTGACGGCGCTGATGCGCCTCATCGACGACCGCATCGGCGGCTCGGCCCTGCGGAAGGCCGCGACATGAACGATTTCGACTGGGGCGTCATCGCCCGCTCCTGGAGCTTTCTCGCCGAGGGCATGGCGCTGAGCGCGCTGCTCGTGCTGGTCGCGACCGTGGGCGGGCTGGTGCTCGGCTTCGGCCTCGCCCTGATGCGGCTGTCGACCCATCGCTTCATCGCGGTGCCGGCTGCGGCCTATGTCACCGTCATGCGCTCCCTGCCGCTCGTGCTGGTGCTGTTCTGGTTCTATTTCCTGATCCCGCTGGCGATCGGACGGCCGATCGGCTCGCTGATGTCGGCGCTGATCGCCTTCGTGATGTTCGAGGCCGCCTTCTACTGCGAGATCATCCGCGCGGGCATCGCCAATGTCCGCAAGGGGCAGGCTGAAGCCGGCCTCGCCACCGGCCTGCGTCGCAGCCAGGTGATGCGCCATATCGTCATGCCGCAGGCGCTGCGGGCGATGATGCCGCTGGTCCTGAACCAGATCGTCATCGTCTTCCAGGACACGTCCCTGGTCTATGTCGTGGCGCTGCATGATTTCCTGACGACAGCCAGCATCGTCGCCTCGCGCGATGGGCGGCCGACCGAAATGTATACGCTGGTCGCCGTCGTCTATCTCATCATCTGCCTGTCGGCGACGAAGGCGGTCGAGTTCTACAGGAAGGGCCGCACGACATGATCGCCGTCGAGGACGTGCACAAATCCTATGGCAAGCTGCAGATCCTGCGCGGCTGCTCGGCAACCGTTCGCCAGGGCGAGGTCGTGGTGATCTGCGGCCCGTCGGGCTCGGGCAAGAGCACGCTGATCAAATGCGTCAATGGCCTCGTGCCGTTCGAGCGCGGCACGATCACCGTCAACGGCGTCTCGGTGTCCGATCCCAGGACCGACCTGCCGGCCCTGCGCTCGCGCATCGGCATGGTCTTCCAGAGCTTCGAGCTCTATCCGCACATGACCGCGCTGGAGAATGTCAGCCTGGCGCAGATCCATGTCCTGAAGCGCTCCCGGGCCGAAGCCGATGAGCGCTCGGAGAAGATCCTGATGCGGGTCGGGCTCGGCAACAAGCTGACGAGCCKACCGAGCCAGCTCTCCGGAGGCCAGCAGCAGCGCGTCGGCATCGCACGCGCGCTCGCCATGGACCCGGCCGCCATGCTGTTCGACGAGCCGACCTCGGCGCTCGATCCCGAAATGATCAACGAGGTGCTGGAGGTGATGCAGGAACTGGCGCTAGAAGGCATGACCATGATGGTCGTGACGCATGAGATGGGCTTCGCGCAGCGCGTGGCCGACCGGGTGCTGTTCATGGATGGCGGCGAGATCCTCGAGGACACGCCCAAGGCGCAGTTCTTCACCGCCCCTGCGACAGAGCGCGCCAAGCAGTTCCTGACCAAGGTCCTGACACACTAGGCCGCCGGCATGACAGAGCTGAGCGCCCCCCAGATCGGACCGATCCTCCAGCGCCAGCGCAAGGCGCGGGGGTTGACGTTGCAGCAGCTCGCAGCCGTCTCCGGCGTGTCGAAATCGATGCTGTCGCAGATCGAGCGGGGCGAGGCCAATCCAACCTTCGCGGTGCTCTGGAGCCTGACGCGTGGGCTGCAGATCGAGATTTCCGCACTCCTCCAAGGCAGCGAATCCTCGCCCGGCGGCAGCGCGATCGAGATCGTCCCGCCGGAGCATACGCCGGAGATCCGCAGTGCCGACGGTTCCTGCCAGCTGCGCATCCTCAGCCCGCCGAGCCTGGCCGGCACGGTCGAATGGTATGATGTCGAGATCGCCGGCCATGGCCGGCTCGACAGCGCCGCGCATGCGCCGGGCGCGGTCGAGCATTTCACGGTCCTGTCGGGCCAGTTCGTCATTGCGAGCGGGTCCTCGCGCTATCCGGTCAAGGCCGGCGAGACGGCGCGCTATCCCGTGGATGTGCCCCACTCGATCTGCAACGAGCTTGATCAGCCGGCCCGCGGCCTGATGGTTCTGCTCTACCAGAAGGTCCGGCAGGAGCGAGGTTCTACTTGAGCGTGTTCCGTTATAGTGGATTCAACCGGGCCGCCGTGAGGCCTGGACCCCCGCAGGTCCCGGCTCCCGCGCCGGCTCGCCGCCGCCCCTTATCGTCCCCCGATCCAAAGGCCCAAATCCCATGCGCGTGAGTATCCTTGGAGCAGGCGCCGCCGCCTATGGCGCTGCCGCCCAGCTTTCGGTCAGTGGGCATGATCCCATGCTCTGGTCGCCCTCCGGCCAGGGCACGACCGAGCTGGCGGCGGGGGCCCCCTTGCGGGCCAGCGGCGCGATCGAGGCGAGTTTCCATCCCCGCATCGCCCATGGCGCGAAGGAGGCCGTGACCGGTTCCGACGTGGTGATGCTGGCCATGCCGGGCAACGCGCACAAGATGGCGCTGGAGGCGACCGCCGAGCATCTGCGCGAGGGGCAGCCGGTCATCATCAGCTCGCACGCCTCCTTCGGGGCGCTCTATCTCTCGCGGCTCCTGGCCGCGCGCGGCATCCGCGCGCCGATCATCGCCTGGGGCACGACGCTGACGACCGGGCGCAAGGCCTCGCCGACCGAGGCCGCGGTCAATTCGCTGCGCTCGAAGATCGACATCGCGACCGTGCCGGAAACCGGGCTCGACGAGGGCCACGCGCTCTGTACCGCCCTGTTCGGCGATCGCTTCGTCAAGCGCGACGGGCTGCTCGCGATCGCGCTCAGCAATCTCAACCCGCAGAACCATCTTGCGATCGCGTTGTTCAACCTCACGCGGATGGAGCGCGGCGAGCGTTGGGGGCAGGCGGAGAACGTCACGCCGGCGGTTGGGCGTGTCATGGAGCTGCTCGACGCGGAGCGCCTGGCGATCGCGCAGGCTTTTGACGTCTCGGTGCGGACGATCAAGGAGCACTACGCCTTTTCCTACCAGCTGCCGGTCGCAAGCATCGCCGAGATGAATGCGGAGCTGCACCAGCGCGGCAATGGCGGCTTCGGCCCGGCGACCTTGACCAGTCGCTATGTGCTCGAGGACGCGCCCTTCGGCCTGCTGCCGACGGTCCTGCTCGGGCGRCTCGCCGGGCAGCCCGCGACGCTGCACGAGGCTGGACTGACCATGCTGTCTGCCGCCTATGGTCGCGACTTTGTCGGGGATAACGACCTGCTGCCCGCGCTCGGCTTCGAGCAGATGAGCAGCGCACAGCTGCGGGAACGGGCCCGCACTGGATTCTAGAACTCCCGAGCACCGGCCGGTGCTCGGGCAATCGCTACAAAGGGGAGAAGAACATGAGACGGAACCTTGTCGCTGCGATCGGCGGCCTCTTGGCCTTCGGCCTGGCCGCCACGGCCCAGGCCCAGGAGGTGGACGCGATCGTCAAGAAATTGCGCGACACCAACACCATCACCATGGGGATTCGCGAAACGCTCTACCCCTATGGCTTCCTCGACAACGACAAGAAGCCGTCCGGCTACTCCGTCGAGTTCTGCCAGCGCATCATCGAGGACATCAAGGCGGAGCTGAAGCTGCCCGACCTCAAGGTCAAATACGTGCCGGTCAGCATCCAGAACCGCCAGGCGCTCGTCGCCAACGGCACGGTCGATCTCGAATGCGGCGGTACGGTCAACACCTTCGGCCGCAACAAGCAGGTTGATTTCTCCTCGGTCTCCTATGTCTCGTCGAGCCAGCTGCTCGTCCTGAAGAATTCGGGCATCACCAAATACGAGGATCTGAACGGCAAGATCGTCGCAGTCGCCACCGGCGGCAGCAGCGAGCCTGACCTGAAGAAGCTCATCGCCGAGAAGGGCCTCAACATCCGCATCCAGAATGTCGACGACCACGCTGCCGCGCTGATCTCTGTCGAGACGCGGCGTGCCGACGCCTATTTCAGTGACAACGGCGCCTTCTACAGCTTGATCCGGCAGTCGAAGAACCCGGACGCCCTGACCATCGTCGGTACCGAATACGGCTATGCGCCGCAGGGCTTCATGGTGCCCAAGCTCAACCCGACGGTTCTCTGGATCGTCAATCACGCCATGGCGAAGATGTTCAAGTCGGGCGAGGCCGAAACCCTGTTCAACAAGTGGTTCGGCCCCTTCGGCGCCCAGGTCTCACCGAAGCTCAAGGCCGCCTGGGCGACGCAATCCTACGCGGAGTAAGCAGCCTCAGGCGTTCCGTTMGGCCTCTTCAGGAAGCCGGACGGAACATCTGCGCGGCCGGGGAGCCGTCTCTTGAACGGGGGCAGCCGCTGGAATGACAGGCTCGTCCCCGGCAAGCTCGGGGCAGTGGATGATCGCGGCGCGCCGGCAGGCTCTCCAGGGCGCTGCACAGCACTGAACAGCGACGTCCCGGCCTTGAACGATCCGGGAAGCCGGAGACAGGTCGGGGACCGCAGCGCAATTTAAACCAACTCCGCCTGCCGTGCTGGTGTCGCGCCCGGCGGTCCACTAGCATCGGCCGGGATCACTCCGCGAGGGCGGGGCAATCCCTGGGGGCGGCCGTGAACCATTTTGGCGTGGAGATCGGCCAGCAGCCCCTCGAAAAATCCTGGTTCAACCTCGCGTTGAAGCTGAAACTCACCGCGCTCGCCCTGGGTTGCCCAACCAACAAGGAACTCTGCGCGCGCTTTGCGGCGGTCAATCCGGCCACCCTGTTCGTCACCCAGAACGCCTACAAATGGCTCTCGGGCAAGGCGATGCCGCGCACCTCCAGCGTCTATGAGGATTGGGCGAGGGTGCTCGGCGGTGCGCTGACGGCGCCCTTCCTGGCCTCGTCCTCGTTCGAGGAGTTCCAGCACGCGATCTGCGCCCGCTTCGGCGTGCCGGAAACCGTGCTTGCGACGCTCCGGGGCGAGGCCGGTCTGCGGCCGGTGCCGGCGCCGGGCCCGGTCACCCCATCTCCCACCCGGGCGGGGGCACGACAGCCCGGCGAGCATTGGCTGGCCGGAACCTATCTCGCGATTTCGCCGGCCTGGTCGCGTGTCGAGGCGGGCCGGCTGATCATCGGCGCGATGCGGGTCTACGCCGATGCGATGCAGCAATTGCAGATCAGCTACTGCGAAAGCCTGTTCAACCGCCCGGTCGCGATGGAGGGGCAGCTGCTCAGCGACGGGCGAACCGCGCAAAGCGCCCTGACATGTTCCTATACGCACCGCCTGTTTTTCCTGGCGCTGAACGTGCCCACTCCGCCCGCCAATCTGATCGGCGGCATTCTCAGCGGCGCGGCAGTCCATGATCCCAATGCCCGCGCTGTCGCCTGCCGCATCCTGTTCGTGCGGGCGCATGGCCGCAGCATCGAAGATCTGGCCGCGCGCATGGGCTATCTCGATGCGGACGCGGACGGAATCGAGCAGGAGCTGGCCGGCCTGGGTTACCGCGCCGATGCCGCCAGGCGGGACCTCGCGGCGAGCATCCTCACCGCGCTCGGCATGCATTCGACCTCCGCGCTTTGCGAAGCCGCCCCCAGGGATTTCACCGATATCGAGCTGACGCTCGACCGGTTGGCGCCCGCCTGAGCCCCCGAAATCCGCAACAGGACGCTGCCATGTACCCATTGACCGGAATGATGCGTCTTGCGGCAATCGCTGCCGTGGTCCCGCTGTCCTTGTCGGGCACGGCCCGGGCGCAATCCGCGGCCCCCCCGCAGCAGGGCGTGACGTTGACGGGGCTCATCGGCAAGGTCCTGTTCGCGCCGCAGCCCGTGCTCGGCTCCGATGGTCGTCAGCATATCGTCTACGAGTTGCAGCTCTCGAATGTGACCGGCGAGCGCGTCGTGATGAAGCGGTTCACGCTCTATGGCGACGACGACAAGGAGCCGCTCTCGACGCTAGACGAGGCCGAGATCGCGCGGCGTTTCTCCCCCGGTGGCCGGCGCGGCAATGAGTCGGCGGAGCTGGGCGGCTATCAATACGGGGTCGCCTTTCTCCACATCGCGCTGCCGCAGGGGCGCGCGGCACCGCAGCGGCTGACGCATAAGGTCGATGCCTGGTTCGATCAGTTCAAGGCGGATGCCGCGATCCAGCTTGGCGCGACCGCAGTCACGACAGCGGCGCCCCCGGTTCTGGGGCCGCCGCTTCGGGGCGAAAACTATATCGCGGGCGACGGCTGCTGCGATTCCACCCGGCATGTCCGGGCCCTTTTGCCGCTGAACGGCGCCTTTCGTCTCGCCCAGCGCTTTGCCATCGATTGGGAGAAGCTTGGCGGGGATGGCCGACTCTTCGCGGGCGATAGGAAGCAGGTCGCGAGCTATCACATCTATGGCCAGCCTATCCTGGCGGTGAGCGACGGCACCATCGTCGATATGCGTGCCGATCTTGCCGATCAGGTCCCCGGAGCGCTTCCCGACGGGCTGCCGATCGGCGAGGCCGACGGCAATTTCGCAGTGCTGGATATCGGCGGTGGCGCCTTCGTGCTATACGCCCATATGCAACCCGGCAGCGTCCGCGTCAGGACCGGCGACAGGGTGCGCCGCGGCGATGTCATCGGCGCAGTCGGCAATACCGGCAACAGTTCGGAGCCGCATCTGCACCTGCATGTCATGGACGGGCCCTCGCCACTTCTCGCCAATGGCCTGCCCTATGTCTTCGAGGCCGCCACGGTGAAGGCGGTCGATCTGGCGGGCACTGCGGATTTCGACCGGGCGGCGGAAACCGGCTCGCCTGTCAGCCTGACGCCGCTCGTGCCCCCTCTGGCGATCCGGCGCGCGCTTCCGCTTGATCTCACTATTGTCGACTGGGGCAACTGAAAGGCCGCGGCGAGGGGATAGCGGGCTCCGGTCGGGCGCCTGGCAGTCCCTCTCGGCTGTCACGCCACTCGGCGCAACGGAGGAGACAAACCTGCGCCGGCTGGGGCGACCGGATGATCGCGGCAGACCGGCATGCTATCCAAGGCGCCAAAGAGATCATCGCGATTCCGGAGTGAGGTGTTCACATGGCTGAGACGAGCAAAGCGCCTCCCGTTGAAGTCCTGTTCGCCAGCGATTTTTCGGCCAGGGCCGATCGCCCGCTCGAACGCGCCTTGCGCCTTGCCGAGGCATGGCGGGCGAGGCTCGCCATCGCCCATGTCCTCGAGGACGCGGTTCCGAACCTGGCGGAAACGACGGCGCGGCTGCGCGCCGAGCTGCCGCCGACGGCGGCGCAGGCTGAGTTCGTCGTCCGGGTCGGCTCGGCTCCGAGCGTGCTGGCAAATCTGGCGGTGGAGCGCGGCAGCGGCGTCATCATCACCGGTGTCGCGCGCTTCAACAGCCTCGGCGACTATGTCACCGGGACGGCGGTCGACCATATCGTGCGCCATGCCTCCGTGCCGGTGCTGGTCGTCCGCAAGCGGGCGGAGCGCCCCTATGACCGCATCCTCGTCGCCACCGATTTCTCCGAGTGCTCGCGCGCGGCCTTGCTGACCGCCGCCGCGCTCTTTCCGACGGCACGTCTCGTGCTGCTCCACGTCAACCCGCAGGCGACGACCGGTCGCTACAAGGTCGAAGGTGCGGCGGAACATCTGCACTCCGAGGCTGCCGAGGACATGGCGGAGTTCCTGGCGGCGGCAGAGCTTCCGCAGGCCGTGCGGGATCGCATCGAGCTGGTCCTGGACGATGGGGCCGTGGTCAATGTGATCAAGCGGCAGGTGCAGGAGACCGGCGTCAGTCTCGTCGTMGTCGGCGCGCATCGCAGTCGGGGGCTGGTGCAGGATGCGATCGGCAGCCATGCCGAAGGCGTGCTCCGGGGCGTCGATGCGGACGTGCTCCTGGTCCGGGAGGCCTGATCCGCGCACCCGCGCCCAGGCCGGAACCGCCGCCGCCAGCCAATCTACAGCCGGCCTCAGCCCGACTGGAGATTGCGTGCGAGCATCACCGCTGCAGCATCGCGGGAACCACCCCGCGTTGTCGGCATGAGGCTCCCTGCTTTGAGCATGAATTCGGTCATGACGCGTAGAATCTGCTCGTCCGATTGGGCCACGCCTGCGGCGTCAAAGTCCTTGCGGATCTTGCTGAACACGTCACTGCGCTCGGGATCGACCGTGCTTCTGGCGAGGTCATCCGAATAGGCATCGGCGTCCCGGCCCGTGAGTGCCAATTTCTCGGCGGCCCACCTGCCGAGGAGCTTGTTGCGGATGATTGTCCTCTGCACATCGTTGGAACTGGTCATTCGAAATTCTCCGATTGCGGGCCGTTGAATGCGCCTTCCTCAGTATGCTCGTGGCCCGATGGATTGCATCGCTGGAGCAGATGCAGGCTCGGGATCGTATGTCGACAAAGCCGATTGGACATCGGCCTCTCACGCTTTTGGGTCAGGAACCAATCCGGCAGCGTTTGCCGATAGCGCGTTCAACGCCGTGTAGCGTTCGATGGCGGCGCGTGCGTTGAAGAGCAACCGGTCCGGGCCGAGCAGCGTGTCCAAACCTGCACGGCGAATGACCTCAAGCGCGCCAGGATTGAGGCCCACGAACCAGACGATGACACCCCGTTCCGTCATGCCCTTCTCGCCTTCCTGCAGCATCTGGAGGGCCGAGTACTCGATGTCAGGAACGCGGCTGAAGTCGAGCGCGAGGACCCGCGGCTTATGCTGACCAACAAGAGCGGTGATTTGGTCAGCCACATCCTGGGCATTGATGAAGAAGAGCCGCCCTTCCGGCCGCAGGATCAACAACCCCTCGAAGGTTTCGTCATCAGGGTTTTCAGGATCGAGAGGGCGGAGCACGTCGGCTCCGCGCTTGCGGCCGATGACCGTAATCCGGGGATGGAATGTCTGGCTGGCCAGGCCGATCAGCGAAAGGATGACCGCGATGACGATACCCTGAAGGGTTCCAAAGATCAGGACGCCAATGGTTGCGACGATCGCCCAGCCGAACTCCATCCTGCGCACCTTGCGAATGGCGTTGAACTCCGCCGGCTGGATAAGCGGAATTGAGTAGACGATGACGATGGCTGCCAGCGTGGCATTCGGAAGGAGCCCGAGCAAAGGTGCGAACAGGAGCATGGTTGCAAGGGCCGCCGCCGCTGTCACCAGCGAGGCAGCCTGGGTTCGCCCGCCCGCCGCGCGAACAACGCCMGTTTGCGATGTGCCGCCGCCGCCCGGCATCGCGCCGAGCAAGGAGCCGGCAATGTTGGCTGCGCCTGTCGCCACCAGCTCGCGATTGGCATTGATCGGAGGATCGCGAGGTCGAACGAAAGCCCGGCCTGCAGCAATGGTTTCGGTGAAACTCATCAGGGCAATCCCGAGCGCTCCCGGCAGCAGTTGCTGCACCAACGCAAGATCGGGGAGCGTCACTGAGGGAAGGCCCTGCGGGATATGCCCTACGGTCGAGACACCCTGAGCGCCCAGGTGAAAGATCCATGACGCTGCGATGGCGGTGGCCACTGCGATGAGTGGGGCGGGTGAATGCGGCTTCAGACGCTCCATCCCGATCAKAACGATCGCGGTCGCCGCCGCCACTGCGGCAGTGAGCAGCGACGTCTCCGGAAGCGCGCGCACGACGCTTAGAATGTCGGCAAAGAAGGACTGCTTGGTGATGTGCACTCCGAAGAGCTTGGGGGCCTGGTCCAGCAGGATGACGAGGCCGATGCCGGCCTTGAAGCCGGTGAGGACCGGTGCCGAGATGAAATTGGCGAGGAAGCCCAGGCGCACGAGCCTGGCGAGCAGCAACAAGGCGCCAACCAGGGCGGTCAGCGTCGCCGTCGCGGTGAGCAGCTTGGCCGGGTCGCCGTCCGGGACGACTGCACCGAGCTGGGCGCCAGTCAGGATCGCGAGCGTGGTGGTGGAACTGACGCTGAGCACGCGGGAGGAGCCGAGCCATCCGTAGACGGCCATTGGCACAAGGGATGTGTAGAGGCCAACCTGCACCGGCAGGCCCGCCACAGTAGCGTATGCCATGGCCTTGGGCAGCACGACGGCAGCCGCCGTAAGCCCCGCGACGACGTCAAAGCGGAGCCCACCGGCATTCTGGTCGTTCTCGTGCATTGAACCAGCCTGCATTGACACAGCCACTGAACGTAAGCTCGAAAGCTCGGAATATGCAAAGGAGACCGAACGTCTCCTCTGGCGCGATCCGGCCCGGCCGTGCCGATGCGCTCGACGTCCGGAAGCCACCCTCCTGCGGCATTCCGGCAGCCCGCTAACCGGTTGGACCGCGTCGGTCTTCCCTGCCAGTAGGACGCCCGTGCGGGAGCCAGACGTCCGATTCAATCCACTCGCTCCGGCCTCCCTCCGACCCCGGTCTTGCCCAGCCCCGCCTCTTGCCCAGGCCCTCGTCTTGCCTAAGCCCGCGTCTTGGCCATCGCGGCGAGCGCCTTTTCGTCCCTGAGCAGGCGGATGACGGGCAGGGCGGTGTCGTCGCCCACGGGCAGGCCGAGCGCCTCGGCAATGGTGTTGCGCCACTCCTCCGCCTCGCTGGGATCGCTGACGACCCAGACCGTGCGCCGCGTCCGGAAGCGTTGGATGCCGACGATCGCGAGCTGGTTGAAGACGATCCTGCGCAGCGCGCTCTGGTCGACCGGGCGCTTTGCCGTGGCTTCGGCCGCAGTMGCCGTGGTCGGCTTCGGCAGCGGCGGCTCGACCAGGAGCGCATCGACATCGTCGACGATGAGCAGGTCGACATTGCGCCAGGGCCAGAGGATGCGGCCATCCTGTTCCTCGAGCGGCGGGTGGCCGGAATCGGCGTCTTCCTTGCGCTCGACCGCGGCCTCGAACAGCTTCACCAGGGTGGTGTAGCGCGCAATCCCGAGCCGGAAGGCGTATTCGGTGCCGATGCCGCAGGCGAGGCAGGTCTTGCCCGAGCCGACCGTGCCGGTGAGCAGCACATGCGGAAAACGCGGCGCGTTCGCGCCCTTCGTCGGCGGCTCCGACAGGGCGATCAGCGCGTCGCGGTAGCCGGGATCCGGCCTTTCTATGGTCGAGCAGAGATTGGTCAGGCGGAACAGGAAGGGCAGGCCGACCTGCTGGAAGGTCATCTTGCGCTTCACCCACCAGAGCACCAGCAGCGTGGCGGGCACGAGCATGACCAGCAGCGCGACGATGGCCTGGACGCCGCCGAGCCCCGAGGCGCCGGCGACGATCGCGCCCGCGCCGATGAAGAACAGCGCGGTCGCGACATTCCACCAGAGCTCGCGGCGGTTGAACGGAAAGAGCGGGCCCTGGCGCCGGCGCTCGCGGACGATGTCGAGCACCTCCTTGACGATCCAGAGCAGCATATTGAGCAGGGCAGCGATGATCGCAGTCTTCCAGGCCGGAAGATCGGTGAAGAGGGCGGCGAGTATCCAGCTGAACAGGAAGGTGATCTGGAAGCCGAGGCCGAAATGACCGAATTGATCGGCGGTCCAAACATAGCTGACGGTCGGAGTCTGCTGCACATCCTTGCCGAACCAGTCATATCGCAATTGCGATACGATTTCCTTGAGCGAAGGTGGCGTAAGCTTCTTGTCCATTAGGCCGCATCTCGCTCAGGGAACGCAGAAACGTCGGATTCACTGGAATGTCGGGGGAAGGTAGGCGCAGGAAGAGCTTACGCGGATGCTAGCAGCTTCATGCGAGCCGGCAAGAGCGCCGTTACGTCAGGGCGTGATCCGGCGAGAGATGTTGTGCGTGCCGCGTTGCCGCCGCTGGACGCCTGGCATGGGCGCAGCATGGACTATCGGCTTTCAGGGGTTCCGTTTCGCGGACAGCCACTCAGCGCTTGAACAAGGGCGTGCGGACATGCCCCGAGGCGGCATAGGACAGGCCGGCCTCCAGGCGCTCCAGCGGCACGCCGCGCGTCAGCAGATGCCCGACCGCGATCTCGACGATCAGAGCTGCGACCTTGTCCGCGGGGCAGACATGGCGACCGGCGCCGAACTCCAGGGATCTGCGGTCCCTGCGCGCGATATCGAAGCGATCCGGCTCGGGATTGAGCGCGGGATCGCGGTTCGCGGCCGCCAGAAGCACGATGATCAGATCGCCCTGACGAAGCTTATGTCCGGCAATCCTGCCGTCGCGCGCCATGAAACGGAAGGTGCTGCTGGTGACGGTATCGCAGCGCGCCACCTCCTGGATGAGCGGCCGCAGGCATGTCCGATCGGCCTCGACCTGCCGGAGGAGTTCCGGCCGCCGGGCCAGTGCGAGCAGCGTCAACCCGATCAGCGAGGCCATTCCGGCGAAACCCTGGACCATGTAGCCAAGGGCGTTGGCGATCACATCCCTTTCGTCGTCGCAGCCGAAACGCGTCGCTTCGCGCAGCAGCGCCTGGAATAACGGGCCCCGCTGCGCGTCGGCCTTCCCGACGGCACTGGCGAGGTCAAACAGCGCCTGCGCGCCTTGATGTCCTGATGTCAGCAAGTCGGGCGTCAGCGCGGGAATTCCGGTTCCAGCAGCTGCGGCTGCGGTCCCATAGGCGCCAAGCCACCCCATGACGTCGCCGAAGCGTTCGCGGGGAATGCCGAGCAGCAGCGCGATGACCTGCACGGGCAGTGCGAACATGAACTGCGTCGTGGTCGCTTCATCGAGCCTCGGCCCGAGTTCGTCGTCGAGCTCGGCCGCACGCCTGTGTGCCAGGGCCGCGACCTCGCCGAGATCGAGGCCGCGCACGGCGTTCGTGACCGCCTCCTTCAGCCTGCCCCGCGCCTCGTCATCCCGCAGGCGCACGAGCCGGCCAAAGATCTCCGCTGCTGCGCCGCCCTGCAGCGCCGCAGGGATGGGCTCGCTCAAGGGGCGGGTCAGACAGATCGCGCTGGTCAGGACTTCGGTGACCGCGGCAGCGCTCGCCGCCACCCACCAGCCATTGGCCTCGTCCCGGGAGAAGGGACGTTCGCGGGCGAGCCGGCCGTAATAGGGGTATGGATCGGGATGCGATGGCGCAGCGCGAACATGGGCCGGGGAGTGGTACTGAGATAACGCGGGAGCAGGGGCTGCAGGCGCCGAAATCCTCGCCGTCATGGTGCTGCTCCGTCCGGTTCGCGCCGCGGCGCCATCTTTGCTTCCTCTTCGATAGCGCTTGCCCAGGCATCCGTCGAAATCATAGTTTCTCTAAGGCCGATCAGTTTTTTGCATGGGCGTGTCTTTCATGGGCCTGGACAACGAAGCGCTTCTGACTTTCGTCACCATCCATCAGGCCAATGGTTTTTCCAGCGCCGCGGAGGTACTCGGCCGTTCGCAGCCGGCGATCAGCCGGCGCATCGCCTTGCTCGAGGACGAACTCGGCGTGCCGGTCTTCGAGCGCGCGTCCGGGGGCGTGGTGCTCAGCGAAGCCGGCCGCGCGCTGCTGCCGCACGCCGAACGCGTGCTTGCGGCGCTGCGCGACGCGGAAAGCGCGATCAAGGCGCTGCGCACGGAGGTCGCCGGCCGTGTCGCGATCGTGGCAGTGGGCACGCTAGCCGGGACGAACCTCACCGCGGTTCTCAAGCGCTTCGCTGCCGATCATCCCAAGGTCGATCTCTCGATCAGCACCGCGACCAGCGCTGAGGTGAGCGACCGGGTCCGGCGCGGCGAAGCGATGATCGGGCTGCGCTATCTCCTCGACATCGCACCAGATCTCGTCTGCGAGCACATCGCCTCCGAGACAATGGTCGTGGCCTGTTCCGCCCAGCATCGTTTCGCGGGCAAACGGCTCGGATCGCTCGCGGCGCTGTGCCATGAACCCTGGTTTGCGTTCCGCAATGCCTATGATCAGCGCGAGACCTTCGCGGACAACATCTTCGCGCAGTTTCAGGCGCGTGGCATCGGCGAGGTCCGCTGGACATCGATCGACAGCCTGAACGCGATGAAGCGGCTGGTCGAGGCCGGTCTCGGCATCGCGTTGCTGCCAGAAAGCGCGATCGACGAGGAGCGGCGGCTTGGCTCGCTCGCGACGATTCCGGTCGCGGACCTGCACGTCGCCAATCCGATTTATGCGGTCCTGCGCCGAGGCGGCTATCTCAGCCCCGCCACGCTCCATTTGCTGGCACTGCTGCGCTCCGCGCCTGGCCTCGCGAATGGCCGTTTCGTCGCACGGCAGGACGAAGAGGAGCCGCTACCGACAGACAGGGGCTGACAGGGATGAGGGGCAGTTCACGGAGAGGCTGAGGCGGCTGCGTGTTCGGAGGACAGGGGGAGAACGCGTCACCGTGCAGCTCGGTGGCGAGCAGGGCGATCAGGACGGACGCCCGAACAGAGCGCGCCGATCCCGCACCGGCAATGGAACCCGGGCCCGCGGCGCCCGTTCAACTCCGGAATGCGATTGCACGGAGGCCGTGATGGCGAAATCCAGCAAGGTTCAGACCAAGACCAAGCCACAAGCGGAACCCAGGAGCCCGGCAAAGCCGAACAGCGCGACAAATTCCGCGATCCAGCAGCAGCGCCGGATCCAGAGGCAGGTGGCGCGGTCGGATGCGAAGCCGGCAGAGGCGAAATCCGGCGCGATGCAGGCTGGGGCGCGACGTTATCCCGAGCCGCCCTTCAGGAAGCAGCATCAGGCCAAGCCGGGTTCGGAGGCCGTGCTCGATCCGGCCCCGATGTATGATGCGCCCTATTACAAGGGCTCGGGCAAACTCGAGGGCAAGGTCGCCATCATCACGGGCGGCGATTCCGGGATCGGACGCTCGGTCGCCGTGCTCTTCGCGCGCGAGGGTGCCGATGTCGCGATCCTGCATCTCGGCGAGGCCGGGGACGCGAAGGTGACCGGGCAGGCGATCGAGGCCGAGGGGCGGCGCTGCCTCGTCATCCCCGGCGATGTCCGGGATTCAGGCTTCTGCCGGAAGGCGGTGGCCAAGGTCGTCAAGACCTTCGGCAAGCTCGATGTGCTCGTCAACAACGCCGCCTTCCAGGTCCATTCCCCACGTTTCGAGGATCTGAGCGAAGAGCATTTCGACACGACGCTGAAGACCAATCTCTACGGCTATTTCCACATGTCGCAGGCGGCCCTCGACCATATGAAAGTCGGCGGCGCCATCGTGAATTCCGGCTCCGTCACCGGGCTGATGGGCAGTGAGGCGCTGATCGACTATTCCATGACGAAGGGCGGCATCCATGCTTTTACCCGCTCGCTCGCCGCCCATCTCGTGCCGCGCGGGATCAGGGTCAATGCGGTCGCGCCCGGTCCCGTCTGGACGCCGCTCAATCCATCCGACAAGACGGCCGAGGATGTCGCGACATTCGGGGCGCAGACACCGATGAAGCGCCCGGCCCAGCCGGAGGAAATCGCCCCGGCCTATGTCTTCCTCGCCTCGCCGCACTGCTCCAGCTACATCACCGGGGAGATCCTCCCGATCATCGGCGGCTACTAGCATCGGCCCGAAAAGCCGATGCTTCAGGGAGTCGGTTTTCGGGAAATCCGAGCTTCAGCAACACCTCACCGGGTATGCCTGTCGAGGACACGATCGTATCACCTTTTCTGCAACGTCGCGCGGAACCGGATGGCGCCGGCCCGGGTTGCAGTTGCAGTCCTCATCGATGCCGGGCGAAACCTGTCATGCGCTCGCGCTTTCTCGACATCCTGATCTGGCTCACCGTACTGGCGCTTGTGGCCGGCTTCGGGGTCAGGATGTTCCGAACCGTGCCCAGCGTCCAGGACGCGCCACGCATCTATCGGGACTGAGCCCTGGGCCCAGCCCCGCCATGGCCCAGGCCAGGCCTCAGCCCGGCTTCTTCGGCTCAGGCTGGCCCCCATGTCTGATCGTGGCGGCGCTGTCGTGCTCATCGGCCTCGAACGGGGCATGCGGCCCGGTCTGATGCTTCGACAAGGGGCTCGGGCCCGGGCGACGCTGTTCCGGTGCGCCCGATTGTCCCGGCCGTTGCGCCGTCCGATAGGGCACCGGCGCGTCGGTATGCTTCTCGGCTGTCATCGTCATCACCTCAGGTTTCGCAAATGCCGGGAGGAGGGCGCTCGGCTGCCTTCTCGGGGCTCTGCCCGGAGGGGGCGCGATCGCGCATGCGCTCGCCCCGGTTGTCCTGGTTCTTGCCCTGCTCGCCCCGTCCGTGGGGGAGGATGGCTGCCGCATCCGTCGTGGGGATCTTCCGTCCGTAACCGTCTCGCATGGTGGCCTCCGTGTTGTCGGGCCCGGCTGCGCAGGAAACGTCGGGCCCTAAGCGAGGTTCCACGACAACGGCGGTCCGGTCATCATTCAGATGAGCGAATGGCCGGCACCTCCCAGAAGCACGCGCGCCCTGTCCCTGGCGGCCTGCTTCACCAGCCGTCGAATGTCGCATCGACCAGCAGCCTCGCGGCTGACGCCGCCCCGTCGGTGCGGATCGCGCCCGCCAGGGTGGCTGCTCTGGCACCGGTTTCAGGCCTCAGGGCTGTACCGAGCCCCGCCGACAGCGACGCGAAGGTCGGAGTCGGGCCATCGTGCGCAGCTCCGATGCCGAGTTCGGTCACCCTGGCAGCCCAGTGAAACTGGTCCACCGCTTGGGGGACAACGACCTGAGGCGTGCCGGCCCGGGACGCCGTCGTCGTCGTACCCGCCCCGCCATGATGGACAATGGCGGCCACGCGACCGAACAGGGCCTGCTGGTTCACCTCGCCGATGGCAAGGCAGTCGGCGCCGTCGTCGATCAAGCCCAGGTCGGCCCAGCCCCGGGCGACGAGAGCACGGCGGCCCTGCGCGCGGATCGCCTCTATGGCGACACGGGCGCTGTCGTTGGGGACGCGCATGCTGCCAAAGCCGACATAGACGGGCGCTGCGCCGGCATCCAGGAACGCCACCAGATTCGCCGGGAGTGGTCTTTCGTCCGGCAATATCCATGCCGCGGTTCGGATGACAGGAAGCGCTCCGGGCGTCACTTCGGGACACAGGGTCGGGTCCGCTGCCACCAAGGGCCGACCGGTGAACAGGAAGGCCGGGAGGTCCTCCACCGGCGGCAGGCCGATCGACGCCCGATGGGCGTTGATCGGCGCGCCGACCTGCGCGTGCCAGCCCTGGGCGTCCAGCAAACTCGGACAGAAGATCGCGAACCGGTGAGGGACGGCGACCGTCTCGGACACCGACCGCGCGACGAAATGCAACATGCCGCTCGCGACGAGCATGTCACAGCCCTCGGCTGCCTCGGCGAGGGTGTCATAGGTCGCTGCGATGAACCCGGCCACGAAGGCGTCGACGCTCACGACCCGCTCCTCCGCGGTCGAGGGTTGCTCCGCCCATGCGCGCCACGATTTGCGGAAGGGTACCAACGGGATGCCGGCACGGGCCAGCAGCGTTGCGAACTCCGCGTCCGGCGGCGCGCATAACCGCACCTCGAGGCCGAGTGCCCGCAACTCCACCGCCAGGGCCACGATCGGTTCAACGTCGCCGCGCGACCCGTAAGTCGATAATAGGATACGCATTTCGCTATTCCCTTTCCCCATGGTTCAGGTCGAGGGCAGCGTTCATAGGGGGTGACCGGCGTCTTGCCGCAAGCCCCCAGGCACGCTATAGCGTTGGAATGGCAAGGAGCGGCGACGCTCCTTTTTTGTTGCCTTCTCCATGAATGAACGAGGTTTTCGCGACGCGGCGAGGCGCTGCTCCGCAGCGGCGGAGCGGCCACAACGTCCCGTCGCAGGACGGCTTCCCCCCAATCGCTGACAACCTGTCGAAGCGGCATGGCTGGCGAGCAGCTCAGCCAAGACCCTGACAGCCGGGTTCCTTCGCCATGGCCAAAAGCCCCGGCGGCGTGGAACAGGCCGGCGGCCAATACGTTGGTCAGGCAGCAAGCGCGCCCGATCAACCGGCGTCGGCGGGGATCAGAACTAGGAGGACGGAATGGGACTTTTTTCCAAGGACATCAAGACGATGGACGATCTCTTTGTCCACACGCTTCAAGATATCTATTACGCGGAGAAGCAGATCCACAAGTCGCTGCCGAAGATGATCGACAAGGCCACGGACCCGCAGCTGAAGCAGGGGCTGACCGCGCATCGCGGCGAAACCGAAGGTCATATCAAGCGGCTGGAACAGGTCTTCAAGCAACATGGCGCGGAGGCGAAGGGCGTGGATTGCCCGGCGATCGACGGCATCCTCGAGGAAGCCGACGAGGTTCTGGGTGAGGTCGCCGACAAGCAGGTGGTCGATGCCGCGATCATCGCCTGCGCGCAAGCCGTCGAACACTACGAGATCACGCGCTACGGCACCTTGACGGCCTGGGCCAAGCAGCTTGGCCGCAACGACTGCGCCACCCTGCTGCAGCAGAATCTCGACGAGGAATTCGCGGCCGACAAGAAGCTCAGCAAGCTCGCCGAATCCGGGATCAACCGCAAGGCAGCGTAGCCGATCCCGCGCCCTGACCGGTCCCGCCGGGTCACCCGATCCGGCGGAGCTGGGGCGTCCTCCCTGCAGACGGCACCTCGCGACGAGCGCGATCGGCAATCCCGCTATTTATAGGCGATCGCGGCGCTCGACGGGCCGGCCAGCGCCATGGTCTCGAACCTCCGGAAACCGACCTCGCGGCACCAGCCCTCGAAGTCGGCAGCGGAATAGTCGAAGGCATCGCCGAACTCGATCAGCATGTTGAGGGACATCGTCAGGCCGAAGGCATTTTCGCGCCTCGCATTGTCGATGAGGGCCTCGATCACCACGAAGGCGCCGCCCGGCGGCAGGGCGTCATAGGCTTTGCGGATCAGCGCCTTCTTCTTCTCCAGGTTCCAGTCATGCAGGATCATCCCCATGGTGATGACATCGGCCCTGGGCAGAGCATCGGCGAAGAAGTCGCCCCCCACCGCCGCGACCCGGTCGCTCAGGCCCGCCTGTTCGATCCGGCGCAGGGCGATCGGCACGACCTTCGGGAGATCGAAGCTGGTGCAGCGCATATGCGGATGCGCGGCCGCGACCATGCAGGAGAGCTGCCCGGTCGCGCCGCCGACATCGCAAAGGCTGCTGAATCTTGAGAAGTCGAAAGCCTCCGCAAACAGTTTGAAATTGCCGGCCGAGATCCCGGACATCGCGTTCATGAACTGCTCGAGCCGCGCCGGGTCGGCATAGAGCGTGGCGAAGACGGATTCTCCGGAATGCCTGGTCTCGTTCTGCGGCTTGCCGGTTTTCAGAGCCTCGGTGAGGTCTCCCCAGAAGCGGAAGAGGCGCGCATTCGCCATTTCCAGGATGCCGCCGATATAGGCCGGGCTGTTCCGGTCCAGGAAGAAGGCGCTGTCGGGCGTATTCGCATAGCGCGCCCCGGGGCCGTCGCCGTCACGGTCGAGAAATCGGAGCGCGACCAGCGCATCGGGAAAATCCGGGATGGCGCGCGGACTGAGCTGCAAGGAAGCGGCGATCTCGCCAGCCGTCATCGGCTGTTTGGCGAGCGTCGTGAAAAGCCCCAGCTCGACGGCGGAAAGCAGCGTCTTCGAGGCAAAGAACCCCATCCCGACCTGCATGATATGCGACGGATCAAGCCCGGACATGATGGCCCTCGTGCTCGTCGGTATCGCCCCCGGGGAAACCACGGCCCCTGGCGATGCCGATCCTAGCACAGGTGGCCGCAAACCCCGCCGCATCAACCCCCTCGTCGGAAAGGCGCGCGGCTCGCCTTTGGTCGATATTGCAACCCATGGGCGCATTCTGCAGGAATGAGCTGCAGCTTGCGATTCAGCGTCCAGGCCGAAGCATTATGCGGGCAGGAGGCTCGGGTCATGGCAGGCAAGGGGCGCAGAAGACTGCGCCGGGTCATGCGGGGTGAGCCGATCCGCGGATGCCGCCAAGGCCATCTCCGTAATGCCCGGCGAAATCGTCCGGCTGATCAGCCGGGCCCGCCAAGTCGCGCGATGCGACAGATCAGATGCAACCCCTCGATATCACCAATGGAGCGCTCGGAGCGTTCTGCGGACAGGAAATGGGGGCATCGTGAATTTTGCTAAGTTACGAGCGCTTGTCCTGGCTTATGGGAGCAGGTTTAGAGAACTTGCCATAGCTCATGAGAAGAGTTTCAGGGTGCTGTTTGGTTCCGCATTTATGATGGCTTTGGCCTTGCCGTATCTCATTATGTTCCATGTCGAATCTTGGGGTGATACTTTACAGTTTTCGACCTTTATGGGTGTGAGCGCGGGGGTGGGATCGCATCTGGCGGATAAGGTCGTCTCCTGATCGTTGCGGCTACTGGTGGCCCTTGGCGGGCGGGGCCAGTTTGCGTTGGAAGGGCCCAGGGGAGGTCGCCCCGAGGCTGCCCAGGGACCGTTGGGTCGTGACACCGGTTCTGACCCGGCTTCCCTGAAGCCCGCCGCCAGCCGTCTGGCTGTCATTCCAGTATTCGCGGCGCGCGCTGGCATTCGGGGTAGGGAGCGTCAAGAAATCGACCTACGATTGCATTTCGGTGCCGCGTTTCGGGTGTGGCGCTTAAGCAACTGCTGCCGAATACTTGCGCCTCAAAAGGTCGAATTCATGCGTTTCTGCTTGTCCTTTGCCGGCAACGGCGCGAGCCTCCGCCCCGTCGTTGAGTGCGTGAGGGAGTTTGCCCATGAATGCGCAATCAAGATCTGACCTGACGATGACCCGTTGTCACTGGGTTCTGTTCCGGACAGCGATCGTCGTGATCCTCGCAGCAGCCGTGTTGGCGCCGCTGACCCGGTGACGGGACAGCGCCGGCACAGTCCTGGATAAGATGCCCCGATCCGGCAGGCATATCTGGATCGGGGCCATGATCGCGATCATTCTCGTGTTCTACGCGTTCACGCATCCGTTCCGGATCGTCCTGCTCCGCGCGCTGGGCTATTGAGCGGCGCGGTGCTGACGGACGGCAGGATTGCGAGAACCGACATCGGCCCTCCGCGCCGCGCAGTCATGCGGCGCGCGGATTTGCAGCGCGGAGCCGGGCAGAGGAGCCCAGGCCCGACGCGACGTTGATCACGCTTCGGGCGCTCTCATCAGCCGCGGCCTTCCTGTCTCGGCGAAGGGATCGGCCGCCAGGGCGGCGGCGAGCGCGTCAGGCGGAACGAGCTCGCCGCCAAGCGTCTCATGGAAGGCGTGGGCGAGGCTCGCCTCACGAAAGCAGACCCGTATGGCGCCCTTGTCCCGCTTCACCGAGACGGCGCGGTACGTGATCTTCCAGCGCTCGAGCCAAGCGTCCATCTCCTCGAGCCTGCAGAGGAAATCGTCACCCTCGGCAACGACCAGGACCTGATGTCGCCAGGGCCTTATGGCCGGTTCACCACCCTCAACCATCGCGTCACCCTCAACCCGGTCGCAATTCGGCCATACCCGCCGTTCTTCGCGGTCAATGGTCCATCCTACATCCGCCAAACTGACATTTCGCTGACAGGACCTGTCAGCTTCGCGCGCGAGGGCTGCTGATAGACAGCGCCACTCCCAAGCGGGGCCGAACCTCGCCCGCTTGATCGTGACGAGACGGCGGAGGACGGACTCGCCCAGATCCGAGCATCAGCGTCCGCCCGCCAAGAAAAGTCCGTGGGCTCCTAGGGGCATTTCCACCAATTCGGAGCAGGATCATGGCCAATATCGACGGCACAACGGGAGACGACACGCTCTTCGGAACGGAAGACGCCGACCTCATCCGTGGTTTGGCGGGCGCCGATTTCATCCTCGGCTTCGGCGGCAATGATACGCTCGACGGCGGCGGCGGTGACGATCAGCTGGCCGGCGGAGGCTGCGCCGACGTGCTGCAGGGCGGCGCCGGCAATGACACGCTGGCGGGCGACTCCAATTTCGAGATCGCAGGCGCCGACATGCTGACCGGAGGCGGCGGCAATGACCGGTTCGAATGGGACCCGTTCGGCGGAACCTCGACCGCGGCCCTGACCGATATCGTCACCGATTTCCAGGGCGCCGGAAACGCCATTGGCGACACGCTGGAGTTCGACGCCTTCAGCCCCGCGACGCGTTTCAGCTTCGGCGGGCAGCTCAACGCCATGCCCACGCTCGGCAGCGCGATCGGGACCAGCGGCGATGGGCTGGCGGCCATCTCCTATGCGTTCAACGGCGGCAACACCTTTGTGCTCGCCGACAGCAACGACAATGGCAGCTATGACGCGGGCGATCTCACGATCCGCCTCAACGGCCAGCTCAATCTCGTCCAGTCGGATTTCGGCAGCACGCATTTTGTGATCGCCGGCGGCAATGGCGCGGATACGCTGAACGGCACCCAGGGGAACGACACGATCCTGGGGCTTGGCGGCAACGACACGATTAATGGCCGCGGCGGCGACGATAACATCGAAGGTGGCAACGGCGCTGACACGCTGACGGGCGGGGACGGCAACGATTTCATCCAGGGCGGCAATGGCGCCGACACGATCAATGGCGGCGAAGGCCGCGACTTCCTGACAGGCGATGCCGGCAATGACACGATCGATGGCGGCGCGGGTGATGACGGCGGGCTGGCGGGTGGCGACGGCAACGATACGGTGTCCGGCGGTGCCGGCGACGACAATGTCGACGGCGATGATGGGGCCGACACGCTTTCGGGCGGCATCGGCGACGACGACATGTTCGGCGGCGACGGCGCCGATGCGATGTTCGGGGACGCCGGCGCCGACGAATTGTTCGGTGGCCGGGGCAGCGATCAGTTGAGCGGTGGCGCGGGCGCCGACGAGCTGGAAGGCGAAGAAGGCGCCGACCGGATCGAGGGCGGCGGCGGCAACKACCAGTTCAACTTCAACGCCGGCGCCTTCCAGCCGGATTCGAGCTTCTCGGTGCGCGATTTCGTTGCCGATTTCCAGCGTGCCGGACTGGCCGACGGCGATGTGCTCCAGCTCTCCGGCGGCGATTTCGCCTGGGTCGGCCAGATCGAGGCCAATCCACGGATCGGAGCGGCCCTGCCGGGCGGCGGCGATGAGCTGACGCAGCTGGGTTATATCCAGCGTGCCGGCAATACGTTCCTGGTGGCCGACACCAATGATGACGGCCTGCTCGATGCCGATGATTTCACGGTCGAGTTTGCCGGCCTGCAGAGCTTCACGACCGGCGATTTCACCAACACCGACTTCGTCATCGCCGGCACGAATGGCGATGATGTCATTACTGGCACGCGGGACGATGACCGGATCTTCGCCGCTGGCGGCAATGACCAGGTCACCGGGCTTGGCGGCAGCGACGAGATCCATGGCGGCGCCGGCGACGATATCCTCGATGGCGGCCCGGGCGGCTTCGACAATCTGTTCGGCGAGGCGGGCAACGACCGGTTGACGCTCGCGACCAGTGACGGCGGCGGCGTCGCCTCGGGCGGCGAGGGCGACGACGTCCTCTTCGGCAGCGACAGCTCCTTCAGCAATTTCGACAACAGCCTGCAGGGCGATGCCGGCAATGACGAACTGCATGCCGGCGCGGTCGGCTCGGGCATGAACGGGGGAGGTGGCTCCGATCGGCTGGTCAGCGGTGTGGCCGACGACCAGATGGAGGCCGGCMGCGACGAGTTCGGCTTCGATCTCGACAATGCACAGGACCTCTTCGTCTACAGCGGAACCGGGCGCTGGAGCACGGAGGGCAGTTTCTTCGGCGACACGGTCTCCGGCTTCCAGGACGGCTCGGACCTGTTCGACCTGCGCGGCAGCGGCCTGCAATTCGCCGACCTCTCGATCGTCAACGAGGACTTCCAGACGACGATCACCTCGGAGCGCGGGCAGATCACGCTCTTCGAGAGCTTTGGGCAGGAGGTTTTTCTCAACCAGGATGATTTTCTGTTCGGCCCGGCGCCCGCGCCGTTCTCGACCGATCCGCTGTTTATCTAAGGCATCGGCCCGAAAAGTGGTTTCCGGTTTTCGGGCCAGCCGATGCCGGCAGCAAAGGTTCATCGGCCCGAAAAGTGGTTTCCGGTTTTCGGGCCAGCCGATGCCGGCAGCAAAGGTTCATCGGCCCGAAAAGTGGTTTCCGGTTTTCGGGMCAGCCGATGCCGGCAGCAAAGGTTCATCGGCCCGA
>NZ_JBFTKP010000037.1:0-59308 GCF_056396005.1 Allobosea sp. 05T439 | reverse complement strand
AAAGGAGCAAGCCTAAGCCAGCAGAGGACCCGCCATGTCACCGCCCGACAGGGGGCGGCATCATCTCGGAATCCGGGGGCGGATTAATCTCGGAACGAGGGGGCGACATCAAATCGGAATCCGGGGGCGGCATCCCTCGGAATCAGCAGAAAAAGCTCCGACATCAGCACATAGGGCAGCGGGCCGAGACTCAGCGCGAAGGCCGCGATGAAGACTGCGAGGCCCGCCAGGCCGACCCAGGGCCAGCCGAGCTGGGAGGCGACGATGACCGCGGCGAGCCCGATCGCCATCGCTCCCGAGCCGAAGATCAGCAGCGGCCTGCGGCCCAGGCGATCAACCATGGCGATGGCCGCGATCGTGGCGAGGACATTGACAAGGCCTAGGCCGAAGGTAGCGGCCAGTGCGGCGGTTCCGGCGGAGAAGCCGAGCTCCTGGAAGATGCGGGGGGCGTAGTAGAGGATGCCGTCGATGCCGCTCAGGTTCTGCAGCACGAAGAGGGCGCTGCACAGCAGAAGCACAGCTACAGTGCTGCCGCGCCGGAGCAGAGCGCCGCGGCTGGCGCCGGCATGGGAGAGGACGGGCCGGGCCTCCCGCCATTCATCGGCGAGGCCGAGCGTTTGCGCCGCCTTCAGAACCGCTGCGTGGTCACCCCGCGCCGCCAGCCAGCGCGGGCTTTCGGGCAGCAGCAGGATTGCCAGCAGGCAAAGGCCAATGGGGAGGATGCCGGCGCCGAGCAGGATCGGCCAGGGCACGCGTGCTGCGTAGGCGAGCGTGACGCCATAGGCACCGAGAATGCCAAGGGTGATTGCGAGCTGGAACATCGAGACCACCGCGCCGCGCCGGCGCGCCGGCGTCGTCTCGGCCGCGTACATCGGTACCACCATTGAAAGCAGGCCGATGCACAGCCCGGCAAGGCTGCGTCCTGCCAGCAATCCGCCAAGTCCGAACCTGGCCAGGATCAGCGTATAGCCGAGCCCGCCGAGCGCGGCCGCCAGCATGATCGTCCGTCTTCTGCCCCATCGGGCCGAGATGGGGCYGGCCATGGCGGCGCCGACGAAGCAGCCGAGTACCAGGATCCCGACGACGAGCTGTTCCCCCCGTTCCGAAAGTCCAAACTCTGCCTTTATAAGATCCAGAACGCCGGAGACAGATGCTATACCGAAGCCGAAAGCAGTTCCGCTGGCGAATATGAGCATCAAGATCAATAATATTGGATCTCGTAATCTGTAAATCCAAATATTTCTAATCATTTCGAATTATTTCCAGAATTAAATGCCGGATTTGTTCTTCTGTTTCATGCTACAAGCGGTGCATTGGCGAGATCAACATCTTCCCGGATTTGATGGTCTGGCCGCCCCCAGGCCGACGAGCTGCCTACAGGAGATATTCATGACCGATCTGGCCGAGACAGGATCGCGGATTGGTCAGGAGCGGGCCAATCGGCTCGCCATCGACGGTGGTGTTCCGGTCCGGCGCGAGCCGCTGCCCTGGGAACTGCCTGGGGTCCACTGGATCGGCGAAGAAGAGCGCGAACTGGTCGATCGCGTCGTGCGCGCGCGCAGCCCATTCCGCTTCTACGGCCCCGATCCGCAGCATATGGTCGAGACCCTGGAGCGCGAATGGTGTGAAGCCTTCGGACATCGCCACGCGCTCGGGGTGTCGTCGGGGACGGCGGCTCTGACGATTGCGCTGTCGGCGCTTGGGGTCGGCCCGGGCGACGAGGTCTTCGTGCCCGGCTATCTCTGGGTGAGCTGCCTCTCGGCCGTGGTGCGGGTCGGCGCCATTCCCCGCCTGGTCGATATCGACGAGACCTTCTGCATCGATCCCGAAGATCTCCGGCGCAAGATCGGGCCCCAGAGCCGCGCGGTGCTGTGCGTGCATATGAGCGGAGCGCCAGGCCGCATCACCGAGATCGCGGAGATCTGTCGCGCCCATGGCCTGGGGCTGGTCGAGGATTGCGCCCAGGCGGCCGGCGCGCATGTCGGCGGGCTGGCGGTCGGGCGCTTCGGCGATATCGGCATCTTCAGCTTCCAACTGAACAAGAACATGACCTCTGGCGATGGCGGGATGATCGTCGCCGAAGATGATGCGCTGTTCCGGCGTATCGCGGCACTGCACGACCTCGGCTATCCCCGAAACGAGAAGGGCCGGCTCGACGCCTCCGACGAGGCCTGCCAGCTCTGGGGCATGGGCGCGCGCATGTCGGAGCTCGCGGGCGCGATGGCGCTGGCGCAGATGCGCAAATTGTCGCGCATCACCGGCGCGATGCGGGGCTCGAAATGGCGCATTCGCCAGCAGCTTGCGGATCTGCGCGGCATCAGCTTCCGCCATATCCCGGACCCGGCCGGAGATACCGGTCCGTTCCTGCTGATGCTGCTGCCCGATGCCGACCTGGCGCGACGCTTCGTCGATGCGCTGCGCGCCGAGGGAATCGCCGGGCCGCCCGGCAGCCTCGCCTGCATCACCATGCAGGAATGGGGCATGCATTGGTATTTCAACATTCCAAGTCTGGTCCAGCGTCGGTCCAACAGCCGGGACGGCTTCCCCTGGACACACCCCGCCAATGCCTTCGCCGAAGCCTATGATTACCGCGTTGGGGCGTTGCCGCGATGCGACGATTTCCATGCGCGCGGCGCCTTGCTCGCCATCGGCTCGACGCTGACCGAAGCCGACGAAAGCGACATCGTCACTGCATTCCGCAAGGTGGCGAACGGCCTGCTGCCCTGATGCGCGCCATTCCAGATCAACCAAGGCCGAGATGATGATCTATTTCATAGCCGCCATCGCAGGCATTGCCGGATTCCTGTTCGGCTTCGACGAGGGTGTCATCGCCGGCGCGCTGCATCTTCTGCGCGGCGAATTCGCGATCAGCCCGTTCGACGAGGGGCTGATGACCGCTGCCGTCCCGCTCGGCGCGCTGGGCGGGGCGCTGCTGGCCGGGCGCACCACCGAAACCTATGGCCGTCGTGCCCTGCTGCTGGTCGCCGCGGTGCTGTTTGCTGCGGGGGCGCTGTTCTCAGCCGCGGCTGGCGCGGTCTGGATGCTGACGGCGTMGCGTCTGCTGCTCGGGCTGGCCGTCGGCATCGCAGCGATGGTGGCGCCGCTCTACATTTCCGAGAGTGCGCCCGCCGAAAAGCGCGGCATGCTCGTCTCGATCTATCAGCTGGCGATCACGCTCGGCATTCTCGGTGCCTATGTCGTCGACTTCGCGTTCGCGGAGTCCTGGCGGCTGATGTTCCTGATGGGGGTCCTGCCGGCGCTCGCTCTGCTGATCGGCATGTATCGCATGGGCGACACGCCGCGCTGGCTCGCCCTTAAGGGCCGCACCGAAGAGGCGCGTCTGGCGATCGCGCGGATTCGCGACCTTGCGCCTCAGGATCCCGCGGTCGATGCCGAACTGGCGAGCATCCGGCAGGCGGTGCAGCAGCGGACGAGGCCCGGCACCTGGGCGGACTTGCTCAGCCCGTCGGTTCGCCCAGCGCTGGTGGTCGGCATGGGGTTGTTCTTCCTGCAGCAGCTCAGCGGCATCAATGCCGTGATCTATTATGCGCCGACGGTCTTCAAGGAATCGGGTTTCAACTCGACCTCGACCCAGATCTTGGCGACGGTCGGGATCGGCATCGTCAATGTCGCGATGACCTTCGTCGGAATGTATCTGATCGACCGGATCGGACGGCGTCGGCTGCTTTTCATCGGCTTTGCCGGAACGGCCCTCAGCCTCGGCATGATCGCCATCGCAGCGGCGACCGACGCGGAGGCGCTGGATATCCTCGCGACGATTGGCCTCGTGCTCTATGTCGCGGCCTTCGCAGCCAGCATCGGTCCCTTGCCCTGGGTGATGATGTCCGAGATCTTCCCGCTCAAGGTCCGAAGTCTCGGCATGAGTGTGGCTTCGCTCGCCAACTGGGCCTTCAACTTCCTGGTCGTGTTCTCCTTCCCCATGCTCGTCAGCAGCTTCGGTCTTGGCGGGGTTTTCGCGGTCTATGCGCTGGTCTGCGCGGCCGGGCTGGTCTTCACCTATCTGCTGGTCCCGGAGACCAATGGTGTCTCGCTCGAAGAGATCGAACGGCATCTGGAATCGGGGCGGCCGTTCCGGACGCTTGATGCGGGCCCGGTTCGGGTCGTGACGGCATGAGCCTCATGCCGCCGGTTCTCGACAGACAGCCGCAGGAGCACGTCGATGCAGCCGGAGGGGCTGCCTCCCAAGATGCGGAGCGGTTGATGGCCGCACTGATCGGGCTCAGTCCGTATCGCGCGGTCCTGCTTCCGCTTCTGACCGACATCACGCGGATTGCACGAGCCAACCGGCAGATCGGGGCGGCGCTCGTAGCGGTCGAGCAGCGCGCCGATTTCGCGCATACAGGGCGGTTGCGCCGCGCCGATCTCGGTCCTGACCGGACCGCGCTCTTCGGCTTCCTCGAATATATCCGCTTCGCCTCGCCGGATTTCTTGCGCTCAGTCGGGGAATGGCCCGTGGGAGGCCTGCGTGACCGAGGCTGAATTCTGCGATGTCGTGGTCGTCGGCACCGGGGCCGGCGGCGGCATTCTCGCCCACAAGCTCGCCAAATCCGGCTTGCGCACCATCTCGCTCGAGCATGGCGCAATGCTGCCGGAGGATCATTTCAAGACGACACTGCCGCCCGGCGTGACCAGGGATTTCGGCATCGATCCGAGTACGACCTGGCCCAGCGATCCGCATGACAGCCTCTTCGTCCACCCGCTCTTTGCCGATGGTACTGTTGGCTCGACGGCACGGCCGAAGGAGGGGTTCCGGCATTTCCAGGTCCTCGCCGTCAACGGACTGCAGAATCTCTGGAACGGCGTCAGCGTCCGGTTTTCGGCGGATGACTTCAAATCCTGGCCGTTCTCCTATGCCGATCTGGCCCCGCATTACGGCGCCGTCGAGCGCCTGATCGCCGTCTGCGGCACGAAGGAGGGCCTGCCGGACCTGCCGGACGGCGACTATCTGCCACCGAAGCCGTTGCGCCCGGCCGACCGGCTGGTCGTCAACGCGGTCAAGTCGCTGAACGACGCGCATTCCCATGCCATCCCGAACCGCAAGGCGATCAACACCCGGGCTGGAACCCCGACATCCTGCATCTCGACGGGGATGTGTACCTCGGGCTGCCCGGTCGGCGCGGTCTATAAATTCTCGACGCGGCTGCTGCCGCAGATCGTTGACCTGCCGAACTACGAGCTGCGGACCCAGGCAAAGGTGGTTCGCCTGCTCCGCGATGGCAGCAGCCGGCGGATCGATGGGGTCGAGTATCTCGACCTGGCGACCGGCGAGCGGCGGCTTCTGCGTGCCGGCGTCGTCGTGCTGGCCGCGGGAGCGCTCGAGACGCCGCGCATCCTGTTCAATTCGGCCGATGACGCCGATCCCGCCGGCCTCGGCAACCGGCATGGGCGCGTCGGGGCAGGGCTGCAGGACAATCCCAAGGTCGTGCTTTCCACCTCCCTGCTGAAGCTCTGGGGCAAGCGCCGCGATTACGACCTCGGCTATGGCGATCTGCTGATCCTGCTGTCGCAAGGCAAGCTTGCGAGTGGCGCGCCCTTCCCCTTCATCGGCCATGCCATCCACAGCGCGCCTGACGTGCCGCATTATCTGACCGCGATGCGCGGCTTTCCGCCCTTCCTGAAGGAACGGCTCGCGCGGATGATGTTCCACAGCTACGTCACGCTGGGCCTGTTCTGCCAGGGCGAGGCGACGCCTGGAAACCGGGTGCGTCCGGGCCGGAGCGTCGATGCCTATGGCGTCCCGCAGGTCGAGGTCGATTTCACCATTCCTGCAGCGAGCCATCAGATGATGGACGCGATGACGGTCTGGGGCAGGCGCGTGCTGCGGCGGGCCTCCGCCACGATGATCTACGCCAGCCGCGACAACAGCGGCACCGGCATCCATTATGCCGGCACCACGGCCATTGCGCAGGATCCGCGACGCGGCGTTGTCGATGCCGACCTGAAGAGCCATGACATCGACAACCTCTATATCTGCGATGGCGGGGTCATTCCTGAGCTCCCCGACAAACACTTGACGCTGACGATCATGGCGCTGGCCGACAGACTGGCTGGCCATCTGGTCAAGGTCGCGAAGCAGCAGCAGGTCACGGCGTGACGCCCGAGGTCGTGGCGAGAGAAATCGGGGACAGGAGCTGCTGCTCCTCCGATCAGAATGAGGCTGCGCGGTGAGTAGGAGGGATGCGCTTGCGCTCTGCTCATCTTGTGCGCAGCCTCAAACGGAATGTCGCCCGGGTTGATTCATGCTCCGCACGATCGCGCTATTTGTCTTGCTGGCCCTGGTGCCAGGACTTGCGTTCGCGTCCCAGTGTCCCGCTGAACGCCCGATGCCGCTCGTGCCGGCCGACGCTGCCCTTTGCGCCGCGCTCGACCGGGATATCCGAAGGCCCGGCGCCTTTCCTCTCGATGTCTACCAGGAAAAGCTCGGCCGCTATCTCGGCGCCTTCTGCCACCGCAACCTTGCCGCGGGCTGGCGCGTCGACAAGATGGTTCGCGATACCGGGCCGTTCACCGCGACGCTGCGCAACGACAAGACCAGCGGCAATTACCATGGCACCCATGCACCGGTGGTCATCTGGTACTCGCCGGAAATGTTCGGCTGGCTGAAGGCCAACCGGACGCAGGCCCATGAGGGGACAGCGGAGCCCCCCGTGCCTGACGGGGCGATGATGATMAAGGAGATGTTCCCGGCGCCTGCCGCATTGTGCCGCGATGTCGATCCGCTGCGGCTGCTGCCGACGAGCGGTGCGGCCGTGATGGTGCGCGACGCGAAGGCCTCGCATGACGGCTGGTTCTGGGGCTGGTTCGGATGGAGCGACTGGAAGCCCGATTGGCCGGCGGGGCCCGGCAACGGCTACCCGAACATGGGTTTCGGTCAGTACTGCGTGAACTGCCATGCCAGCGCCAAGGCCAATTCGACCTTCGCGGACCTGAAGAACATCAAGGGAGAGCCCGGGCGCCCGCTGGTCTTCCTGAGCCAGAACGCCTTCACCGACCGTTCCGCCCAAGCTCATGACKACCTGTCCGCGATGCTCAACCACCTGCGCATCGTGCAGGAATCCGACGACATCACGCTGCTCGGCGCTCCGGCCCGCGAAAGCCCTGCGCCCGAGTTCACCACTTTCTACGGCATCCCGTTTCCGCATCCGACCGCAGACAAGGTGATGCGGATGCCATCCCAGACCTATGACGTGGTCTGGGCCAGTGCGAACCGGCGCGAGGCCCAGCAGCAGTTCCTGACCTCGGACCAGTGCCTCGGCTGCCACGATGCCGGGTCGACCGGGTTGCATTTCGACATGACGCTGCCGGGGCCGGACGGCCGCTTCCTCAATCTTTCGCCCTATGGCACCTGGAGTTCGTCGCCCATGGGCCTGGCCGGACGCGACCCGGTCTTCTTCGCCCAGCTCGCAAGCGAGACGGAGACCTTCCATCCCGAAGCCGCCGAGCTCGTGCAGGACACCTGCCTCGGCTGCCACGGCGTGATGGGGCAGCGGCAGTTCAAGATCGACGAGAGAGCAAGGGGCAAGGGCTGCTCGCCGTTCCCGCGTGCCGCCGTCGCTGCCGTGCCCTGGCCCGCCGGCCATTCCGGCCTGGAGGCCCGGCACGGTGCGCTCGCCCGCGACGGCGTATCCTGCACAACTTGTCACGCCATGGCGCTGAGCGAGGCCGAACGGAGCCGGGTCAAGGCGCAGCCGCAGAACAGTTGCGTCGAGGAGCGCCAGGAACGGCTCAACCCGGAGAATACCGGCTTCGCCAGGACCTTCACCGGCAGCTTCCTGATGGGCGCGATGACCGAGATGAAGGGGCCATTCGAGGGCCCCAAGGCGAAGCCGATGGAGAATGCACTCGGCATGACGCCGCTGCAAAACCCCGCCATCAAGAGCTCGGAGGTTTGTGGCAGCTGCCACACGGTTCACCTGCCGGTGCTCGACAAGGGCAAGGTCATCGGACACACCTACGAGCAGACGACCTATGCGGAATGGGCGTTCAGCGATTTCCGTACCGGCCAGTCGCCCGACGGAGCGCTGCCATTCGGCGCCGGCAAGAGCCCCGAAACCTGCCAGGGCTGTCACATGCCCAGCCGCGATGCGGACGGACACCCGTATCGCAGCAAGATTGCCAGCATCCAGGAATATTCAAACTTCCCTCAGGCGGAGCACACCTTGCCGCCCGAGGAGATCGACCTGCCCGTGCGCTCCGGCTTCGCCAGCCATGTGCTGGTCGGTTTGAACTCGTTCCTGATCAAGATGGCGCAGCAGTTCCCGGAGCTGATGGGAATCCGGACGCAAGATCCGATGCTGACGAAGAAAGGGGTCGATCCGCTGCTCTTCACCGAGAAGGCGATCGACCACCAGGCTGCGGAACGCACCGCCGCGATCGCCGTCGAAAGCGTCAGGATGACTGAATCGGCGCTGGAGGCGTCGGTACGTGTCACCAACAAAACTGGGCACAAATTCCCGAGCGGCGTCGGCTTCCGGCGCGCATTCATCGCGTTCAAGGTGCTCGACACCGGCGGCAAGGCGATCTGGGCTTCGGGGCGCACTGACGCACTCGGCGTCATCACCGACGGGATGGGCGCGCCCGTCGCCGGCGAAGTCTGGTGGAATGCGGATTGCTCGGCCAGACTCGATCCGCTCGCGCATCAGCCGCATCGGGAGGTGATCACCCGGCAGGATCAGGTCCAGATCTATCAGGAGCTGGTTTCGAGCCCCCCGCTGTCCGGGCCGGCCCAGTGTGGCATCGGCTCCCAGCCCGCGGGGCAGTTGACCACGAGCTTCCTGTCGATCTGCTCGAATGTGAAGGACAATCGCCTGCTGCCGAGGGGCTATCTCGGGCGCGATGACCGGGTGAAGCTCGCGGCCTCCCTCGGCGCCGGCTCGGAACTGGCTGACGAGGCCGGACCTGTGCAGGTCGGTGACGATCCCGACTATCGGGAGGGTGGCGGCGACGCGACGCTCTATCGCATCGCCCTGTCGGAGATCGACGGTAAGCCAGCTGCCATCGAGGCGACGCTCTTCTACCAGGCGATGCCGCCGTTCTACCTTCAGGACCGTTTCTGCACCTCGAAGAGCGAGGATACCAAGCGGCTGCATTTCATGGCCGGGCGTCTCAACCTCGCGGGGTCCCGATCCGAGGGCTGGAAGCTGCGCACGGTGACGACAGGGGCCGTTACCATTGCGGGCGGTGCTCAGCGGCAAGATTGAATGAAGCGGATCGGCTGCGGCGTGCGCCAGCGGGGTCTCTCGCCGCGGAGTTGGTTACCCCACTATCGGTCAGGGCGAGAATGGCATCGCTGACCTTGCTCTCCGCAAACCCGGACGTCGGGTTCTGTGGGGCACGCGGCACGAAGCCGCGCGTCTTCGCACTTCAAGACCAAGGCTTCCGGCGCGGCGGGTTCGGCTGTCGATGGGATTGGCCGTTCGGCCTGCCCTGGAACCACGGCCCTGGTTGGGCATAGTCGCCGCCTCACGCTGGATCGGTCCAACGCGAGGCGGCGTAAGCTCAATGCCGCTCCCCGGATGATGGAGCGGTCGTCAGGTCTTACCAGCCACGCTGCTGCTTGATCATCTGCTTTTGCGCCTCCTTCTGGTGACGCCAGTAGTCCTTCTGCGCTTCCTGCTGCATTTGATAGTAATCGCGGATGCGCTCCTTCCGGGACGTCGTGTCCCGGTAACGCTGCCAGTCGTAGTGATTGTCGTGAACGTAATTGTCCTGATCGCCCAGGAAATCGATGATCCCGCGAAACATGTCGCCGGCTGGCAAGATATGCCGCTGCTCGCTCATGGTCTGAGAGGGAGCAGTGACCGGGGCCGCGTAAGCCGCAGCGGCAGCCATGCTCAGGGCAAGGACCAACGAAGTCCGGGCCAGCTTGTGGGAGAGGGTGCTCATGGGCTCGTCCTTGGAATGGCGCGGAAGGGTTCAGGCCTATTGGCCAGGCTGGCGTGTGAAGACATGCGGCAGTTCCGGAGACAGCCAGCGGAGTTCGGCGATGCTGCCGGAACCGTCGCGCTCGAACCGGATCTGGGTGAAGGGAACATCGCCGGCGATGGCCACGATCGGCTCATAGCCAGCTGTCGCCATGAGGCGCGCCGAAAACAGGTTCGGATCATCCTTGCTGGATACGAGCAGAGCGACCGCGTCGGTCTTTTCGAGAGTCATCTGCAGTTTTCCGTCGACGGCGGCGACCGTCGCCGTGCCGAGAACCGGAGAGACATAGCTCCCGACAAGTACGCCGGCAGAGGGAGCAAGCGGCCCTGGGATGAAGGCGGCCGCCTGTTTGCGCTGCAGCTCACGGTTTGTCCGCATGGCGGCGGCGGCGAGTGCGATGTTGTCGACCTCGGGATTGCCGAGAACCCGGTCGTAAAACCATTGCGCGAGCGCATCCGCCATGGCCGCATTGCCGAGATTGGTCAGGATCACGATGCCGGTCCTGCCATCTGGCAGGAAGCCGGCATGGGCGCCGAAGCCCGGGGTTCCGCCATTATGCCAGATCACGCGCCCGTTTGGCGTGGCGTTGACGACCCAGCCGACGGCATAGCTGACGCGCTCGCTCATCGCGACGCGCGGTGTCCAGGTGACATCGAGGTTCTCCTCGGAGACCAGGGCCTTCTCTCCGAAATGCCCGCGCCCGAGCTGCAGGCGCAGCCATTGGGCCATATCCTTGACATTGGAGTTGAAGGCGCCAGCGGGGCCGTACGCATAGGGGAAGGCAGCGTGGAACGGGATTGCGACCGGGCGCTCGGCAAATCTGTGGCCGGTGGCATGGTCGGCGGTTTGCGTGATGGCTTCCAGGGTGGCCGTCGTCGATGACATGCCAAGGGGATCAAGCAGCGTCCGCTTCACCGACTCGTACCAGCTTGGCGAGCCGTTCACCTTCGCCAGCACCTCGCCGGCGACCATGTGCGGGATGTTGAGATAGCCGAACTGCGAGCGGAAGATGCCCGTCTGCGGCGCGACGCGCAGAGACTGGATCAGCGTCTGCTTGTCAAAGCCGAGAAGGGTCAGGTCGTCATTGACGTAAGGGGTGAGGCCGGAGCGCTGCGCGGCGAGGTCGAGGATGCGGAAATCGCGCGAGATCCATGGATCGGCCAACTGGAAGGTGGGTATATGATCGATGACGGGATCGGCCCATTTCAGCCGGCCGGCATCCACCGCCTGGGCGAGCGACGTCGCGAGGAACGCCTTGGTCGTCGAGCCGATCTGGAAAATGGTGTCGGGCGTGACGCGGTCGGCCTTGTCGATCGTCTTGACGCCGAAGCCCTTGCTGTAGATGAGCCGGTCGTCGAAGACGATGCCGATGGCCATGCCAGGAACCGAGAACTCCTTCATCCCGGCAGCAGCCTGTTTCTCGAGGCCGGGCAGGAGCGCCTGAAGCCTTTCGCCTGTGATTTCCGCCTTGGAAGGATGAACGGCAGCGAGCGTGAAGAGCGCCGCAGCGACAAGACTACCGCAGTGTTTCATGGTTATCCACTTTCGGACAAAGTGCATTGACACGTCATTTGGTGCCAATATTTGGCATAAATGCCATGGAGGCTGGGAAGCAGGGATTTGGTGGTTTGAATCTAATGCCATGATGCTGATTTTTGTAAGAATTCAGAAGATGGTATTCGATCGATGATCCGCTCAAGTGATGTCAAATCTTTAAGTTTCGCTTCACAAAGGCCGGAGGACGAAGGCGCATTCAGGAAATCAACGATGCCGGAACCTAGTGCGACCGTTGCGGCATCGCCGCGATAGCCGAGCGCGGCCAATTCACTCTCGACCAGTGCCCCGTCCGCATCGAGATAGCCCGTGCGCGCGACCAGATCCTGGGCCTGGCCGCCATGCGCCCTCAGAAGCAGGATGCGGCAGGCGGCGGCCCGAGCGTCGGGATCATGCACTGCCGCGCCGCTGAGAATGCCGCCGATGAGATTGGCCGGCAGGGTGGGCAGGTTCAGCGCCAGAAGGAACAGCCGCTGCGTGTAGGAGCAGGCGAGGGCACTCTGTGCGGTACGGCCATCGCTCAGCAATTGCCCGCTCATGCGGACCTGACGGTTGAACAGGTTCTCGCTGTAGCTGATCTGCAGGCGCTGCATGGCATCGGCGTGGATTGCCACTGTCCCGATGATCAACCGGCCCGCCTCGACGCGAGACCAGGCCGGTGAGATCGCGAGATAGACGCCCTCCAGCCAATGCTCGCCGGGGCGCAGCCCACTTCGCCCGGCTACCGACGATTCGACTACGGTCAGGGCGGGGGGCGAGCCCGACCGTAGGCCTGCCTCGCTCCGCAGCGCCGAGAGCGCGGTTTCCGGCACGGCGAACTGGGTGCTGATCGCGTCCTGAAACTCATCGAAGGAGGACGAGGCGAGGAACGGAGCGGTCAGCATGCCGCCGAGCACCCGCGCCCAATCCTCATAAACGCTGGATGCGCGGGGCACGGCCTTGCCGCTGAGCCATTTATAGGCGTTCTGGGGCACGAACAGCGTCGTCCGATTGCTGGCCGCAAAGCGCGCGCAAAGTTCCTTGTGGGTCGAGCAGCCAAGCGCCAGTGACGTCAGCCTCAGCTTCAGGGCGAGGTGACGCGAGGCTGAGACAACCGGTGGCTGGCTATCCATGTCCGCCGGCCGTGTCGCGCTGCCATCCAGTCTGAATTGCTTCACCGCGCTCCCCAACGGTTGCTCTGGACGAGAGGCCGAAACTGGCGACCAAGCTCCAAGAAGGCGACGCCTGTGCGCTGCCCGTCAGGAGGCCGGCCGCCGCGGTCCTTGGAAACGGTGGATCTATGATTGAAGCTAAGTTGAAATCGCGGGCGAGCACCATGACCGTGCATCTCAACTTGATGACCGTCCGTCCAAGGCCGCCGACAGCCCTCGCTCCGCCCGAACTTGCCGTCTACAACGATCGGAGCGGACTGATCGGTCGGGGGCGAGCCAATCTGGCTTGGAGGATGACGGTCATCCCGCCGGCAACGGCGATGCGGTCTTCAGGAAATCCACTCCCCTTGTGGCTTCGGCCCACGCTTTCAGCGCAGTCGGAACCTAGAGAAATGGAACAGGGTGTTCGGGAGCCAGTTTGGCGGCGATGAGAGCGACCGTCGCATCGGCAAGATTGGGAGCGCGTCCACTCCAATCCTCGACAGAGGCGCGGGTGAAGGTGACCGCCACGGCAATGGTTATACGCCCGATTCTCGAGCACTCCTGCGGTAAGGTTCCGACGGCAGAGGCGTAGCCACCGAAAAGAGGGGTTTGAAACACCCAGTCGCCGCGCAGCATGGCGCCGAGCCCATAGTTGAAGCGCTTTGTCAGACTATGGCAGGTTGGGCAGCCTTCGAGCGGCACACCGAAGCCGATCAGGCGTGGCTCTATCATCTGCTTCAGCGATTGCGCGGAGAGAAAGCCAGCGCTTCCGACGATCGTGTCGAAGCTGCGGGCCATGTCGTCAATCGTCGTGACCTGGATCGCACCGGCAGGCAACGTCCATGACGGATTCCAGTAGGTCGCGTCCTCCCACACGCCGCGCTCTGCCGTGAAGGCGTGGATGGCGGGTTCTGGGATCGTCGCGTTGTCGAATCCGAAGGTGCCGCCAAGTTTGAGTGGTGTCAGGATGTACTCGTCCATCAGGCGATGCATCGGCTTGCCCGTGGCCGCCTCGAGAACCTGCCCGAGAATGACGTACCCGCTATGGGAATAGTCCCAGTTTTCTCCGGGGGCAAAGCGCCTCGCCTGGGACAGGCTTACCGCGATGAGATCCTGCGGCTTCCACGTCCTGAAGGGATCCTCGATGAATGGCTTCACGAATTTTTCGTCATTGGCGACATGATCGGGATACCCCGCCGTCATGTTCGCCAGCATACGGATGGTCGCCTTGCCTGAGGCGGGCAGATCAGGGAGCCAGCGCGAGATGGGCATGTCGAGATCGACGATGCCTTCCTCCGCGAGTCTCAAGGCAAGCGCTGCAATATATGTGAGGGCCACGGCCCCGTTGCGGAAACGCCCATCTATCTTCGCCGGCACGCCGGTCATCGCTTCGCCAAGCGCGAGGCTCGTCACGTCCTTGCCGTCGATGCGCACCTGCAAGAGAAGCGAATTCAGGTGGTGCTTTTCGAACTGCGCAGAAGCGATTGAGCGGATCTCTTCCAGGCTCCTTAGGTCGAGTTCCTGCGCCTGCGCGATTGGCCATGATGCGCCGACGCAGCCCATGAATATGACAGCGAGCCTAGCCGCAAAGAACATTTGGCGCCCCAAAAKCTGAGGGTTGCGAAGGCAATGGTCGCGAGAAGGACGTCGCCAGGATCATCGCCGAACGGATATCGCGGAGCTGACGATGGCGAGCTTTGGGGCATGCCGCAGTCGCTACGGGCGTGGGACAAGGGGAAACTTCGATTGAAACTAAGGGGATATCGTTGCCAGGCACCATGACCGTACATCCCAACTTGATGACCGCGCGTCCGGGATCGCCGCCTGTTCCTGCGCCCGAGCGGCCTTACCCCTGCAGCGATCGGAACCGGACTGATCGGGTGGAGGTGCCGAGAGTTGGGATGGGCTCTGAATGCACGAAGCCGACCTGATCTGCCTCTTGAAACGTCCTCGGTGCACCGGCCAAATCGGCCGGCCTGCGTGCATGCTGGAGTAAGGGCTCTCCAAGGTCGATTTCGACACGTTCGGCGAGGCTGCCTGGAATGCAGCCAGTGAGGCGAAGCCGAAGTTCTGCTTCGGAAGGCCCTCGTTTGCGTCGCAAGCCGTCGCTGCCTAACCTCCGTGGCCGAGCGTTTGCCGTGTGGGCTCGCTGATCCAGTCAGGGATGCCGAATGCCGCGCCGGAGAGCCCGTTCAATGTCACCTCAGTGCGTCCTCCTCCTGATGATCGGCCTTGTTGCCTCATCAGGCTCAGCGCTTGCGGAGAGCGGCGATGTCTCAGGCGTGGTCAACGTCGACGGCAGCCGCAAGATGTACCTCGGATGTCGTGGCATGGGGGCTCCTGCCGTCGTCATCGTGGCAGGCGCGAGAGCCTCCGCCGCTGATTGGACCCAGTCCGAGCCAGGCAAGGTGAACGTCTTTTCCGCAGTGGCGGGGTTCACGCGGGTCTGCGCCTACGACCGGCCGGGAACTCCGGTCGGCGAAGCGCCGAGCCGCACCGACCCGGTCTCGCAGCCGGTCACCGCGCGGGCAGCAGTCGCCGATCTGCATGCGCTGGTGACCGCTGCCGGCATCGCGACGCCTTTCGTGGTCGTCGGGCATTCCTATGGCGGCCTCGTTAGCCGGCTCTATGCGATGACCTATCCCGACGAGGTGAATGGGATGGTGCTCGTCGATGCCTTGTCAGAGGGGCTTCGGGCAGCGCAGGCCCCTCGTGAATGGGCGATCCAACGCGTGCTGCTCGATGGCGACCTGACTGAAGCCCTCAAAGTCTATCCGGCGATCGAGCGAGTCGATGCGAATCTCAGCTTCGATCAACTGCTCGCTGCCGAGCCGCTCCGACCGATGCCTTTGACCGTGCTGAGCGCGGATCACCCCTGGGGACCGCTCGTCCCGGGGCTTATCGCCGATGGCCGGCTGCCTGCCGACATTCCTTCCGATTTCGGCTACGTCACCGACAGGGCGCAGAGGGAGGCGCAGGCAAAGCTCGCTGCACTCGTGCCGGGCGCCAGGCATGTCACGAACACCGACAGCGGCCACGAGATCCACAAGGAACGGCCGCAGCTCGTGATCGACGCCATCCGCGACGTTGTCGACGCCGCGCGTGACGGCAAGGCCAGCCGGGCGCCGTAACGCCAGCATGCGCCGCCGCGTTTCATGGGAACTTCGCTGAAGGCCTACACGCGAGAGACTGCACGTCGCGAACCCGACGAGAGTGTGCCAAGGATCGGCCGGTAAGGTCGACAGAGGGGAAGCTCAATCTGGATAGCAGCACGAGAGGTCGTGATAGGGTTCGGTTCTCGTTGAAAAAATAATGCAATTCGGCTAGGGCTGCGGCGCACGGAGTCGTCTTGATGAATGAGCGTTCGCTTCCCCGCCAGACATCGCGGAAGCCCAGCAATCTCCATACCGCTCTCGCGAAGCGAATTCTGGCCTGCGCCGCCGAGAAGCAGTGGTCGGCCGGCTTCCACCTGCGGGAGGCCGAGATTGCCCGAGCTTTCGAGGTTTCACGTACTCCGGTGCGGGCCGCGCTCGGCCTGCTGGCGGAGCAGGGCGCAGTCGAAGCGCGCGCGAACCAGGGCTTTTTTCTTGCGCGGGACGGCAAGGATCTCGAGGCCGCAGAGCGCTCCCTGCCGAGCGCGCGCGACGAGGACATCATTCATGCCATCCTGCGGGATCGCGAGGCTGGCCGCCTGCCCGAGAACCTCATCGAAACCGACCTCCTGCAGACCTATCAGATCGGCCGGAGCGCGCTCGGCAAGGTTCTGCTGCGGCTTGCGGAGGATGGGCTGATCAAGCGGCGCCGCGGTCACGGCTGGAGCTTCGTACCGTCGCTCGCTTCGCCTGAGGCGCGGGAGGAAAGCTATCGCTTCCGCATGATGATCGAATGCATGGGGCTGTGCGAGCCGAGCTTTCGGGTCAACAAGCCGGCCTTTGCCCGAAGCCGGGCAGCGCATGATGCTTTCATCGCCGATCTCGACCATACGCCGTCCGCAGAGCGCTTCTTCGAGATCAATGCCGGCTTTCACGGCATGCTCGCCGCCTGCTCCGGCAATCGCTTCGTCGTCCAGGCGATGGAGGCGCAGAACTCCCTGCGGCGCCTGACCGAGTACGCCGATTACGGCGGCCTCGATCGGGAGGCGTTGCTGCGATCCTGCCGGGAACACCTGGCGATCTTGGATGCGCTCGAGCAGGGCGACACGAACTGGGCGGCGACCCTGATGCGCCAGCATCTGACGCGCGCGCCGCGCTGAGCCGGTCTTTCCTTCCCCGCGGCTGAGCCGAAGGCGTCACGCCTTTGCATTCGTGAGATTCGGTTGGCCCGAGCGCGGCCATCATGCTTGCTTGACATTGTATTATTTTTGCAAAAAGATCAAAACAACATCCAGCGTTCCCGAGGTTCAATCTTGCTCGCTTCTGCCGCCACCCGCCCGAATGACCTCGATGCCCATTGGATGCCGTTCACGGCCAATCGGCGTTTCAAGAGTGATCCGCGCCTCTTCGTCGGAGCCGAGGGCAATTATTACCTGACGGCTGACGGGCGCCGGATCCTCGACGGCATGGCGGGACTCTGGTGCGTGAATGCCGGACATGGCCATCCGCGGATCAAGGAGGCGATCAAGGCCCAGGTCGACAGGCTCGACTACGTCTCCTGTTTCCAGATGGGGCATCCCGACGCCTTCACGCTGGCGAGTCGCATCGCCAACATGATGCCGAAGGGGCTCGACCATGTCTTCTTCTCCAATTCGGGCTCGGAAGCGGTCGACACCGCGCTCAAGATCGCGCTGGCCTATCACCGCCAGCGCGGCGAGGCAGGGCGTACCCGCCTGATCGGCCGGGCGCGCGGCTATCACGGCATGGGCTTCGGCGGGCTCTCGGTCGCCGGCATCAGCCGGCATCGCCGCGATTTCGGGCCCCTCCTGCCGGGTGTCGCCCATCTCCCGCACACGCTGGACCTGGCCAGGAATGCCTTCTCGCGAGGCGAGCCCGATCACGGCGCTGATCTCGCCGAGGATCTCGAGCGGCTCGTGCAGATCCATGATGCGTCAACGATCGCGGCTGTCATCGTCGAACCGGTTGCGGGCTCGACCGGCGTGCTGCCGCCGCCCAAGGGCTATCTCAGGCGCCTGCGCGAGATCTGCGACAAGCACGGCATCCTGCTGATCTTCGACGAAGTGATCTCGGGCTTCGGGCGGCTCGGCGCCTCCTGCGCCGCCGAAGCCTTCGGCGTCATTCCCGACATGATCACCTGCGCCAAGGGGCTGACCAATGGCGCCGTGCCGATGGGGGCGACCATTGTCGGGCCGCATATTTACGAGGCCTTCATGACCGGGCCGGAAGGCAGCATCGAGCTCTTCCACGGCTATACATATTCGGGGCACCCGCTCGCCTGCGCCGCGGGCCTGGCCACCCTGCAGGTCTATGAAGAGGAAGGGCTGTTCGAACGCGCGCGGCGGATCGCGCGCCACTGGGAGGATGCGGCGCATGCCCTGAAGGGCGCGCCGCACGTCATCGATATCCGCACTATCGGTCTCGTGGCCGCGATCGAGTTTGAACCGCGGCCTGGCGGAGCGGGGCAGCGCAGTTCGGAATGCGCCGAGGCTTGTTTCCAGGACGGTGTCCTCGTCCGCGCCGGCGCCGACCTGCTGGTGCTGTCGCCGCCGCTGACGATCGAACCCGACGAGATCGACCGCCTCTTCGCCAGCATCCGCAAGGCGCTCGCAACCATCGCCTGATCCGGCCCATCCCCGTTTGAAGAGGTTGCGCGACGTGAGCGCCTATCCCGAGATTACCCTGCATATCGGCGGCGCGGCTCGCGCGGGCTCCGGCGCCCAGATCGAGATCCATGATCCTGCGTCCGGCGACATCCTGGCCACGGCGCGCCTGGCATCGGCAGCCGATCTCGACGACGCGCTGAAGGCTGCCGAGGCGGGCTTTTCTGCCTGGCGCGCGGTCTCGGTCTTCGAACGCTGCCGTATCCTGCGTCGCGTCGGCGAATTGCTGCGGGCGCGTCAGGACGCCATTGGCGAGGTGATGACGCGTGAGCAGGGCAAGCCTCTCGCCGAGGCGCGCGGCGAGGTGGCCGCATCTGCCGAGGTCTTCGACTGGTATGCGGAGGAAGGGCGACGCGCCTATGGTCGGGTCGTTCCAAGCCGCACGGCCGGCGCCCGGATGATCGTGGTGCGGGAGCCGATCGGCCCCGTTGCCGCCTTCGCGCCCTGGAATTTTCCGGCGCTGACGCCGGCGCGCAAGATCGCCGGTGCGCTGGGTGCCGGCTGTTCGATCATCATCAAGCCGTCGGAAGAAACCCCGGCGACCTGCCTTGCCCTGGTCGAGGCCTGCGTCGAGGCGGGCGTGCCGGCGGGCGCGATCAACCTCGTCCTGGGAGATCCGCCAACGGTCTCGCGGCATCTCGTCGGCTCAGCAGTGATCCGAAAGGTCTCGTTCACCGGTTCCACGGCGGGTGGGCGTGCGGTTGCAGCCCTGGCCGCCCAGGGGCCCAAGCGCGCGACACTGGAACTCGGCGGCCACGCCCCCGTCCTGGTGTTCGATGATGTCGATGTCGAGGCGGTGGCTGCGCTCGGCGCCCAGCGAAAATTCCGCAATGCCGGCCAGGTCTGCGTCGCGCCGACACGGTTCTATGTCCACGAGGCGGTGCATGATCGCTTCGTCACCGCCTTCGCCTTGGCCGCCCAGCGGATCAAGGTCGGCAATGGCCTCGACCAGGGCATCGGCATGGGGCCGCTTGCCAATGCCAGGCGGTTGGAAGCGGTGCATGGATTGATCGAGGATGCCCAGCGCCATGGCGCCAGGCTTATCTGCGGCGGTGAGCGCATCGGCAATCGTGGCTTCTTCTACGCGCCGACCGTTCTCGCCGATGTGCCGGAGGCTGCGGCGATCATGAGCGAGGAGCCCTTCGGACCGGTGGCTCCGATCGCCCGCTTCCGCGATCTGGACGAGGTCATCAGTCGTGCCAACGGCCTGCCGGTCGGGCTCGCCGCCTACGCATTCACAGGCTCCTGCTCACGGGCCCTGGCGCTCGGCGAACGGATCGAGGCCGGGATGGTCGGCATCAACCGCTTCGAGATCGCTGCGGCGGAAACCCCATTCGGCGGGGTCAAGGACAGCGGCGACGGCCGCGAGGGCGGCACCGAGGGGCTCGACGCCTATCTTGTCACCAAGACGATCAGCCAAGCCTGAGACGACCGGAGAAAGACGACCTATGACGCGCAACGGACATGGCGAGAAGCTCTCCTATTACCAGCTCGGACGGACGGCGATCTTTGCCTGCCAGGCCGACCAGCGCTTCTCCTATTGCTGCTATATTCCCGAGGGCTATGAGGAGAACGGCACGAAGCGCTATCCGCTGGCCGTTCTGATCCATGGCAGCACCCGCACGGTCGACAGCCTGCGCGACCAGTTCATCGATTTCGCCGAAGCCAACCAATGCGTCGTMCTGGTGCCGCTCTTTCCCTGCGGGATCGGGGAGCCGGGTGACACGCATAACTACAAGCGCATCCTCTATCGCGGCATCCGTTACGACCTCCTGGTCCTGGCGATGATCGAGGAGATCGGCGAACTCTATCGCCTCGACGCCGAGAAGGTGCTGATGCACGGCTTCTCCGGCGGCGGGCAGTTCGTGCACCGCTTCTTCTATCTGCACCCGGAGCGACTGCTGGGGGTTTCGATCGGCGCTCCCGGCGTCGTGACGCTGCCGAACCCGGACAAGCCGTGGTGGCTCGGGACAGGCGATCTGAAGAGCATCTTCGGACGTGAACTTGATCTGTCCGAGATGCGGAAGGTCGCGGTCCAGATGGTCATCGGCGGCGATGACATCGAGACCTGGGACGTCACCGTCGCTCCCAGTTCCTCGAACTGGATGGAGGGCATCAACGAGACCGGCGTGACGCGGGTCGATCGCCTGCGCTCGCTGGAGCGCGCCTTCCTGAGCCTCGATATCCCGGTGCGCTTCGATGTCGTGCCCGGCGTCGAGCATATCGGACATCTCGTGCACCCCCCGGTGAAGGAGTTCTTCGCCAGCGCGCTTGCCCAACGGCAAAACCTCTAGCGGGGGCAGGGCGCGGCGATCTGCCAGCCATTTGGGCGGTGACACCGGAAAACCGGGCGCCGCTCGTGAACGAAAGGGAGAGATCATGAAGGTTGCATGGCTTGCGGCCCTGGCCGCGCTCGCCTGCCCGATGCAGGCGCTCGCTCAGGTCCCGAAGCAGGGTGGCGAGCTGCGCATCGCGCTCTCCACCGATATCACGAGCAGCGAGCCGGGTGTTCGGCGCAGCGGCGACAGCGACACCATCCTCCATCATGTGCTCGAGGCTCTGGTCGCCTATCGCGAAGACCTGACCATCGCGCCGTTGCTGGCCGAGTCCTACACGGTCGGCGATGGCGGCCGCAGCTACAGCTTCACCCTGCGCGACGGCATCACCTTCCATAACGGTGCGCCGATGTCCTCGGCGGACGTGAAATGGAGCTGGGACCGAATGCTGGACCCGGCGACGAAATGGCAGTGCCGGGGTTGGTATGACGGTTCGCAGGACGCCAAGATCGAGGCGATCGAGACGCCCGATGCCCGCACGGTGGTCTTCAGGCTCGCCGCGCCGTCGGCGCTCTTCCTGCACTATGTCGCCAATGTCCAATGCCTGACCGGCATCCTGCACAAGGATTCGGTCGGGCCGAACGGCGAGTGGCGTCAGCCGGTCGGCACGGGCCCCTTCACCTTCGCCGAGTGGCGCAAGAACTCGTTCATCCTCCTCAAGAAATTTGCCGGCTACCGACCGCGTTCCGAGCCGATGAGCGGCTATGCCGGCGCGCGCCTCGCCCATGTCGATCAGGTGCGCTGGATGGTGGTGCCCGACGATGCCACGCGCAGGACGGCCTTGCGGGCAGGCCAGATCGACTGGATCGTCACCGATGTTTCGGATGTGGTCGAGCTGAGGGCGGCCAAGGGCGTCAGGGTCTCGACCGCACAGGGGCTGAGCTGGAACGTGCTGCTCGTCCAGACACGCGATCCGCTCTTCGCCGATATTCGCGTCAGACGCGCGCTAGCCCATGCTATCGATCTCAAGACGCTGGTGGAAACCAGGACGGACGGGCTCGGCAAGCCCAATCCCTCGGCCATCCCGGACTCGAGTTCGGCCCACACGGCCGTCCACGGCAAGGGTTATGCCTACGACCCCGATCTCGCCCGCAGGCTGCTGAAGGAGGCCGGATATGACGGGCGGCCGATCAAGCTGCAGACGTCGCAGAAGCTCGCCCATCTCTACGATACCGCCATCATTCTCCAGTCGATGCTCAAGCAGGCGGGCTTCAATGTCGATCTCGAGGTGCTGGAATGGGCAACCCAGCTCGACCGCTACAGCAAGGGCAATTTCCAGCTTCAGTCCTTCCGCTTCACGGCACGGCTCGAACCTTCGCTGAACTACAAGACGATCGTCGGCTCCAAGGATGTCGATCCTGACAACCAGTGGGAGGACCCGCATGCGATCGCGCTGCTGTCCTCGTCGACGGCGGAGCTCGATCCCGGCCGACGCCAGGCGATCTTCGACGAACTGCACCTGCGCATGATCGACCAGGCACCGATCGTCAGCCTCTACAACACCCCCCTCGTCGAAGCCTCGAGCGACCGCGTCGACGGCATCGGCGTCACCGGCTTCGGCAAGATGCGCGCCTGGGGCGTGTGGATCACCCGTTAGCAGGAGCAAGCCAATGACGACCTCGCCCTTTCCCTTCGTCTCCATCTCCGGTGCCCCGCGCGAGCGCGGCCGGCAATATGGCGAGGCCGCCAGGGAGCGCGTGCGCCGGAGCGTCGGGCTCTATGGCGACCAGCTCGCGGAGTTCGGCTACTCGGCCGCGGCCCAGTCCGAACTGATCACGGCGTTCGCGGGCGAGATCGAGGCCTTCGGAGCCCATTACATCGAGGAGATGCGCGGGATAGCCGAAGGGGCTGGCGTCACGCTCGAAGACATCGTGATAGTCAATGCCAGGACCGAGGTCATCGCCAAGGCCCGCATCGAACGGAGCAGGCCGCAGCGGGAACAAGACGAAGCCGATGATGGCTGCACCGGTCTCGTGGTCATGCCGGAGCGCAGCCTGTCGGGGCGGCTGATCCACGCCCAGAACTGGGACTGGCGCGCCGAATGCGCGGAGACGGCGATCGTGCTGCGGGTGCGCCCCGATAACGGCCCGGATTTCCTGACCTTCGTCGAGGCCGGGGGGCTTGCCCGTTCCGGCATGAATGCGGCTGGGCTCGCCATCACCGCCAATTATCTCGACAGCKACCGCGACTATCGCCAGCAGGGGGTGCCGCTTGCCTTGATCCGCCGCAAGGTGCTCGAGCAATCCCATCTCGCTTTCGCGATCAGGGCCGTCGCGACGACGCAGAAGACCTGCTCGAACAACATGATCCTGTCGAGCGCAGAGGGGTTTGCGGTCAATTACGAATGCGCCCCGGACGAGGCTTTCGCGATCTATCCGAGCGACGGGCTGATCGTGCACGCCAATCACTGGGTCAGTCCCATTGCGCTCGGCAAGCTCAGGGATACCGGTCTCATCAACGTGCCGGACAGCGTCTATCGCGACTGGCGTGTGCGCCGATTGCTGGATCAGAGCGGTGGCACCCTGTCCGCCGCCGAGGTTAAGGCTGCGCTCTTCGACGATTTCGCCACGCCCTACAGCGTCTGCCGGCCACCGCGGCCCGGCCTGCGCGACGCTCACCTCTCGGCGACCGTCGCGATGGTGGTGATGGAGCCGGCGAGCGGCGTGATGGAGGTGGCTGCTCTTCCCGCCCTCGATCGCCGCTTCACCCAATACAGCCTCGCCGACGAGCCGAAGATGCTCGCGGCCTGACATTTCTATCCACGGGAGGAATGAATGAGAATGCGTTTCACGGCACTCGCATTGATGATGGGTGCTGCCTGTTTTCAGGCGTCGACGGCTGAGGCCGACACTCTGCGCGTGCGTCTCAATGCCGATATCCGGAGCGTCAATCCCGGGGTGAACCGGGACGACACGACGGATGGCGTGGTGCTTCACATGGTCGAGGGCCTCGTCGGCTACTCCGCCAACGGCACCCCGAAGCCGCTGCTCGCAGACAGCATCGAGGTGTCTCCGGATGGGCTGACCTATACGCTCAGGCTGCGCAAGGGCGTGAAGTTCCACGATGGCACGACGCTGACATCCGCGGATGTCGTCTGGAACTGGCAGCGCTACATGGACCCGAAGACGGGCTGGCTCTGCACGGGAGAGTACAACGGATCGGACATACTCAAGGTCGAGATCGCCGCTCCCGATGCGGACACCGTCGTCTTCACCCTGAACCGGCCGAGTTCTGTCTTTCTCGCGGGCATCGCGCGGAACCAGTGCGGGCAGACTGCGATCGTCGCCCGCTCGTCCTTCAACCCTGACGGCTCGTTCAAGGCGCCGGTCGGGACCGGGCCATTCAAGTTCGGGGAATGGAAGCGCGGTGAATATGTCCGCCTTGACAGGTTCGACGGCTATACCGATCGCGGCGGCGAGCCGGATGGTTATGTCGGGGGCAAGCGCGCGCTCGTCGATACCGTCAATTTCATGGTGATCCCCGACAACGCCACGGCCAAGGCCGCGCTGCTGCGTGGCAATATCGACATCCTGCCTTCGCTGGCGGCAGCCGATATTCCAGAGCTGAAGGCGCGGCCGGAGATCAAGGTCTCGTCCTCGCCGACCATGATGCTCAACACGATCCTGCTGCAGACCCGCGATCCGCTGCTGGCCAACGTCAAGATGCGTCAGGCCATCGCCGCCGCGATCGACACGCGCGAACTCGTCAAGGCCGTATCGGAGGGGCTGGGGCAACCAAACGCTTCGGTCGTCCCGACGGAATCGCGCTTCTACTCGAAGGAGCAGGCCCGCCTCCATAGCTATGACCCGGCCAAGGCTGCCCGCCTGCTGAAGGAGGCGGGTTATGCCGGCCAGCCGATCGTGCTGATGGCGAACAAGAACGAGCGCGACACTTATGAGAGCGCTGTCATCGCCCAGGCGATGCTGCAATCGGCCGGAATCAACGCGACGCTCGAGGTGCTGGAATGGGCGACGCAGCTCGATCGTTACAGCAAGGGCAACTACCAGATGCAGTCCTTCTCCTATTCGGCCCGCTATGACCCCGCCCTGGCCTATGGCGCGGTGATGGGCTCGAAAGACAAGCGGCCGAACCGGATCTGGGACGATCCGCAGGCGGAGGAACTCCTGCGCGATATCCTGGCGTCGACCAAGGATGGCGAACGTCAGGCCCTGTTCGACAAGCTCCATGCTCTCTTCATCGAGCAGGCGCCGTTTCTGATGCTCTATAACGGTGTCGAAGTCGCCGCGGCGCGCTCGAGCGTCCAGGGCTATGCCGCGACCATCATGCCGAAGCCGAGACTCTGGGCCGTCAGCCTCAAGAAGTGACCGATGGGCGCGCAGGCAAACCGCCCTCCAGCGGGCCGCCTGCGCTGTCGTCCGCCAGGTGTCCCCAACAAGCGAGACATGATGAAAGTCGCGTTGATCCAGATGAATGCCGGCCAGGACAAGGCCGCCAATATCGCCATCGCACAGCGCCTGATCGAACAGGCCTGCCGAGAAGAGAAACCCGATCTCGTCATGCTGCCGGAGTGCTTCACGCTCTATGGCGGCGATGCCGACGCCCAGCGCGCCGCGGCCGAGCCGTGCCCGGGCGGCGAAGCCTATGCCATGCTGCGAGAGGCTGCCGCCCGCCACGCGTCTACATCCATGGCGGCTCGTTGAACGAGCGTGACGGAGACCGCATCTTCAACACCAGTCTCGTCTTCGACCGCATGGGGCGCGAGGTCGCCCGCTATCGCAAGATCCACCTCTTCGCGATCACCGCGCCGGATGGCACGGTCTATGACGAAGGCAAGATCTACGGCGCGGGATCCGAGCTGGTGACCTTCGATCTCGACGGCGTCACTGTCGGCTGCACGATCTGCTATGATCTGCGTTTCCCCGAATTGTTTCGCGCGCTTGTCGACGCTGGCGCCCGCATGATCGCGGTGCCGGCAGCCTTTACCCTGCACACCGGCAAGGAGCATTGGGAGCCGCTGCTGCGGGCCCGTGCCATCGAGAGCCAGTGCTTCATTCTCGCGCCCGGGCAGGAGGGGCCCTTCGAGGAAGATGGGCAGATACTCTACAATTACGGGCACTCGCTCATCGCCGAACCATGGGGCGCGGTCATCGCCAAGCGCGCCCTGGGCGAAGGCATCGTTGCAGCTCGGCTGGATCTTGCCGCGATCGATCTCGCCCGCACGCGCATCCCGCTGGCGCGCCACCGCCGTCTGCCCTTTGCCTCTGTCAGGTGAGCATCCGATGACGCGGAAACAGCCCAAGATCGGCTGCTGGCTTGCAGCGCCCGACGTGGTCTTCGTCGAAATCGCGGCGGACCTGGCATTCGATACGCTCGTTCTCGATGTCGAGCACGGGACGCTGTCGCTTGGGGATCTCGACAAGCTCATTCCACTTGCTCGCGCCCTGAAGCTCGAAGTTCTGGTCAAGGTTGCCGGGCCGCAGGCCGAGCCGATCCAGCAGGCGCTCGATTTCGGCGCGAATGGCGTCGTGATCCCGCATGTCGGTTCGGTGGCGCATGCAACGGCAATCTGCCGTTCGGCGAAATACCCGATGCTGGGAACCCGGAGTTATGCCGGAGCCCGCAGCGTCCGCTATGGCGCGCCGTCCGCCAGCTATTTCGAGGACGATAACCGCGAAACCGCCTGTTACCCGATGGTCGAGACGGCCGAGGCGCTTGCCGATGTCGAAGCCATTCTCGCCCTGCCGACCGTGGATGGCGTTTTCGTTGGCCCCTCGGACCTTTCGCTGACGCGGGGGAGAGGTCGCTATCGCTTCAGTGATGCCGACAGGGGCGATATCGGCCGGATCGCTTCAGCCTGCGCTGCAGCGGAAAAGCCCTGGATCATGCCGGCATGGTCCGCAGCAGAACGAGCCTTCGCCGGGGAACACGGCGCGTCACTCCTGGTGGTCGCGGAGCAGCAGGCAGCGATGGCCAGCGGGCTCCAGATGGCGCGCACTGCCGTGTAACGATGCGCGGCCTCGTGCGCCTGACCACTGGGCGGTTCCGGGCTTGCAGAGATGTCGGCCTCCCCCGCGCTGACGGGGCAATGACCTCCTCCGCCAGACGGACCTCTCGGCTTCTCATGTGAAGAAAGCGGGCAACGCCGCGTCGTTGCGGCGCTGCATGAGGTCGCCGCCATCGGCCTACCTGTCCGATGAGCCGACGCACGGTTTGGCTCCAATTTTTGATGGAAGCTCCGCGAATGGGKGGCGGACGGCGCAGACAATTCGTCCGAATTTGTAGCAATATCAATTGATTGCGAGATGGCACAGCGCTTGCGCTACCGGCATTCACCGAGAGCTACAAATGAGCGCCGAGCATGCTGTGGCAGGCCATCGTCGATTTCGACGGAACGATAACGTGTGAAGACACGACCGACCAGATCCTGGCCCGTTTCGCGGAACCGGGCTGGGAGGCTATCGAGGACGACTGGGTTTCCGGCCGGATCGGCTCCCGCGAATGCATGGCCAGGCAGGTCGAATTGCTGCGCGTGCTGCCGGCCGTGCTCGACGGCTTCACCGAGACGATTGCGATCGATAGCGGCTTCAGCGCCTTCGTCGCACTCTGCCGGCGGCACGATATCCCGGTTACGGTCGTCTCCGACGGCCTTGACCGCACGATCCGCGCGGTGCTGGGCCGGATCGGGCTCGGCGCACTGCCCGTCATCGCCAATCACCTCGCTGCGGTCGGCGGCGAGCGCTGGCAGTTGACGTCGCCGCATGCCGCACTATCCGGCGATTGCGCGAGCGGCACCTGCAAATGCCGAGTGGCCGACGGCTTCGGACGACCGCTGACCCTGCTCGTCGGTGACGGCCGCTCGGATTTCTGTCTCGCCGGCCAGGCGGATCTCGTCTTCGCCAAGAAAAGCCTCATCGGGCATTGCCACGACAACGCTCTGCCTCATCACCCCTTCTCCGATTTTTCCGAGGCCGTCGGCCTGCTGGAAGAACTGCTGGCCAGCCCGGTGACGAGCGGAGCCCAGAACCAACTCAAGGATATGATCGATGGATGACGGATACGCCTTGCTTGAGCCGGCTTCCCCGGTACTGGCTGGTCTGCAATCCCGGCCGACGAGCCTCCATGCCGAGGAGGAGGCGCGCCTGCTCGCCCTCGAAGCGGAATACTGCTCCCATGGCGACACGGTCCATTACACGCAGTTCCCGAAGATCTTCTCGGGCTGCGACGGCTCCTACATGTTCGATGCCGAGGGCAATCGCTTCCTCGATCTGCAGATGTGGTATTCGGCGGTCAATTTCGGCTACGCCAATCCGCGCCTGAACGCGGCGCTGAAGCGCCAGATCGACACTCTGCCGCAAGTTGCGAGCCAGTATCTCCACCGCGAGAAGATCGAACTCGCCGCGATGATCGCCCGTGATGCGCAGGCGAAATTCGGCAGCAAGGGCCGGGTGCATTTCAATGTCGGCGGCGCACAGGCGGTCGAGGATTCACTGAAGCTCGTGCGCAATGCGAGCAACGGCAAGAGCCTGATGTTCGCCTTCGAGGGCGGCTATCACGGCCGCACGCTCGGTGCCTCCGCCATCACCTCGTCCTACCGTTACCGCCGGCGCTTCGGCCATTTCGGCGAGCGGGCCCAGTTCGTGCCGTTTCCCTACCATTTCCGCGCGCCCAAGGGCATGAGCAAGGAAGAATACGGCGTGCATTGCGTGAAGCAGTTCGCGCGCCTGTTCGAGAGCGAGTATAACGGCGTCTGGGATCCCAAGGCCGGCCAGTCGGAATATGCGGCCTTCTATGTCGAGCCGCTTCAGGGCACCGGCGGCTACGTCATTCCGCCTCCGAATTTCTTCATCGAGCTGAAGAAGGTCCTCGATCAGCACGGCATCCTGCTCGTCGTCGACGAGATCCAGATGGGCTTCTACCGGACCGGAAAGCTGTGGTCGATCGAGCATTTCGGCGTGCAGCCGGATGTGATCGTCTTCGGCAAGGCGGTCACCAACGGGCTGAACCCGCTCTCCGGCATCTGGGCCAAGGAAGAGCTGATCAACCCCACCATCTTCCCGCCAGGTTCGACCCACTCGACCTTCAACGCGAACCCGCTCGGCACCGCCGTCGCGCTCGAGGCGATGAAGATGATGGAGGAGGACGACTACGAGACCATGGTGATGGAGAAGGGGGCCTATTTCCTCGAAGGCCTCCAGGAACTGAAGCGCCGGCACCGGATCGTTGGCGACGTCGATGGTCTCGGCATGGCGCTGCGCATCGAGATCTGCGAGCCGCATGACAGCTACACCCCGTCGAAGCGGTTGGTCGACCTGATGTGCGACGAAGGCATGAAGGCCGATCTGGTGGTCGACGGCCAGCGCTACGGGCTCGTCCTCGACATTGGCGGCTACCACAAGAACGTCATTACACTGGCTCCGGCGCTGACAATGACCCACGCGGAGATCGATCTGGCGCTCGCGCTGCTCGATCAGTTGTTCACGCGCGTCGCCAGGGTTTGAAAACGGCGAGGTCGGACGTGCAGTTGCGTGTGATCGACCTCGACGGCAGTGCGGCGGTTCAGGAGCCGCTGCACCGGCGCATCGATGCGGGAGCCGCCACCCGCATCGATGCGACCGATCTTGGAAGCGCATTGCGTATCGTCGCAAGCAGGCGGGCGCTGAGCCTGCTGCACGAGCGACTGCGCGCGAAACCCATGCGCGAAGGCGAGGCTTCCGTGACATTCTACGGATCAGGCGACTTCCATCATCTGACGGCCGGCCTGCTTGCGCAGACCGGTCGGCCGCTGACGGTCGTGCATTTCGACAATCACCCCGACTGGGTGCGGTTTCCGGCGACCGTGAATTGCGGCGCCTGGGTCAACCGCGCCCTCGAACTCGAACACGTCAAACGGGTCGTGACGATCGGCCCGTGCAGCAGCGACCTGGTCAGGCCGGAATGGCAATTCGCCAATCTGGACGCGGTCTCCGACGGGCGGATTGAACTCTACCCATGGCGGCATGCGCCCTCTCGCGTCTGGCGCCGCTATCGTGATGGACGCGGGCACACGCAGAAGGCCGGGGCACTGCACTGGCGCAATCTCGCGAATGAGAACTGGGGCGACTTCCTCGATGAGCTGATCCGCAACCTGCCGACCCGTCGGATCTGGTTGACGATTGACAAGGATGTTCTTGGCCCGGGCGATGCCGCGACCAACTGGGATCAGGGCGAGCTGCCGCTCGAGAATCTGCTGCTTGCGATCGAACGGCTGGCGGAGCAGTGCGAGATCGTCGGCGTCGATATCTGCGGCGACTATTCCGAGCCACGCTTCGCCGATCCGTTCCGGGCGACGCTCGCCTATTTCGATCATCCGCCGCGACGCCCGGTCACGGACGCCGAGCTGGCGGTCAATGCGCGCGTGAACGGTGTCTTGCTGGATTGCTTCGACCGGGTGCTGCCATGACGCTCGTGCTCTGGTTCGCCTTGTCGGTGATCTGCGATGTCGCAGGCCAGCTCTGCTTCAAGCTTGGGGCTGATCGTTTGCCCGACGTACACGGACGGGCGCTCGTCCTGGCCGCGCTGCGGGACAGCTGGATCTGTTGGGGAATCCTGATCTACCTCGTCGAGGTCGTGGTTTGGTTGCGGATTCTTGCCGAAGTGCCGCTTTCGATCGCGTTCCCGATCGCCAGCCTGAATTTCCTTGGCGTCACGCTTGCCAGCGCCGTGTTCCTCAAGGAGCGCGTCGTGCGTCGGCAATGGCTCGGCGCCTGTCTCATCACTCTTGGCGTCGTCATCGTCGCCCGCACCGCCTGAGGGATTCGTTTCCGTGGCAGCAAAAGACAACAGCCTTCGCTTCGCCGGTGGCCGGACCGGGTTCCTCCTGATCCATGGCCTGGGGGGCACGCCAGTCGAGCTGCGGCTCGTCGCGCGCGCGCTGGCGCGGGTCGGTCACACCGTTCATTGCCCCCAGTTGGCGGGGCATTGCGGCAGCGAGGGCGATCTCCTGGCGACGGGCTGGCGCGACTGGACAGCCAGCGTAGAAGCCGAGCTCGCACGGATGAAGCTGATTTGCGACACGGTCATCGTCGGGGGACTGTCGATGGGGGCGGTAATGGCGATGCATATCGCGGCACGCCACCGCGACGACGTACAGGGGCTTGCCCTCTACGCCCCGACGCTCTGGTATGATGGTTGGTCGATCCCCTGGTACAGCTTTCTGCTGAAGCTGCTGATCAACACGCCCATGGGCCGCCGCTATCGCTTTGTCGAGCGCGAGCCCTATGGCGTCAAGGATGAGCGCACCCGCGCGATGATCGTGGGGGCGATGGGCGGCGGGGACAGCTCGCAGGCCGGCCTCCTGGGCACGCCCGCGGGCTCGCTTCAGCAGATGTGGGCGCTGATCAAGGACACGCGCCGCCGGATGGGCGAGATCACCTGTCCCGCGCTCGTCGTGCAGGCGCGCGAGGACGACATCTCCGGTCTCTCCAATGCGGCCTATATCCAGCGGCGCCTTGGCGGAATCGTCGATACCGTCGTGCTGAATGACAGCTATCATCTCGTGACCATCGACCAGCAGCGCGATGTCGTGATCGACCGCTCGCTTGCCCTGGCGGCGCGGCTGTCCGTTCCAGACAAGGTCCGACGGGAGCCGGCGAGCCTCTGCGCCGTTGCGGCGGAATGAACGCGCCGCGCGCCCGCATCGTCGAACGGATCGCCGAGATTGCGCCCGAGGCGTGGGATCGCTGCTGCCCCGGCGAAGCCGAAAACCATGCCTATTACAGCGCCTGTGAGCAGGCGCTGGCCGGAAGCGGCAGCGGGATCGCCATGGGCGCGGCCTGTGTCGAGGATGCCCTTGGCGTCAGTGCCATCGCGCCGTTCTTCCTGTTCACCTATCGGCTTGATACGCCATTTCAGGGTGGGCTCCGGCGCTTCGGAGATGCGGTGTTCAGGCTGGCGCCGCGTCTCGTCTGCCTCAAGGTGCTCTGTGTCGGCTCGCCCTATGCCGAACGCTGTCATGCCTGCGTGCGCAATGGGCTTGAATCGGATCAATCCGCGTCCGCATTCGCCGCGCTGGGCGAAATTCTCGACCAGCACGCCCGAAGCGTGGGGGCCGATGTCGTGGCCTGGAAGGATGTTGCCGCGCAGGGTGCGTCGGATCTGCGTGATGCGCTGCTGTCGCGGGGATTTGCTGGTGTCGGCAGCCTGCCGTTCGCGGTCCTCGATCTGCCCTTCGCTGGCGAGGCGGACTATCTCGCCTCGCTCTCGGCTGCCACGCGCAAGGATATCCGGCGCAAGCTGGCGAAGGCCGGCGAGATCCGGGTCGAGATGCGGCATGGGCTCGAGGGTATCGAGAGCGAGATCGCCGAGCTCTACGAGTCGACGCGGGCCGAGAGCGACCTCGACTACGGTGATCTGGAGGTGCTCCCCCCGGGTTACTTCAAGGCTGTCTCGGCGGCGCTCGGCGAGCGCGCCGTCTTTGCTCTCTATTGGGTGGGCCAGACGCTCGCCGCCTTCAATCTGCTGCTGATCGAGAATGACAGGGTGATCGATAAGTTCCTCGGCATGCGCTACCCGCTCGCCCGTCAGCACAACCTCTATGTGGTGAGCTGGATGACGAATGTTCGTTTCTGTCTCGAACGCGGCATCGCCCGGCTGCAGACCGGCCAGACAGCCTATGCGTCGAAACTGCGCTTCGGCAGCCGGCTGGTGCCTTCAACGGTCTTCTTCAGGCACCGGAATGCCGCGCTGCAATGGGCCCTGAAATCGGCCAGTCCCTGGTTCGCCTTCGACAGGTTCGATCCGGACCTGCGGGCGCTGCCCCGGACACCGGCAAGGGAGCAGGCGGCAAGGGAGCAGGCGGCATGAGCACGATCGAGACCTCGCGGCAGCCCGTGCCATGGCGCCAGCTTTGGATCTGGACGGTCTTCATTGCGCTCGATACCGCGACCCAGCTTGCCTTCAAATGGGGGGCGGACGGGCTCGCCGACATGGATTTCGGGCTGCAGATGATGATCAGGGCATCGACGCTGCCGGGCGTCTGGCTGGCGGCGCTCGGCTATGCCGCAACGTTCATCGTGTGGATGCTGATCCTGCGTGACATGCCGCTCAGCCGCGCCTTTCCGATGACCGGGCTCGCCTATGTCACGGTGCCTCTGCTCGCCTGGCTTGCGCTCGGCGAACGGATCGATGCCGTTCAAGCCGGTGGCATCGCCCTGATCGTCGCCGGCGTCATTGCTTTGGGTTGGGAGGATGAGGAGGATGGCGATGGCCAGACTTAGCGCTAGAATGCTTGTTCTCGCCGCATTGGTGGCGATGCCGTCGCTGCATGCCGCCGCTGCGGACCCGATGAGCGAGGTCGTCGGGCGCTGGCGCGATTCCGATGGCGAGTCCGAGATTGCGATCGCGCGCTGCGGGCAGGCGCTCTGCGGCAAGATCGTCTGGCTCAAGCAGGAGCGGGTCGATCGATCAAACCCCGACAGCAATTTGCGCGGGCGCTCGCTGCTCGGTGTCCAGGTCCTGACTGGCTTCAGGCCTGAGGGTACGGCGGGGCTGCTTGCAGGGGAGGGGTATAATCCGGAGGATGGTCGCACTTACAAGACCACGATCCGCTTGCAGTCACAGAGGACACTCGTCGTAAAGGGGTGCGTGCTGGGTGGTTTTATCTGCGATGACGACACCTGGACGAGGCGACCCTGAGCGGACGTCCTGCTTGGGCAGAACGCAGCCTTCCATTGTCCTGGAGACGGCTTGATGCCAATTCGCAAGACGTCGCTGCGGTTGAGGCTTGTGATCGGCTTCCTGCTCGTCAGCGTCCCGGCGATGCTGACCTCTGCCTATGTCGCGGCACGGCTGATCTCCTCCGCCTTTGAGGCGAATGTCGAGCAATGGCTCGGCGAGACCTCGCGCTTCTTCATGCTCGAGGTGACCGAAGCGACTCAGGAGGCGCAGCGCGTCTCCAGCGTCATCGGCCACCGCCTGGAGACTTCGGTCCATGGCGATCTTCGCCGCCCCAAGGCCATCGAGCGGGAGTTCGCGCTGCTCAGTTCGGTCGGCTATGACCTGATCGCGATCTATGACGATCGGCGCGAAATGCTGTTCAACTCGCGCGACTTCACGTCCTCGGCTGTCCTGCCCACCGAAACGAGCCAGGGCATCTTCAAGATCACGACCGGGGATGAAAAGCACCTCATGGCCGGCGCCGTGCAGAGCGTCCAGGTCAATGACAAGCCGGCTTACGTTCTTGTCGGCACCTGGCTCGATGATTCTTATCTCGGCAGCATCAAGGTGGTGACCTCGCTGGATGTCCGGCTCTTCGCCGAGACCAGCGCGGGCCTCGAATCCGTCATGCTGACCCATCCGGACGATACGCGCACGGTACCCGATGCGATCCGTGAGCGCCTGGCGAAGGGCGAGGATACGATCTTCGACCGCGAGGCCGATGGCGGCGCCTATCGTGCGGTCTACACCGCCTTCCGCGGTATCGATGGCAAGCTGGCGGCTGTCGCATTCATCGGGCTGCCGAGCGGTGCCGACTTCTTCGAGCAGCTTGGACCATCCCAGCTCTTCATCGGCATCTTCCTGCTAGGTAGCCTCATCTCGATCATCGTCGGCGCTGCGATGTCGGGTATCCTGGTCAAGCCGCTGCGTGCGTTGACGCGCGGCGTCCGGGCGATTGCAGCCGGCGATTTCAAGCAACGGGTTCCTGAAACCGGCGGGCGCGAGATTGCGCAGCTCGCCGCAGGCTTCAACGGTATGGCGGAGCAGCTCGGCAAGCTGCATGCTCTGGAGACCGAGCTCCGGCGTCGCGACAGGCTCTCGGCCCTTGGGCAAGCGGCGATGGTGATTGCCCATGAAGTCCGCAACCCGCTCGGTATCATCAAGACCTCGACCGAGGTGGTGCGCAATCGCGCCAAGCTCGGGGCCGCCGAGGACCGCATGCTTGGTTATGTGATCGAGGAGGTACGCCGCATCGAGACGCTGGTGCGGGACTTTCTCGACTTCGCTCAGCCCAAGGCGCCGAGCAAGACGGTCTTTCCATTCCGCGCGGTGATCGATCGGGTGGCCTCGATCGCCATGCCGGAGCTTGACCGTCATGACGTCGTCCTCGACATCAGGGATCATAGCGGGGGTGGGCTGATCTCGGGCGACCCGGACCAGCTCCATCAGGCGGGCCTGAATCTCGTCCTGAACGCGATCGATGCGATGCCCGCCGGCGGAATGATCACGGCGGAGCTCACATCGGCCGATGGAGAGATTTCGCTGACAATCAGCGATCAGGGGGATGGCGTGGCGGACGAGATCAGGGGCGAGATCTTCAATCCCTTCTTCACCACCAAGACGAAGGGCACGGGGCTTGGCCTCGCGAAGGTGCAATCCGTCGCTGCTGCGCATGGTGGCCGCGCCCATTATGCGAGCCCGCCGGGGCAGGGCGCCTCGTTCACAATTACATTGCCTTTGCTGGAGCGTGGAGCACCCGGATGACCCACAGCATCCTGGTCGTCGATGACGAAACCCGACTGGCCGATGTTCTGGCGGCTGCGCTGGATGATCTCGGCTATCGCGCGACCGCCGTCGAAAACGCCCGCGAGGCGCTTTCCAGTCTGGAGCAGGAACGGTTCGACCTCGTGTTGACTGATCTGCGCCTGCCCGGGATGGATGGGCGCGCCCTGCTACAGGAGGTGCGCAAGCGCTGGCCGGATGTTCCGGTCGTGGTCATCACCGCCTTTGCCACGGTTCGCGATGCTGTCGAACTCGTGAAGGAGGGCGCCTTCGACTACATCGCCAAGCCGTTCGAGATGGAGGATGTCGCGGCCGTCATTCGCCGCGCCTTGCGGCTGGCCGAGGTGGTGCGCGACAATGAGCGGCTGCGGGGCGAACTCGAGGGCCGTTACAGCTTCGAAAATCTGATCGGAACAAGCCCGCCCTTCAGAAGGGTGATCGAGCAGGTCACCGAGGTCTGTGAGACGCGCGCCACGGTTATGCTCAACGGAGAAAGCGGCACCGGCAAGGAGGTCGTCGCACGCGCGATCCATTTCAACAGTCCGCGCCGGAACAAGCCCTTTGTCGCGATCAATTGCGCTGCCATCCCCGAGACATTGCTCGAAAGCGAGCTCTTCGGTCATGTGAAAGGTGCCTTTACCGGAGCGCTGGCCAACCGCGTCGGCCGCTTCGCCGCCGCCGATGGCGGAACGCTCTTCCTCGACGAGATCGGCGATATGCCGATCGCCGTTCAGGCGAAGCTGTTGCGTGCGGTTCAGGAGCGCAGCTTCGAACCTGTCGGCGGCACCCGCAGCCAGACGGTGGATGTCCGGCTGATCGCGGCAACCCATAGGGACATGCGCCAGGCGGTTGCGTCCGGCGAGTTCCGGGAGGACCTGTTCTATCGGCTCAACGTCTTCCCGATCCAGTTGCCTGCCCTGCGTGAGCGGCGCGAGGACATCCCGATCCTCGCCGCCCATTTCCTCGCGACGCTGGCCGAGGCGATGGGCAAGCGCGTGACCGGCTTTACCCCGGCCGCTCTCTCGGCGATGGACGGCCATGACTGGCCCGGTAATATCCGTGAGCTGCATAATTGCGTCGAGCGCGCCGTGATCGTCGCGAAGTCCCCGACCATCGACGTCCCGGATCTGCCTCGCGACTTGTTTGAAGGTGGCGCGCGGCGCGCCGAGCGCGATCGCCTCCCGAACGATCTCGATGCCGAACTCGAGCGGCTCGAGCGCGGCTTCATCATCGAGGCGCTGCGGCGTACGGACGGCGTCCAGGTCCAGGCCGCGCGGCTCCTCGGCATTGCCGAGCGCAGCCTGTGGCACCGCATTAAGAAACTGGACGTGAAACTCGGCAGAAAAATCGTCGAGTGACGCTGGGTTCGATCTTTACCGGTTTGCGACAGAGTTCAGATATGGCAAGCGATTGGGTGTCCTGCAGGAGCGACGATTGTGCCCGCCTACCCTAAGCTTGCCGTCGCCGGTCTGTGCCTGGTCGCTGGATCCCAGGTTGCTGTCGCGGCCGATCCGGCTCCGGCGCTGCTGAACCCCACTCCGGCCTCCGGCTGGATCGTGACGCTCGGCGGCTCGGGTCAGATCGGTCCCAAATATGACGGCGCAAAGGCCTACGGACCGTCGGGCACGCCGTCGCTGAGCTGGCGGCGGGTTGGCGAGCCGGAAGGGTTCAGCGCACCCGACGAGGGGCTGGACTTCGCCCTGTATGAGACGAGCCGCTTCAGCATGGGCGTCGTCGGCGACCTGAAGTCGGGTCGCTATTCCGGCTCGGATCGAAAACTGTTCGGCATGCGAGACGTGCCCTGGACGATCGAGGCTGGCGCCTTCGCCGAGTTCTGGCCGATCGAGKACCGGCTACGGACTCGTATCGAGGTACGGCAGGGCTTCCACGGCCATCATGGCATCGTCGCCGATATCTTCGTCGACTGGGTTCAACCGATCGGCCGCTTCACGCTCTCGGGTGGTCCGCGCCTGTCCTTCGGCAACCAGGCGTACATGCGCAGGAATTTCGGTGTGACGCCGGAGGAATCGCAGGCTAACGGCATCCTCGCCGCCTACAGCCCGTCGGGAGGCGTCAAATCGGCGGGCCTCGCGGCGGCACTCGAATATGCATGGTCGGACGTCTGGAAGACCACGGCCTATGCCCGCTATGACCGCCTGCTCCAGGATGCCGCGCGCTCGCCGATCGTCCGCACCATTGGCGCGCGCGACCAGTTCTCGTTCGGATTGAGCACGACCTATTCCTTCAAGATTGGCGGTTAGCGCCAACCCTCAGGCACAGAGCCAAGTGAAGGGGCTGTTCGAGCCGGGCCGGAAGCAGCCTGAACGGCACCCCGATCCGGCTCGCCCGCAGCAGCGGATTTATCAGCGATACGGGTCCTCGCACTCGTCATCGGGCGGGCTTCGTCTCCGGCTGGAGATGAGGCCCGCGGTCCAGCGCGCGGCCGCCATGATGAGCTGACGCCGCGAAGACAGTCTCAGCGTCACATGGCATAGGCCGGGCTCGCCGGGATCGGGAAGACCCGATCATAGGCCAGGTTGAAGCTGAAGGCGTAGACGACGTAGAAGACGACGATCGCGATATCCATCACAAAGGCCTGCATCAGGGTAATGCCGAGATACCAGGCGATCGGGGGCAGCAGGATCATCAGAAGTCCGCCCTCGAACAACGCGACATGGAGGATGCGCGTGCCGATACCCTTATGGGTATGGCCGACCATACGCTGCATCGCATGGTCAAAGCCCAGGTTGAAGAGGAAGTTCCAGATCGTAGCGACGGTTGCGCTGCCGACGCCGATGACGCCGATATGGCCCGCCGGCAGGCCGAACAGATAGGCTCCCGCTGGAATKACAATGGCTAATCCGATCGCCTCGAACATGAGTGCGTGGCGGATTCGGTCTCGAACGGAGCGCATGTGCTAAGGGGCCTTCACTAGGATTGATGGCCGCGTTCTCTATCTGTCATTTCGATTGCATCAAGTTGGATCGTATCTGATAATCAGATAGATGACGGTTTCGCTGGACCAACTTCGGGCCTTCGTCGCGGCAGCGGAGCATGGCTCGTTCTCCGGGGCAGCGCGCGCGCTTCGCAAAGCGCAATCAGCCGTGAGCACGCAGGTCTCGAATCTCGAGGAGGATCTCGGCGTCGCTCTGTTCAGCAGGGCTGGGCGCAATCCCGTGCTCACTCCGGCGGGCGAAAGATTGCTGCGCGAGGCCAAGGTCGTGCTCGATCGCAGCGAACACCTCATCGGCGTCGCGCGCAGCTTCGAGGCTCATGTCGAGAAGCGGCTTGTCATCGCGATCGACGAACTTTACCCGGAGCACGCTCTGGGGGCGCTCTTTGCCGATTTCGCGCGGCACTTCCCCCATGTTGAGCTCGAAATCCTGTTTCCGCTGATGGAGGATGTGAGCCGGCTGGTCCTCGCGGGGAAAGCCGATATCGGGGTGATGTGGCGTCAGGAGGTCTTGCCGACGGAGCTTGGCTTCCAGACGATCGGATGGGTCCCGCTCAAGCTGGTTTGCGGCAAGGACCATCCGCTTGCCAAGGCCCGCGTCGATTGGGAAGAGCTGAAGCGCTACAGGCAGATCCTCGTCGCCGCCAGAAGCGACGGGCCGGAGAAGCGGCGCCTGCGCGTTGCCGCCGAGGTCTGGTGGGTGGAAAGCCACTGGGTCATTCTGGAAATGGTGAAGCACGGCATCGGCTGGGCCTTCGTGTCCGACCATGTCATCGCGAATTCGCCGGCCGCCCCCGGTCTGATCACGCCGGATCTTCAATTCGACGACGCGGATTGGCCGATCGCGCTCGAGATGATCTGGCACAAGCAGCGGCCATGCGGTCCGGCAGCCAAGTGGCTCCGCGAGCGCTTCGCCACGACCCGGATCGACACCAGCTCGTCCTGGAGGTCGCCACTGCCGGAAGGAAACCGGACATAGCGGCCCTGGCGAGCCGGCGCGGGCCTAGCCGGTGATCGAGGCCTTCATGTAGCTGCGCGGCGAGGTCCCAAGCAGGCGGCGGAACATCGTGGTGAAGGCGGCGACGTTCTCGTAGCCCGCCAGCATGGCGATCTGCGTCACCGGCGCGCCTTCCGCGAGTTTCGGCAGACAGGCGAACAGGCTGGCCTGTTGCCGCCAGGTCGCGAAGCTGACGCCCGTCTCCMTGAGGAAGAAGCGTGTGAAAGTTCGGCGGCTCATCGCAAGCGCTTCCGCCCAGGTGTCGAGCCGGGCATTCGCCGACGGCGCTGCCATATAGGCCCGGCATAGCGCCGCGAGTCTCCTGTCGGCCGGGAAGGGAAGGCCGAGAGGACGGGATTCGAGGGAGGCGATCTCTTCCATCAGGAGCTGAAGGCTCAATGTGAGCTTGCGGCTTCCGGCGGGCGCCTCGCGCAGGCGGATCGCTTCGATGATGAGGCTGCGCGCAAGATCCGTTACCTCGAGCACCACCGGCTCGGGATCGGCCAGGACGCCCTCCCGGGGCAGAAGATAGACCGATCGCATGCTGACATCGCTCAGCATTTCCACGGAATGCTCGAGATGGTGAGGGATCAGCAGCGCGTGGCCTTGCGGAATCATCCAGCGGCCGCGCTCGGTCGCGACTGCCACCACGCCGGAGAAGACGCAGAGCAACTGGATGCGCTGGTGGCTATGGAGAGGGATGGTGTAGCCCGCCGGATCCTCGTTGCTGTGCACCAGGATGTCGGCCTCGGCATAGGCAATCCATCCGAGGTTACGGCGGTGAGCCTCGTCGCGCGCCTCGAGCAGATGCTGCGGCAGTTTTCTCATCTTTGGCCCAAACGCAAAAGAATTCGACCGAAACACGAATGCAGGTCAAGGAGGCGCTCTGTAAAGAGGCATGGCGGCGATAAGCCGGTGTTTGCGGCCCGCGCTGGAGACGAATTGAGATGGTTGCAGCGTTCCCCGGGACCAGGTCCCGTTTCGAGAAGACGACGACATCGATCCTGCTGGCGGTGAGCTTCTGCCACCTGCTCAACGATGTGATGCAATCGCTTCTTGCCTCGCTCTACCCGCTGTTCAAGGCAAACTACGCTCTCGATTTCGTCCAGATCGGACTGCTGACCATGACCTTCCAGGTCACGGCCTCGCTGCTGCAGCCGGTCGTCGGGATGGTGACCGATCGTTGGCCGATGCCCTATTCGCTGCCGGCCGGGATGGCCTGCACCTGCGCCGGACTGATCCTGCTGGGCAATGCGCATAGCTTTGCGATGCTGCTCATGGCGGCGAGCCTGATCGGCTTCGGTTCCGCAATCTTCCACCCGGAGGCGTCACGGGTGGCTCGCCTTGCCTCCGGCGGCCGCCACGGCCTGGCGCAATCGCTTTTCCAGGTTGGCGGCAATATGGGCTCGGCCATCGGACCGCTGCTCGCGGCCTTCGTGGTGTTGCCATTCGGCCAGGGCAGTGTGGCGTGGTTCTCGGCCATAGCGATGCTGGGCATGATCGTGCTCGGCTGGGTCGGGGCCTGGTATGCCGGTCATCGCCGCCAGAATGCCAGCCGTCCTGCCGTCAGTCGCACGCTGCCGTTGCCGCAGGGGCGCGTCGCACTGGCGTTCCTCATCCTCGTGCTGCTGACCGCGACCAAGAATGTCTACATGGCCAGCATCTCGAGCTATTTCACCTTTTACGTGATCGACCAGTTCCAGCTCGGCATGCGCGATGCGCAGCTGATGCTGTTTCTCTTCCTCGGTGCAGCCGCAGTCGGGACCTTTCTGGGTGGGCCGATCGGGGACCGGTTCGGAGCGCGTTTCGTGATCTGGTTCTCGATCCTGGGTGTGATCCCGTTCGCGCTGCTGCTGCCTTATGCGAGCCTGTTCTGGACCGGCGTGCTGAGCGTCGTGATCGGCTTGATCTTCGCCTCGGCATTCTCTGCGATTGTCGTCTTCGCACAGGAACTCGTGCCCGGCCGTGTCGGCCTGATCGCCGGCGTGTTTTTCGGCTTTGCCTTTGGCGCGGGTGGACTTGGAGCGGCCCTGCTTGGCAACTTCGCCGATACGCACGGTATCGCCTTCGTCTACCGCGTCTGCTCCTACCTGCCGCTGCTGGGGCTGCTTACGATCCTGCTGCCTCGCCTGCCGCAAAGAGGCGAGAGCTAGGCCCGGAATCGCTCAGGCTGGATAAGTACGCTGCGTCACGGCCTGCCGCTGGCGGGCCGTGACGCAGGTCTTTGTATGGATTGGCCCGTCTCGGGCCTAGTTTACCGCGATCTGGGCCTGCTTGATGATGCCGGCCCAGCGCTTCGACTCCGCTTCCATCATCGCAGCGAACTCGGCCGGCGTATTGCCGATCGGCTCGGCGCCTTCGTTCTTCAGCCGTTCGCGGATGGTCGCGTCGTTGATGGCCTCCACCGTGGCGGTGCGGAGCTTTGCAGCGACATCCTTCGGCGTCCCCTTCGGCACGACGAAACCATACCAGGCTGTCGCCTCGTAACCGGCCCAGCCGCTTTCTGCGACCGAGGGCACCTCCGGGAAGAGCTTGGCCCGCTCCTTGCCGGTCACCGCCAGCGCGCGCACCTTGCTGCCTTCGATCAGCCCGAGAACCGACGGCACGGTGGTGATCATGAAATCGGACTGGCCGGCGAGGAGGTCGGTCAGGGCCGGGCCTGCGCCACGATAGGGCACGTGCACGGCTGTGAACTGCGCCATCTGCGCCAGCAGAACGGTGGCCAGGTGGCTGGCCGAACCGTTGCCGGCAGAGCCGTAGGTCAGTTTGCCCGGATTCTTCTCGCCGAAGCTGATCAGGTCCTTGATCGTCTTGTGGGGCGAATTCTGCGCCACGACGACGACCAGCGGAGCTGCGGAAATCAGGGTGATCGGGTCGAAGGCCGTCAGCGGATCGACCTTGACGTTCTTGAACAGGTGCGGGTTGACCACCATCGGGCCCTGATTGGCCATCAGCACCGTGTAGCCATCCGCGGGAGAGGTGGCGGCCTGTGCGGTGATCAGGTTGCCGCCGGCCGATCCGTTATTCTCCACGACCAGTGACTGGCCGAGCTTTTCTCCAACGCCCTGGGCGACCAGACGCGCGATCGCGTCCGTTCCGCCGCCGGCCGCGTAAGGCACCAGCAGGCGCATCGGCCGCTCGGGAAATGCTGCCTGAGCGAATGCCAGCTCAGGCAGACAGGCGCTGGCGGCTGCAGTCGTCAGCAGGCTGCAGAAGTGGCGACGCGTCGGTGTCATGATGGGAATTTCCTCCGATTGCAGTCCCTTCTGGCAGCGCGCCAATCGCGCTGGCGGGGACGATGACATGGCCTTCAAAGATACGGCGCGCGGTGCGCACCAGGCTGGCTCTGGCAACCTGGCCAGATGCGTCGAGAGCGAGGTCGACCTGGATACGGCCGCTCGGATGTTCGATCGTCACCAGCGAGGCGGCGTCCGCGAGACCTACCTCTTGCGCAACGCTGCCGGCGACCTGACTGGCGACGGCGATGCAGAGTGCGCCGGTGACGGCATGGCTGCGATGGCAGCGGTCCGGCGTGAAATAGCGTGAGGTCAGGCTGCCGCCCTGGCGGGCCGTCGAAAGCAGTCCGATCTTGGGAATGACCCGGCCGGCGACGTCGCCAAGACCCATGCGCCTGCCCGCCTCGCGCCGTATCTCCTCCAGCCGCGCCAGCAGGGCCGTATTCGCGTCGAGCTCCGCCGGCATCTCGTCACCGGCAAGGCCGAAATCGGTAGCGCGGACGAGCAGCATCGGCGTGGCATAGTCGATCAACGTGACCGGCACACCATCGATCAACTCGCGCGGCTTGCCGGTCGGCAGCAGGGAGCCGGTCTTGGAACCGACGGCTTCGAGGAAGGTCAGCTTGATCGGGGCTGCAGTGCCTGAAACGCCGTCGATCGCGGTTGTGCCGTCATACTCGACACGTTTGCCGGGGGTCTGCACCACCGCCTCGATCAGCGAGGCGGTATTGCGGTTGTAGATCCGAACCATCGTCTCACCATCGCATGCCGGCACGAGGCCGGCCTCGATGGCGAAGGGGCCGATGGCGGAGAGCATGTTGCCGCAGTTCGGACCGAGATCGACATGAGCCCGGTCGACTGCGACCTGGGCGAAGAGGTAATCGATATCGGCATCCGGGCGTGACGCGTTGCCGACGATGGCGACCTTGCTGGTCAGCGAATTGCCGCCCCCGATCCCGTCGAGTTGCAGCGTGTGAGGCGACCCCATTGCTGCGAGCAGCACGCGGTCGCGCGCCTCCGGGTCAGCCGGCAGATCGGTTTCCAGGAAGAACGGGCCGCGGGATGTGCCGCCGCGCATCAGCACGCAGGGAATGCGCAGGGCACGTGCATGAGTGGGCTTGAGCGGATCGGGCAAGGGCGGCGTCCAGCGGTGAGTGACGGGCTCTCATCCCAGATCGTGAAACCTCTGTGAAATGCAGAGATCGGTGTTATTGATGCGCCATGAGCATCAATTTCGAAGCGCTTGATCTGCGCGCGTTCATCGCGGTGGTTGAACTGGAGGGGTTCCACCGCGCCGCAGAGGCCCTCAACATGTCGCAGCCGGCGCTGAGCCGGCGCATCCAGCGGCTCGAGGCAGCGGTCGGCGCGGCCCTGCTCGAACGCACGACGCGGCGCGTGGCGCTGACCATGGTCGGGCGCGAGATGCTGCCGCTGGTGCGGCGCATGCTGGACGAGTTCGATTCATCGATCTTCGCGATGCGCGATCTTGGCACGAGGCGAGCAGGGCAGATCGCGCTCGCCTGTGTGCCGACGGCCGCGTTTTACTTCCTGCCCTCGGTGATCGCGCGCTTCTCGGAGCAGTATCCCAATATTCGGTTCCGGATCCTCGACCTCTCGGCCAATGATGGCCTGGAGAGCGTGGCGCGCGGCGAGGTCGAATTCGGCATCAATCTGCTCGGCGGCTCCGATCCCGATCTGAGCTTCGAGCCGCTGCTCGAAGACCCGTTCGTCCTCGCCTGCCGGCGCGACCATATCCTGGCGAGCAAGCCATCGCTCGGCTGGGCCGATCTCGAAGGGCATCCACTGGTCACCGTCAGCCGGGCGAGCGGCAATCGCGCCATCCTCGACGCGGCCCTGGTACGGGTCGGCGTGCGGCTGGACTGGTCCTTCGAAGTCACGCATCTGTCGACCTCGCTGGGGCTGGTCGAAGCCGGGCTTGGCATCTCGGTTTTGCCGCGCCTTGCAACGCCGACCGGAGAGCATCCCATCATCGTGACGCGCCCGATCCGCGATCCGGAGGTCTCGCGGACCATTGGCGTGGTGCGTCGCCGCGGCGTTCGCCTTGCTCCGGCTGCGGAGCGCTTTCTCGATATGCTGCTGGGGACATGGCGAGGGCCTTTGCCTCAGCGGAAATAAGAGCCTGCCCGCGCGGCTGGCCGCGGCGCCCAAGGCAACAGGAGGTCGGGGACGGGTATGCTGCAAAACTATTCCACAGGCGCATAACATCGAACCCAAATTGCATTAGCCAGCATCGGGCCGAGCGTGGCATCGTTAGGTCATCGAGATGGTTGAGCGCTGGCTTCAGCGCGTTTTTCGTTGGAGCAAGGCGTGTCGGCCTACGATGACGTTCTTTACCCCGCGCTTGAGCCTTACCGCGCTTTTCGGCTTGCGGTGGGGGGCGCGCATGAACTCCATGTTGAGACCAGCGGCAATCCGGACGGCATTCCGGTCGTTTTTCTGCATGGCGGTCCGGGCGGCGGCACCAAGCCGGCCCAGCGCCGGACCTTCGACCCTGCCGTCTTCAATATCGTGACCTTCGACCAGCGCGGTGCCGGGAAATCGACCCCGCATGCGGAACTCGACGGCAACACGACGCAGGACCTGATCGCCGATCTGKAGCGTATCCGCAGGCATCTTGGCATCGAGCGCTGGCTCGTCACCGGCGGGTCCTGGGGCAGCTGTCTTGGGCTCGCCTACGGCCAGAGCCATCCCGAGCGCTGTCTCGGCTTCCGTCTGCATGGCATCTTCATGGCGCAGCGCTCGGAGATCGACTGGTGGTTCCAGGGCTCGCGTATGATCTTCCCGGATCATTGGGAGGCTTTTGCCGAATTCGTGCCGGCGGCGGAGCGTCATGATCTGCTCTTGGCCTATTACAAGCGCCTGACCAGCGACGATGCCGGGTTGCGTGCTGCAGCGGCGGTCAGCCTCAGGACCTTTTCGGCGCAGACCCAGACGTTCCTGCCCGACCCGGACCATGTCGCGACGCTGACCGACACCGACGCCGCGCTCGCGATCTCCCGGATCTTCACGCATTACTGCATGAACGGGGCCTTCCTTCCCTCCGGCCAATTGCTGAGCGACATCGGTCGCATCCGCCATTTGCCGGCCGAGATCGTGCAGGGGCGCTACGATACGGTGACGCCGATGAGCACGGCCTGGCAGCTGAAAAAGGCCTGGCCCGAAGCCCGGTTCACGATCGTGACCGAAGCGAACCACGCAGCGACGCCGAGTGCGCCGGCGTTGTCGCAAGCCCTGCGCGAGGCAACGGACCGGTTGCGCGATGTGATGCTGGCCCAGGCGGCCTGAGGGAGAGCCCATGTACGAGGCCGCAAACCAGATTCGCATCGGCATCGAGCCCTATCTCGAGGTCCGGAGCGCAAAGAGCCCCGCCATCGCGCCCGACGGCGAATTGCTGGCCTATCTCAGCGACGAGAGTGGCACGCACCAGATCTGGCTGCGGCCGCTCGCGGGCGGAGCGCCCTGGCGCCTGACCGATATGCCGGAGCCGATCGGCGCGATCTCCTTCAACCCCAAGGGCCGCGACCTCCTCTTCACGATGGATTGCGGTGGCGACGAGCGGCACCAACTCTGGTTGGTGCCGGGCGCCTCCGGAGTGCCTGAGCCGCTTACCGACGATCCGACGGTCGTGCATGCCTGGGGCGCCTGGGCGCCGGACGGACAACGCATCGCATTCACCTCCAATGCCCGCGATTGCGAGCATATGGACGTCTACGTCATGGAACTCGCTACGCGCACCGCCAAGCGCGTCCATCAAGGCTCCGGCTATCGTGAGGCGGTCGCCTTCTTCCCCGATGGCAAGTCGCTGCTCGTCGCCAACGCCACGCGTTCGATGAGCKATCAGGACCTGCATCGCCTCGATCTCGAGACTGGCAGCCTCACGCCATTGCTGCCGCATGAGGGCCGCGCGCGCTATGTCGTCAGCCGCATGAAGAAGGATGGCAGCGGCTTCTTCTTCGTGTCCGATCAGGGGCGCGAGCATCTCGGTGTCGCCTTCTGTGCACTGGCCGAGGGGCGCGTCACCTGGATCGTCGAGCGGGAGAAGCAGGATATCGAGGCGATCGCGCTCGCGCCTGACCAGGGCCGCCTCGCCTATGTGGCGAACGAGGAAGGCTGGAACCGCGTTTTCATTCGTGATCTCGCGACGGCCGAGGAGTTCGAGGTCGCCGGCTTGCCGCGCGGGACCATCGGCTCGGTGGCCTGGGTTCCCGACGGCAGCGGCCTCGTGTTCCCGCTCGATGGTGCGACCTCGTCTCCGGATATCTGGCGCTTCGATGTGGCTACCCGCACGGCAACGCGGCTGACGGATGCATCCAAGGCAGGTCTCGATTCAAGCAGCTTTGTCGAGCCGAGCGTCGAGCGCGCCGCGAGCTTCGACGGTCTCGAAGTGCCCTTCTTCGTCTACCGGCCGCGGAGCAAGGCTCCGGCGGGCGGCTATCCGGCCGTGGTCGTGGTGCATGGCGGACCGGAAGCGCAGTGGACGCCGATCTTCCGGGCCGACCTGCAGTTCTTCCTGAGCCAAGGCATCATGGTCGTCGCCCCCAATGTGCGTGGCTCGACCGGCTATGGCCGCGCCTACCAGCATCTCGACGACAAGCATCTGCGCATGGACAGTGTCGCGGACCTCAAGGCGGTGCGGTTGTGGCTGCGCGAACAACCGGAGGTCGATGACGAGCGCGTCGCGGTCTATGGGCGTTCCTATGGCGGCTTCATGGTGCTCGCCGCGCTGACCGAACAACCCGAATTGTGGAAGGTCGGCGTCGAGTTCTACGGCATCGCCAATTTCCTGACGATGCTCGAAACCACGGGGCCGTGGCGCAAGTATCTGCGCGCGGTCGAATATGGCGATCTCGTTGCCGATCGGGACGACCTGATCCGCTTCTCGCCGATCCACAAGGCAGGCCATATTCGCGCGCCGCTGTTTATCGCGCAGGGGCTCGACGATCCGCGTGTGCCTCCCGGCGAGAGCGAGATGATTTATTCGGTGCTGCGCGGCCGCGGCCATCCGGTCGAGTATGTCCGCATCCCGCATGAGGGCCATGGCTTCGCCCGGATCGAGAACCGGCGCACGGTCTTCGGGGCCGTCGCACGCTTTCTGCGTAAGCATCTGTGACAGCATCTGGAATACGAGAGGACGCCATGCGTAATTCAGAGACGATCTGGCAATTGGTCGATGCCAAGCGGCAGCCCTTCGAGGCGCTGAGCGACCGGGTCTGGGGCATGCCCGAGATCGCCTATACCGAGTACCGCTCGGTCGCCGAGCATACGGCGATGCTGAAGGAACAGGGCTTCCGCGTGACCGAGAATGTCGCCGGCATTCCGACTGCGGTGATGGGCGAAGCGGGCGAGGGCGGCCCGGTGATCGCCTTCCTCGGCGAATATGATGCGTTGCCCGGCCTGAGCCAGGAGGCGAATATCGCCGAGCCGCGCCCGGTCGAGGGTGGCGGACATGGCCATGGCTGCGGCCACAACATGCTCGGCTCGGCCGCGCTGCTGGCCGCGACCGCGCTCAAGGACTGGCTTGCCGAGACGGGGCGCCCCGGGCGGGTGCGCTATTTCGGCTGCCCGGCGGAAGAGGGTGGCGCAGCGAAGGCCTTCATGGTGCGTGCCGGCGCCTTCGACGATGTCGATGTCGCCATCACCTGGCACCCGGCGTCGATGACGCGGGTCGACGAGGCGCTGTCGCTCGCCAATACGCGCATGGACTTCCACTTCACCGGCCGCGCCTCGCACGCGGCGGCGGCGCCGCATCTGGGACGCAGCGCACTCGATGCCGTCGAGCTGATGAATGTCGGCGTCAACTACATGCGCGAACACATGCCGTCGGATGCCCGCATCCACTATGCCATGCTCGATTCCGGGGGTATCGCGCCGAACGTCGTGCAGGCTTCGGCAAAGGTACGTTATGCGATCCGCGCCCGCGATCTCGCGGGCATGCTGGAGCTCAATGAACGGGTCAAGAAAGTCGCCGAGGGGGCGGCGCTGATGACCGAGACCAAGGTCTCGATCTCGATCATGAGCGCGGTTTCCAACATGCTCGGCAATACGCCGCTCGAAGAGGCGATGTTCCAGAACATCCAGCGCCTCGGGCCCGTGCCGTTCGACGATGCCGACCGCGCCTACGCCGCCCAGATCCAGGCGACGCTGAGCGAGGCCGACATCCTGAACGACTATCGCCGMACCGGCGTCGCGCCGCGCGAGAACACCCCGCTCTGCGATTTCGTGATCCCCAGGGATGCCAGAGGCGTGCCGATGGTCGGCTCGACCGACGTCGCGGATGTCAGCTGGAAGGTGCCGACCATCCAGGCACGCGTCGCGACGCATGCCATCGGCACGCCCGGCCATTCCTGGCAGATCACGGCGCAAGGCAAGGCCCCGGCCGCGCATAAGGGCATGGTTCATGCCGCCAAGATCATGGCCGGTACGGCCGTCGACGTGATGAGCGACGAGACGCTGCTGGCGCGCGCCAAGAAGGATCACCAGGAGCGGACGACCAGGACGCCCTATATCTGCCCGATCCCGGCCGAGGTGAAGCCGCCGATCCAGCCGCGGCCCGAAGCCGCCTGAGCCTTTCAGCCGGGCCTGCGCGGGAGACACAGCGCAGGCCTAGCGACCACAGCAAGTCTTGACCAAGAACAATCACGAGAGCGGGAACTGACCATGGCCAAGCAAGACCAGTCGACGGAGACGCGCGCGCCTCGCGCCGCGCGGTATCTTCTCTCCAGCGTCGCCGCTGCGGCGGCCGTTTGCGCTGCTGCCACGACGGCCGGCGCCGCCACGCCGAAGAACGCCCTGGTGATGGCGTGGAATATCGACGCGATCAGCACTTTCGATCCGGCCCAGGTCGGCGAGGTCGTGACCAACGAGATCCTGCAGAACACCTGCGACACGCTGGTCGATTTCGACCCGGCCGACGAGCGCAAGGTTGTCCCGCTCTTCGCCGAGCGCTGGGACGTCTCGCCGGATCGCAAGGAGATCACCTTCCACCTGCGCAAGGGCGCCAAGTTCCCGTCCGGCAATCCGGTGACCGCTGAGGATGTCCTCTGGTCGCTGCGCCGCGTGGTCAAACTCAATTTCGGCAATGCCGCGACCCTGACCGAATACGGCTTCACCAAGGACACGGTCGATCAGCGCATCGTGGCGCCGGATGCCAATACGGTCGTGTTCAAGCTCGACAAGGCCTATCCGACGACGCTGATCCTGCAGGCGATCGCCGCCAACCGCGTCGCTGCCGTGATGGACATGAAGACCATCATGGCCAATGAGCAGAATGGTGATCTCGGCAATAAGTATCTCGGCACCCGCACGGCCTGCGTCGGCCCCTACAAGCTGACGCGCTGGAACGCGGGCGAGTCCATCGTGCTCGAGGCGAACGAGGGCTATTGGGGCAAGGCTCCGGCGCTGAAGCGCGTGCTGATCCGGCATGTCGCGGAAGCCGGCACCCAGCGCCTGCTGCTGGGGCAGGGCGACGTCGACGTCGCGCGTGACCTGACGCCCGAGGACGTCAAGGACCTCGAAGCCTCGAAGGATGTCTCGATCCTCAAGGTTCTGCGGCCGCAGCTGTTCTTCTGGAACTTCAACGTTGCGGACGGCCCCTTCTCCAAGGAGAAGGTGCGCCTCGCGATGCGCTACCTGATCGACTATGACGGTCTCGGCAAGACGATCATGACCTATCTCGGGGTGCCGCGGGCGAGCTTCGCGCAGCTTGGAGCGGTCGGCGCATTGGACGAGAAGGAGGGCCAGCCCTTCAAGCTCGACCTCGACAAGGCCAAGCAGCTCCTGACCGAGGCGGGCTATCCGAACGGTTTCGAAGCCAGCCTGATCTTCGGCACCTTGCCGCATTCGGCGCCGATCGCCCAAAGCGTGCAGCAGAACGCCTCCAAGATCGGCGTGAAGCTGTCGCTCGAGCGGATGGCCAATGCCCAGCTGTTCAGCAAGGTTCGCGGCCGCGAATTCCAGTCGGCGATGCTGGCCTGGCAGACCGGCGTGCCGGATGCGCATGGGAATGCCTCGCGCCTCGTCTTCAATCCCGACAACCGGGCCGAGGCGAAGCAGACGCAATATCCGAGCTGGCGTTCGTCGTATCAGGACCTGGCGCTCAACGCCAAGATCGACGAAGCCTTGCTGGAAGCCGACACGGCCAAGCGCGACGCGCTCTACGCCGAGATTCAGAAGGACGTCATGGCCAAGGGGCCGATGGCCTTCATGTTCCAGATGTACAACATCGCGGGTGTCCGCAAGGACCTGAAGGACTGGAGCTGGACCGGCTTCAAGACCTACTACGCCCGAACCAGCAAGTAAGGCTGGCTGGTGTCCGAAGTCGCCGAGGTCGGCTCCCGTCGGTTTGCGAGTCCAGGGCGGAAGGGTCTTCCGTCCTGGGTCTGGGCAACCGGAAGGACCATCATTTCCGTTGCCGTGACCCTGTTCGGGCTCGCGGCGCTCACCTTCTTCATCGGTCGCCTGCTGCCGCTTGATCCCGTTGCCGCGGTGCTCGGCGACAACGCGACCCAGGAAGCCTATGACGCGATGTACCGGCAGCTCGGTCTCGACCAGCCGCTCTGGGTGCAGTTCGCGCGCTATGTCTGGGGCATCCTGCATCTCGATTTCGGGACGGCGCTGACCACCGGGAAACCGGTGATGGAAGACATCGCCCGCGTCTTCCCGGCGACGATCGAGCTCGCCAGCGTGGCGATCATCATCGGTACGGGGCTCGGCATTCCGATGGGCGTGCTCGCCGCCATGTACCGCGATACGTGGATCGACCAGCTGTCACGCGTCGTCGGGCTGATCGGTTATTCCGCCCCCAATTTCTGGCTCGGCCTGATGGGGCTCGTCCTGTTCTACGCCACGCTCGGCTGGGTGGCGGGGCCGGGGCGCATCGACTTCACCTATGAGTTCGACCTCGAGCATGTGACCGGCTTCCTGCTCATCGACAGTGCCATGGCGGGCAACTGGGAGATGTTCGGCAACGCCTTCTCGCACATCATCCTGCCGGCCTCGATCCTGGCCTTCGGCGCGTTCGCCTATATCAGCCGCATGACGCGCAGCTTCATGATCGAGCAGCTGAGCCAGGAATATGTGGTGACGGCGCGGGTCAAGGGGCTGTCCTGGTCGCGCACCGTTTGGGGCCATGCCTTTCGCAATATCGCCGTGCAGGTCGTGACCGTCGTGGCGCTCTCCTACGCCTTCCTGCTGGAAGGGGCGGTGCTCACGGAGACGGTCTTCGCCTGGCCCGGTTTCGGCCGCTACCTGACCAATGCCCTGCTCGCGGGCGACATGAATGCCGTGGTCGGCTGCACGCTGCTCGTCGGCGTCATCTTCGTCACGCTCAATCTGCTCTGCGACCTGCTCTACCGGGTCTTCGACCCGCGCACCCGGTGAAGGCACGCCATGTCCGCTCCCCCTCTTGAAACGTCCGGCACAGGCCTCAAGGCCTGGCTTACGGCCCCCGTTCCGGCCTCGCCATTCCAGGCGCGTATGCAGCAGCTGTCCCTGAAATGGTGGCGGCTCAAGGCCAACCCGTCGGCGCTGTTCGGGCTGGCCGTCATCGTACTCATCGTGCTGGCGGCCTTGTTTGCGCCGCTGATCGCGACGCATGACATCTATGCCCAGGATCTCGGCAAGCGGCTGATGCGGCCGTCGGCGGCGCATTGGCTCGGCACGGACGAACTCGGCCGCGATATCTTCAGCCGGCTCGTCTTCGGCGCCCGCATCACGCTCTACATTGCCTTGCTGACGGCGATCATCGTCGCGCCGCTCGGTTTGATCATCGGCACCACCTCCGGTTATCTCGGCGGCTGGGTCGATATCGTGCTGATGCGCGTGGTCGATGTCTTCCTGGCCTTCCCGAGCCTGGTGCTGGCGCTCGCCTTCGTCGCCGCGCTCGGCCCGGGCATCGAGAACGCCATCATCGCGATTGCGCTCGCCGCCTGGCCACCGATCGCCCGGCTTGCCCGCGCGGAAACCCTGTCGATCCGCAAGTCGGACTATATTGCCGCCGTGCGGCTGCAGGGAGCCTCGCCGTTGCGCATCATCCTTGGCCATGTCGTGCCGATGTGCATTCCCTCTGTCGTGGTGCGCCTCACGCTCAACATGGCAGCGATCATCCTCACCGCTGCGGGGCTCGGTTTCCTCGGCCTCGGTGCGCAGCCGCCGAGCCCGGAATGGGGCGCCATGCTGGCTTCCGGCCGGGAGTTCATTTTGACCAATGGCTGGATTGCGGCCATTCCCGGTACCGCCATCCTGATCACCAGCCTCGCCTTCAACCTCTTCGGGGATGGCCTGCGCGATATCCTGGATCCGCGTCATGGCTAAGCCGCTGCTCGAGGTCGAGGACCTCTTCGTGTCCTTCAAGGGGGCTCATCGCACCACCCAGGCGGTCCGGGGCATCTCGTTCAACGTCGGCCGGGAGAAGGTCGGTATCGTCGGCGAGTCCGGTTCGGGCAAGTCGCTCACCGGGCGCACGGTGCTGAAGCTGACGCCGAAGRCCGCACATATCGACGCCAGGCGGCTCTCCTTCGACGGCATCGACCTGCTCGCCGCCAGCGAGCGGCAGATGCGGAGCATTCGAGGCAACCGCATCTCGATGATCCTGCAGGACCCGAAATTCTCGCTCAACCCGCTGATGCGGGTCGGCCAGCAGATCACCGAAGCCTACCGCCTGCATCACAAGGTCGGCCGGCGCGAGGCCGAAGCGCGGGCGCTGGCCATGCTCGAGGCGGTGAAGATCCGCGATCCCGACCGCGTCTACCAGCTCTTCCCGCACGAGGTTTCGGGCGGCATGGGGCAGCGCATCATGATTGCCATGATGCTCATTCCCGAGCCGGACCTGATCATTGCCGACGAGCCGACTTCGGCCCTCGACGTGACGGTGCGAAGGCAGGTCCTGACCATTCTCGACGAGCTCGTCACGCGGCGTGGCGCGGGCCTGATGTTCATCAGCCATGACCTCAACCTCGTCGCCGATTTCTGCGACCGCGTGTTGGTCATGTATGCCGGCCGGATCATGGAGGACATCGCCGCGCGCGACCTGCGCAATGCGCGCCACCCCTATACGCGCGCGCTGCTCGACAGCCTGCCGCGGCTCGACCGCGCCACCGACATGCTCCAGGTCCCGAGCCGCGACCCGGCCTGGCTCGACGGTCCGACGATCCGCAGCGGAGTGGCGACATGAGTGCTCCGGCCACGAACGCTTCTGGGGCTGCGCAGCAGACCGCCCTCGCAGTCAGCCATCTCAACATCATCTTCGGCAGCGGCGCAGCCGCGATGACCGCGGTCGACGATGTCTCCTTCACGCTCGGGCACGGCGAAGCCTTCGGGCTGATCGGCGAGTCCGGCTGCGGCAAGTCGACGATCCTGCGTGCGCTCGTCGGGCTCAACCGCGATTACGAGGGCACGATCAGGTTCCGCGACACGGTGGTGCCGCGCCAGCGCGACAAGAGCTTTTTTCGTCGGGTGCAGATGGTCTTCCAGGACCCCTATGCCTCGCTTCATCCGCGCAAGATAGTGCAATACGTCCTGGCCGAGCCTCTCCGGATTCACGGGTTCGACCGGCATCAGGAGCGCATCGACGAAATCCTATCGGCCGTCGGGCTCGGGCCGTCGTTCCGCTATCGCTTCCCGCATGAGCTTTCGGGCGGCCAGCGCCAGCGCGTCGCGATCGCGCGCGCACTCATCATCGAGCCCGAACTGCTGCTCCTCGACGAGCCGACCTCGGCGCTCGATGTTTCGGTCCAGGCCGAAATCCTCAACCTGCTGAAGCAGCTCCGGCGTGCCCGCGACCTGACCTATCTGATGGTCAGTCACGACCTCGCGGTGGTGACGCATCTGTGCGAGCGCGTCGGCATGATGAGCGAAGGACGCATCATCGAGGAGATGAGCGCCGAGGACGTGCGCGCCGGCCGCGCCGCCGAGCCTTACACGCGGGAATTCCTGGAGGCGAGCACGGGGTACCGGCCGGCCTCGTGACTGCAATCCTCAGGGGAGGCGATTTTTCCATGCGCAAAGACGTTTCGGGGGACGGACAGGTTGCGGATGCGGCCTGGCCGAATGAGGACTGGAGTGCGGTAAACCCCGCTGATGCGGGCTGGTCCGCGGATGGCCTCGACCGCGTCTGGAGCTATGCCGACACGATCGCGACTGCGACGCTGATGATCGTGCAGGGCGGCCGGGTTGTCGCGAGCCGCGGCGATCTCGCCCATCGTTACCAGTGCCATTCGATCCGCAAGAGCTTCCTCAGCGCTCTCATCGGTATCCATGAGGACGAAGGCACGATCGACCTGTCGCGCAGCCTGGCGCAGCTCGGAGTCGACGACAAGGACGGCCTGAGCGAACGCGAGAAGGCGGCCACGATCTACGACCTGCTAACTGCGCGCTCGGGCATCTTTCACCCGGCCGGGTATGAATCGGCCTGGATGAAGTCGATCAAGGAGCCGCGCCATTCGCACGCGCCGGGCGCCTTCTGGTCCTATAACAACTGGGACTTCAACGCTCTCGGCACGATCTTCGGCGCGCTCACCGGTGCCGGCATCCATGATGACTTCCAGGGGCGCATCGCCGGGCCGCTCGGCATGCAGGATTTCCGCTTCGACGAGGAACGTCGCGACGGCTGGATCGAGCCGGACGACTGCTCCGTGCACCCGGCCTATCCGTTCCGGATGTCGACGCGCGATCTCGCCCGCTTCGGCCTGATGTTCCTGCGGCGAGGCCGCTGGCGCAGCCGGCAGGTGGTGCCGGCCAACTGGGTGGCGACCAGTGTCCTGCCGCTCTCGGATGCAGGCCCGCGTGGCGGCTATGGCTATATGTGGTGGGTGTCGCGGTCCGGTGCTGGTTTTCCGGGCGTCGTGCTGCCGGATGGCAGCTACAGCGCCCAGGGCGTCGGCGGGCAGTACTGCCTCGTCATTCCCTCGCTCGACCTGGTGATCGTGCACCGCGTCAACACCGACAAGAAGGGCKAGGAGGTCAACCGCTTCGCCTTCGGGCGCCTGCTGCGCCTCATCCTCAACGCGCGCGTGGGCTGACGGACGCGCTGGCCCTTCTCGTCGTACTCGTCGCAGATCTGGAGAGCCTATGTCGAGTGCCATCGAACGCATTGCGGCCTGGAGCCGGTCCGGACCTGGGTTCGCTCCTCTGGCGCGGACGCGTGCGCGTCATGCGATCGCCGATACGATCGGCTGCATGATTGCCGGCGCCGACGATCAGGCGACGCAGTCGGTGCGTGCGGCTTTCGCCGCCAGCATCGGGCCGTCCGGTGCAGCCGCCGTCATTGGTGGCGGCAGGGCATCGGAAGCCGTCGCCGCCCTGGTGAACGGCACGGCGGCGCATGCTCTCGATTACGACGACAATTTCCGGCCGGGCATCACCCATGCTTCGGCCGTGCTCGTGCCGGCCCTGCTTGCCGTCGCGCATGGTCGAGCCGCGAACGGGCGCAGCTTCGTGGACGCCTATCTCGTCGGGCTCGAGGCGCAGGCGATAGTCGGGCGAGGCATCAATCCGGCGCATTACACGCTCGGGTGGCACGCGACCTCGACGGTGGGGGCTATCGGAACTGCAGCAGGCACGGCCTGGCTGATGGGACTCGATGCGGCGGGCATCGCGCGCGCCATGAGCGTAGCGGCAAGCATGGCGGCCGGGCCCAAGGGGCAGTTCGGGACCCCGGCAAAGCCGCTGCATGCGGGGCTTGCCGCCCGCAATGCCGTTGACGCGGCTGCGCTTGCGGCGGCTGGCATGACAGGTCGTCTCGACATTCTGGAATGCCCGATGGGGGTGGCCGAACTGTTCGGCGACGCGAGCGCGGCGGGATGGGCCGGGATAGCCATTGCCGAGCCGCATGTCATCGAGAGCGAGGGCCTCATCCCCAAGCGCCATCCCTGCTGCGGCTCCACGCATTACACGGTGGACGCGATCCTCGGGCTGAAGGCCGAACATGGCTTCACGAGCGGGGACGTGCTTGCGGTGGAGACGCTGGTCGGTATCGCGAATGCGCGTAACCTCGCCTATCCCGACCCGGAAGACGAGATGCAGGCCCGTTTCTCGATGCATTACTGCGTCGCGCTCGCGCTCCTGCAGGACCGCTTGTCGCTGGCCGATTTCACGCCCGAGGCGGTGCAGCGCCAGGCCGTGCGCGAACTTCTGCCGCGCACGGTCATGAGGGCCTATGACAAGAGCGAGGAGGCCGCTGCCGGGCGCCTGCCGCATCGTGTGACCGTGCGGCTTGCGGACGGGCGAACGCTGACCGTCGAACGCTCGGAGGCAAAGGGCTCGATTGCGGACCCCTTCGACGACATGGATCGCGAGTCAAAATTCCTCGATTGCTGTGCGGCCACGATGAACGAGGCCGAGATCGCGACGCTCTATGATCAGCTCGCCGGCATCGACGCAGCAGCCAATCTCAACTTCCTGTCCCCCGCATTGGTCGCGACGGGCCGCGCATAGGAGAGCCTGCCCGGCATCGGGCGCACAGGTGCGTCCGGCGCACTCAGGGGCATGTTCTCATCGACGGCGGCCCAGAAAAGCTCGGCACCGTGCCGGCTTGGCGATGCGGCACGGTAGAGGCGGATTTCGGCGGTCAGCTCCCAGGAGGGATCGGCCGCCGGCACGAGCACGCCGCTGCGCAGCTCCTCGGTAATAAGGCTTTCCGGGATCCAGGCCATGCCGCGCCCAGCCAAAACCATCGCCTTGAGGCCGACCGACATCGGGTTCTCGTAGACGGTGACGTGAGGGGCGGGCCGATCGGCGAAGAGCTTGGCCAGACGACGGGCAAAGAACGAGCAGCTGCCGTAGCTGAGCATTCGGACGGGCTCTCCTGTGGGGCGGAGAGCATGCACCGGCCTGCCATCGGCGCCGGCGATCGAGACCGGGATCGCGCGCTCGGAGCCAAGGCGGCGATAGATGAAACGAGCGGGATCGAGCAGCAGCGGCACGGTCTCATGCGCATAGGTCAGCAGGAAATCGCATTCGCCCTGGTTCAGGACCGCGACATTGCCGTCATAGGACGAATACTGGTCGCAGAAACGGGTCTTCACCGACCCAAGCCGCTCCTCGATGCGCCTGATGAAGCCGGGGAAATAGGTCAGGGACAAGGTGTTGAGCGTGGCGAAGACCAGCACTTCGGCCGTGTCTTCATGCTGCTGGCGCGCCTCCTGTCGCGAGGTCTGGACCAGCTTCAGGATCTCACGCGCCCGCGGCAGGAAGATTTTGCCCTCCTCCGTGATGCCGATCGGGTAGCTGCTGCGGTCGAACAAGGACAGGCCGAGCCAGCTCTCGAGCTGCCGGATGCGGCGGCTCAGGGCAGATTGCGTGACGTTGCGCTCACGGGCCGAGCGCGAGAAACTCAAGGTTGTCGAGAGGCTCACAAAGTCCTCCAGCCACTTCAGCTCCATCGCGTCGCATCTCCCTGTCCGGCGGATGGCAACCTGCCATGCCGGACGCGACAAGCAAACAGCTTGCCGCGAACGGGACCGKGGGCGATGCGGTGAAGGCGCAATGGCCGGATGCGGCCGGCCGTGGCCGCACCAGCGTCTCCGCTAGCGACGGAAACCACCATGGAATCCGCCGCCACGGAAACCTCCTCCGCCATGGAACCCACCGCCGCCGGTGAAGCCGCCGCCGTGGAAGCCGCCACCGCCACGGAAACCGCCAGCCTCCGCGAATCCACCGCCTCCTCGGAAGTTTTCCATCCGCTCGCCATGGAACCGGCCGATCTGCTCACGGTCGAGATTACGGATCTCTCCGCCACCGGCATTGGCCCAGCGACCGTTCTGATGCTGCTCCCAGCCATTGCTCCCGCGGCGGAAGACCTCACCGTTGCGACCCGCGTAGTGGTCATTCGCGCGTGGGTGGTTGCGGGCGAGCCGGCGTTCTGACGGATGTTCCCGTCATTCAGGCGCAGATTGCCAGCTCGCTCGCCCAGGCCGCCCTGCGCATTCAGATTGGCGCGTGCGTTGCCGAGATTGGCGCGCTGGCCGGGCGTGAGCCCGCCCCGGTTGGCGATGCGGGTGTCGATGCGGCTATGCACCGAGTTGTTCGTCCAGCGGTTGTAGATGTTGGCGTGGTTGAAGTTGAACTGGTTGAACGTATTGAAGTTGTTGATCACCACATTGTTGTGGCCCCAACCCCAGCCGCCGCCCCAGCCCCAGGCGCCACCGGCCCAGGCCGCGCCGGCAATGGCCCCCAGGGTGAACCCGGACACCGCGCCCCAGGCGAAAGCCGTGCCATATCCATAGGTCAGAGGTGCCGGATACCAGGCCGATCCGATCCAGGCCGGATAGACATAGCCGGTGCCGTAGACGACGACGCCGCCCGGTGCGGTGACCGTGCCGTAATAGCCCGGGGTATATCCGACATAGACGGTCTCGGGGGTGGAACTGTAGACCCTGACATAGGTCACGAAATGCAGGGGCGAACTCGGCGGAATAGCGTAGATCGCTGCCGGGACTTCGGTCGCGACAGTCCAGGGGCCGGCCGCGCTGTTCGCGACGAACCAGACACCGTTCTGGACTGCATAATAGGAACTGCCGGCCTTGATCACCGGTATCGCGGCATTGGCGACATATTCGAGGCTGGTGCCTTCGATCGGTTTCAGGTCTGGCTTCCCGTCATAGCGAACGCTCACCTTCGCCTTCTTGCGGTCGACCGTCGCGGTCTGCGGGATCTGATTGTCGATCAGGGAGATGCTGTAACGGGGCCTGCGTCGCGCGCTGCCCATTGCCACTTGCGTCTAGAAGGGCAAGCTGTCGCCGTTCCCGTACCGACCCTGAAGGTGGAGGATTACGGGATGWGGCTGTTCATCGGATTGGATGTGTCATTGGCGAAGACTGCGGTCTGCGCCATCACCGAGCACGGCAAGATCGTGAAGGAAGCGCAGGTCGCCAGTGACCCAGAGGCCGTGGCGGGATATGTGCTGGCGTTGGGCGGAACGGTTGCAACG